>JBBRUT010000016.1:0-40892 GCA_038247555.1 Phycisphaerales bacterium | reverse complement strand
TAGCCTTGCGACCGTACTCCCCAGGCGGCACATTTAGCAATTTCTCTACGACCAATACGACGTCAGAGCCGCATCGGTCTAATGTGCATCGTTTAGGGCGTGGACTACCAGGGTATCTAATCCTGTTTGATCCCCACGCTTTCGTCCCTCAGCGTCAGGAAAGGCCCAGCCGGCTGTCTTCACCTTTGGCATTCCGATCGATCTCTACGCATTCCACCGCTCCACCGATCGTTCTGCCGGCCTCTACCTTCCTCAAGACCAGTAGTTCGCCCTGCTGTTCCCCGGTTGAGCCGGGGGATTTCACAAGACGCTTTCTGGTCCGCCTACGCACCCTTTAAGCCCAGTGATTCCGACTAACGCTTGGACCACTCGTATTACCGCGGCTGCTGGCACGAGTTTAGCCGGTCCTTCCTCTGAGGCTCTTCATAGTTAGTAGCCCCTGACAGCAGTTTACACAGCGAAGCTGCTTCATCCTGCACGCGGCATTGCTCCGTCACGCTTTCGCGCATTGCGGAATATTCGTTACTGCAGCCTCCCGTAGGAGTCCGGGCAGTGTCTCAGTCCCGATGTTGCGGGCCGTGCTCTCACACCCGCTACCCGTCTAAGGCTTGGTGGGCCTTTACCCCGCCAACTACCTGATAGGCCCATCGCCGCTCCCAAGGCGATAAATCTTTGCTCCTTGGAGATCATGAGGTATTACGCACAGTTTCCCATGCCTATCCCTCACCTCGGGGTACGTTCGATGGTATTACTAACCCTTCCGCCACTGTCCCCCCTTGCGGGGTTCTCGTTCGACTTGCATGTTTTAGCCATGCCGCCAGCGTTCAATCTGAGCCAGAATCAAACTCTTCAATTGTTGTTCGTTGTATCCGATGCTCTCGCACCGGCTAGCTTCAAACGTTGAAGGTTCGACCTGTTTCCCGCATCACTTGCGTGATGCGAGGGTCGACCGACCGCAACCAACTTTGGGGAAGGCTGCGACCGGCGCCCCCGGCCGGCTAGACCGGGGACTTAAAACTGGATTCTCTCTGAGGCCGGTCTTGTGGACCGACCCCATACTTTTTAGGGTTGTGATACGAGAGAATGTCAGCACCTGGCTGTGAACCCAGGTTGCCTTTGGATCGACCATGACTGTCCCGGCAAGGGACTCGACGTATCACGTCGATGTCACGATCGCACATTCTCGCGGATCACCCAACTGTCTTCACTTGTCAATGATCGTGGGGTTTCGTCGTCATCAGACGGCGTGACACCCGTGCCGACGGGTTTTCCGAAGGCGAGGGAGAGTGTAGACGGCCGCTCCCCACAGTCAAGACTCTGTACAAATGATCCCGTTTTTTCCCCTTGCCATGCACAGGCCATCCCGAAGCGCAACTCTCGGCATCTTACCCTAAACCATTCGCTCACACCACCTTACACCGTTCCCTCCCCCTCGTCCCGGTCCCCATCGGGCAACTGTGTTCTTGCTGCCACGAGCGCCCACACTTCGCGGCGGCCAGCGCCCACCGCAGCCAGCCCCTCCCCCACTGCGCGGCAGCTCGCCCGCATCGTGGCACCCGTCGTCATCACATCATCCACCACGATGACCAGAGTTGCTTCCGATGCCGATCGAAATCCAAACCGTCTTGGCTGAATCATCCGGCCAACGTTTCCGGATCGCTCACTCGGCAGGACCTGAAGCTGGCTCGGGCCATGCCTTCGCTTCAGCAGCTTGGCGATCCGGGCCTCCCCCCCCATCCCCTCACGCACGCCTCGGCAGATCGCCAGCGAGTGATCCATGCCCCGAAACACCCGCCGCCGCCAGCTCATCGGCACGGGCACCAGAACAATCCGCGGACGCGGCGTGGGCAACTGCTCGGCAAGCTGCCTGCCCAGCAACACTCCAAGGTCCTGCCCTAGCCGCCGCCACTGGCTGAACTTGATCTGGCGGATGACATCTGCAAGCGGCGGCGTGTAGGTGCCCAGCCGGACTATTCGGTGCCACGCCGGGCGACGAGAAGTGCAGTCGTCGCAGCAACCCTGGCCAAGGTCACGCTCAGCGGTCAATCCGCACTTGGGGCAGTAGGTTCCGGGACCGTCGGGCATGAAACCGTGCTCGGCGAGACGCTCATCGAGCCGCGGCAGTGTCATATCCAGCCAGGTGCGACGTGTGTCATCAATCGCACGACGGAGAGAATCGCTCCAGGAGTGAGTGAGTTCCGGCCCGCGGATGACCTCCGCCGCGGCGGGAACAGCTGGTGCGCTGGGCGCGATCGGTTTCGGCGGCCAGACGAATCGCTGGGGCTTGGGGATCGGGTTTGGGTGCTCATTCCGCGGCACGGCGCCAGTGTACCGCCAAGGGTGCTTTGACAACAAGGATGAAGGTCAAGGTTGGCAAACGGCCGACATGAACTTCTACGCAACCAAGAGATCAGCCCGCACCCATGGCTTTGCGGACAAAGTCTGCTCGGGCTTCCCGCCTCTCGCCCTGGTCAAGGTCGTGGCCCACGACCCGCTGAAGGTGCGCGGGCTGGGTGAGCAGAATGAGCTGGTTCACCGTTGCAAGTTCGATGTCCGTTACAAGCCCGGCAAGCACACCCAGACGCACATCGCTGAGGAGAACGATCGCTTCCTCGGGCGTGAGCAGCCGAGCCGCGCGGAGCAGGCCCAGCGACCGAAAGACCTTGTCTTCCAGCATGCGCTTGCGCTTCTCCAGAAGGAGACGGCGAGAAGCACGCTCATACTGGATTACCTGGGGGATGATCTCGCGCTCAAACTCCTGCAGGATGACGGCCTCGGGCTTGCCGAGCGTGGTCTGGTTCGAGATCTGATAAAACTCGCCCGCGGCTTCGGAGCCCTCGCCGTAATAGCCGCGGACGGCCAAGCCCATGTCGCGCGTTGCGCGCCGAACCTTGTCCATCTCGCCGACAAGCTTGAGCGCGGGGAGGTGAAGCATCACCGAAACGCGAATGCCCGTGCCGACGTTCGTCGGGCAGGCTGTCAGATAGCCGAATCGTGGGCTGAAGGCGAACTCGAGCGGCTTGCCGCCAAGGCCCGTCGTTGATGGCCCCTCCAGCAGATCGTCGACGCGGTTGACATCGGCAAAGGCCTGCGAAAGTTCCAGACCGGGACGGACAACCTGGAGTCGCAGATGATCTTCTTCATTGACCATCACCGAGAGCGACTCATCCGGGAGCGAGATGGCGACGCCTCGCGGCTCGGCCGCGGCTTCGTTTCCCGCTTGCCCCGCGGGTGTTGGGCAGGCAGCCTGCGCGGCGGGCGCACCCGGCGCGCCCCGGGCGTGTTCCTTGGAAATGAGATGGCGCTCAACCATAAGCGTGCGTTCGAGCGGCCCTGCGCGATGGACATCAACCCAGAGCACGCGGCTCGCGATGCCCGTGGTGGTAAGGCGCTGACGCGTAAGGTCGAGCACGGCTTGCCGCTGGATGCGGCTTGCGCGGCAGACGAACGGAAACCCGGCGAGGTTGCGCGCGAGGCGGACGCGGGAAGAGATCACGACATCGGACTCGCCGCCGCGGCCGCTGAGCCATTCGGCCCCGCCGCGGAAAAGTTCACCTGCGAATCCACCGGTGTTGCTCATGGCTGCGTGCCCTCCGCGCCGGGCTGGCCTTCTTCGGGCTTGGGCTTTCGGGTGGCACGCGGCGGCCGGGCAAGGCTGGGCGCTCCGGCGGGCGGGTTCACGCTGCGCAGCACCGCCTCGATCTTGTGCAGCTCATCTCGCAGCAGCGCAGCGCGTTCGTAGTTCTCTGCGGAAACAGCTTCCGATAGCGCCTTTCGCACCTTGGTTGCGCGGGCGAGCTCTTCTGATTGCAGATCGACCGCCCCCCCACTGCCGGCGCTGGCTCCGGCACCAGGCGCGGTGCCTGCGGGCTGCGATGCGGTACGGATGATCTCCAGGCTGCGTGGAACCTTGCCGACGTGGTGCGTGCCGCCTTCGTGCGCCCTGGAGAGCAGCGGGCCGAGTTGACCCTCAAACGACACGTAACACTGTGCACATCCGAGCATGCCGGCCTGGCGGAACTGTGCGAAACTGAGCCCGCATTCGGGGCATGCGCTCGCCGATGCCTGAGCCGGGGCTTTGGGCTGCTGCGGATTGCCCGCGGCCGCGCCCTTCAGCAGTTGCGAGAGGATCTGCGTGACGGCGGGCTGCTGAGGCTGGATCTGCACACCCGCTGCGGAGGCGCACCGCTCGCAGAGGTGTCGCTCGATGGACTTGCCACCCGAGATCATGACCTCGTGAACGGTCGCGTCGTTGTCGCAGCGGTCACACTTCACTGTGGACATGGTATCGGCTGGGAGGGGAGCAGAAAGCAGAGAACAGCGAGCGGAAGTCCTATGAAGATGGCAGTAGAGCAGTGGCCATTTGGGTGGCACCGGTCTCCAGACCGGTGCGCGATGCAGGCAATGCTCGAAAGAGCGGTGCCGCCAGAGATCCGGCAGACGGAACCCACTCCCTGAATGGAGAAGGGGGAGGGCAACGACAAAAATGAACAGACCGCAGCGTGGGCCACGGCCTGAAGGATCAGTGTGTTGGAAGGCGGCTCAGTTGCCCGCGGCGGCGGCGAGCTTCTGCTGACGGGTGTAGCCGTACTTGCGCTTCAGGGGCTTGATGACCAGGCCCTGCTTGATGGCGCGGGTCGAGGCGAGGATGCGAACGGGCGCCCCATCGATCATCGCCGTGACCTTCTTCAGGTTGGGGCGGAACTTGCGGCGGGTGATGCCGGTGGGCTTGAGACCGAAGCCGCCACGCTTGACGGCCTGGCCGCGCCAGGTGCGCTGCTTGCCGAATGATGACTTGCGGCCGGTAAAATGGCAGACGAAGGGCATGATGAGTCTCCGGCCAGCGTAAAGGAAAGAGCAAGCTGGCTTTGGGGGAAGTGATGATAGCCGGAGGCGATGTGGCGGCAAGGCGAAACGGGAGAACCGGTCAGACTCCGAACAGTCGTCCAGCAATGGGAACTCTCCTCATCTTGGAAGAGTACAGGTTGGCAGACTTTAGACCATCGGCGATGAGCAAGACACGCACTCGCACAGGCGAACGGAACGTCGGTGGTGCCGCATCACTCGAGCAGCTTGAGCAACGGACGCTACTGAACGGTGAACTGCCGTTCCCGTCGGTGTTCGATAACGGGAAGTTGGTAAGTTCGGTCCTCACCGCGGACTTTGACATTGACGGCCTGCCGGACCTGGTGGTGTCGGCGGGGAGACAGATCGCGTTTCTTCGCGGCGTAGGAGATGGATCCTTCGAGCCTGCGCGGGTGCTGACAACGGCAATGGCGTCATCGACGATGGCGACATCCGCGCGGTCCGCCTACCCACTTCACTCGGCGAGAATCCGGTTTCGACCAAGAATCGTCAGGTGCAGGCAGCATGGCCGCGAGGTACGTTCACTCTTCTTGCGCGCAACCAGCGCGGATGGCACGCAAATGAGCGGCATCGTGAGCGGCGACAGGGCGTTGACCATTTTTAAGCACGCTCCCAACACGAGTTCTCTGAATCGCATGTGATCCTCACTTGCGTCTCCTCCGCTGGCTCAGGATGGCGATCAGTCCAATTGCCAGGGCGGAGGAACCCGGCGATGGGACTGATGACGCGACCCGGAACCCAAGGCCTCTCATCCGTGGAGAAGCTACCACCCAATACGGTGAACGCAAGGGAGAGTCTGAGAACTCTCAGAATTCATGCAATACTCCACAACCTTCACGACGGCTTATCGCACGTTTCCACAGGAATGTGGAACAATGGTTCAAAATCCACAGATCTGTGGAAACGGGATGTCCGCGCCCCTGCGTGATGGGCCCCGGGTCTCGAACCGCCCGACTGTCGTCTTTGGAAGGACAGGAGCTGCGCTAAGCCGATCAGCGCGACCACTCTGCGGCGGGCCGGCCACCTTGGTCAGGGTAGCGATCCGTACTTTCAGGACGGTTGGAGCGCCCTGCGCTACCCGTGCTGCCGGCTCTGCTGCCGCCGAGCTCTTCGGAATGCAACTTGTCGCTCCCTTGAGTCTTGACGATCTTGTTGTAGACGCCGCAGATCAGGATGGGGGCGACCCACTGTCCGACGAACCGCGATTTGTCCTTCAGGCCGGCAAGCTCGAGGATGAGCGAGCTGGCCGCGGCCGCGCCGGCGGCGAGCAGGAAGAAACCTGAAGGCAGCTTTGCAGTCTGCTTCTCGATGGCGAGAGCAACCGGGCCCTCTCGATGCTGCTCAGCAGTGATTGCGGAGGTGGCGGGATTGGCCTCGGGACGATTGGTCTGGATTGGTTTGGATTCGAGCATGCAAGAGCATGGCGCTCGAAAATGAATCACCGGGGAAGCCGGGATGAAGAGCCATCAATTCGTGATGGAATGTTTGCGCAGGCGGCACGTGCGGACTGGTGGTGCCCACGCCTGTGGTGGCTCGCACCCCAAGACACTTGCTGAGGGAAGACCAGAGCCTGGGGCGCGGCGTCAGGTTCCGCCCCGCCCCAGGTTCTCCCGGCTCATCATCAGCTCGAGCGTTCCGCAGACGATCTCGACATCGCGCTCGGTCAGATCGTTATAGAACGGCAGCGCGATGGTCCGCTGGCTGACGCTCTCGGCGATCGGGAAGTCGCCCGCGCGCCCCCGGACCTTGCCCTCCGCCGCGAGCACTTCATAGAACGGCTGCGTGTGGATGCACGGGAAGTAATCCGATGCGCCGATCTCATGCCTGCGCAGGCCGGCGATGATGCGGTCGCGCTCGTCGCGGCTCCACTCGCCGGTGCCGCCGATGCGAATCACGAACACGAACCATGACATCTCCGTGTCGGAAAGCAGCGTGGGCAGAATGATGTCGTGGTGGCCCGAGAGCCGCTTGAAGTACATGTTGGCGACGTGCTGACGCTTGTGCACGATCTCATCGAGCCGGCGCATCTGCGCCACGCCGATCGCCGCATTGATCTCCGACATGCGGAAGTTGTACCCCAGCCGCTCATGGCTGAGCCACGAGCCGACCGAGCCGCCGCCGCCGCCGATCGCGCCCGCGACGCCGCGCGAAAGATCGGGCCGGGTGTCCTGCGGGTCCACGATCGCGCGGCCCTGATTCCGCATCGACCGGCACAGGTTGGCCAGCCGCCGGTCATCTGTCACGATACACCCGCCCTCGCCAGTGGTGATCTGCTTGTTCGGGTAGAACGCGAACACACCGATGCGCCCGAAGCTGCCCGCGGGGCGGCCGCGATGCCGAACTCCCAGCGCTTCGCAGCAATCTTCGATCAGCGTAATCTCGTGCCGCTTGGCGATCAGTTCGTACTCGTCCATGTGCGCAGGGTTGCCGAAAGTCTCCACCGCGACGATCGCCTTCGTTCGCGGCGTGATCGCGGCCTGAAGCCTCTCGGGGTCCATGTTCAGCGTCTTGGGGTCGATGTCCACAAAGACGGGCTTGGCGCCGACATACAGGATGCAGTTGGCGGAGGCGACAAATGAGAACGGCGTCGTGATGACCTCATCGCCGGGGCCGATGCCCAGCGCCAGCAGCGCAAGGTGCAGGCCCGCGGTGCCGCTGGAGACGCACACGGCGTGCTGCCGATCGGCGGAGGCGGCGACCGCCTGCTCGAACCGCTCGGCCATGGGGCCCAGCGCGAGCCGGCCAGATTTCATGGTCTGCACGACCAAGTCGATCTCGGCGGAGGTGATGTCGGGACGGGAGAGGGGGATTTCGTGCATGGGAGGCCCGAAGTGCGGAATGCGGAATGCGGAGTGGGGAATGCGGAATGCGGAATCTCGAGCAACACAACTACTTCATCTCGGTCTTTGTGCTCCACGCGCGGTACGAATCGATGCGACGATGATCGCCGTAAGCTCGTTGCACTCGGCTTTCCAATCGGCTATTCGAGTCGGTTTGATCAAACCTGCATCTTCGATCATCTCCAGCCAATACCCACTTTCATCTGCTTCCTCTTCGACTATTCCCATGTTGCTCACGAGTCGGCTCGCGAGCGTGCAAGGCAGGCCGAGGGGTAGTTGGCTCCCACTGAAGTCGCTGAGCGGAGCAGTTGCCGACCAAGCACGTCGCAAGTGCGGCCCTTTGGAAGCGCCTCCGTGAGGCTGATCACCCGAAGTGCAAAGTCTCGCGTGCGATCTTTCAAGTCCTGATGGCTCATGCGGAGCAGATTATCAGCCTGTGCGGCACGTCGTCAATCCGTCGCTTCACTCCGCACTCCGCATTCCGCATTCCCCCATCAACCTTTGGCTGAAGCATGAACTACCGCCTCGATCAGTTGGCGCGTGAGCACGCTGAGCGTCGTTGGTTCCGCGGCGTGTTCGAGCGCGACGGGCTCATCGGCCTCAAGCTGCTTGCAGAAGCGCTGGTACGCGGTGATGACGGTCGAATGGCTGGGGCGGCCCAGCGCGCGGGCGATGTCGGGGAAGCTCTGCGTGGTGAGCCCGCGGGAGATGTAGGTGATGAGCGAGCGCGCCAGCACAACGCGCTTGTGACGTGTCTTGCCGGCAAGGTCGCCGGGCTCGACGCCCAGCGCAGCACAGGTCTGGGAGATGATGACGTGCATACGAACGGGCTTGGTCGGACGCTGCTGCTGCACGAGCGCCTGGCCGGCGTGCTCGCTGCTCTGTCCAGATTGTCCAGCGCTGAACGAGGCGGAAGAACCGCCTCCAAACGCCCGCTCGACCGCCGCGGCCCCAAGCCGACCGTCCGCGCTCAGATACTCCGGCGCAACGCGCTTGAGCGCATCGATCTTGGTGAGCATCCCTTCGATATCGCGGATGGATGGGCCGGTGCTCGCACCGGGTGTCCATGCGGCGCGGGAAGCGACGGCGCGAACGCCGGAATCATCGAGCGCAAGTCCGCGGCGGATGGCAAAGACACGCACGATGCGCTCGCGGAGCGCGGCCTCGGGCGGCGCGATGCTCGCCACCATGCCGGACATGAACCGTGAGACGAGTGCGGGGCTGAACTTTCGGAGCGCGCGGGGGTGCTGGTCGCTGATGAGCAGCACGCGTGCACCGCCGCGCTCGATTTCATCAAACGTATGCAGCAGTTCATCCTGCGTGGCCTGCTTGGCGGCGAGGAAGTGGACATCGTCGATACAGAGCAGATCGGCACGCCGGTACGCGCTGCGGAACCGGGACACACCGCCGGGGCCTGTACGGCCTTCGCTGCCCGCCGCGCGGATCGAGGCAACAAAGTCGTTCATGAACGCTTCGCCGCTGGTGATGCGGATTACCGCTCCCGGCACGCGCTCGCGGAAACGCTGGGCCACGCCCTGAAGCAGATGCGTCTTGCCCAGGCCGCAGGGGCCGTGGACAAAGAGTGTGCGCGAAGCGCCAGGGTCATCGCCATCGGCCATGCGCATCGACGCGTTGTACGCCATGCGGTTGGAGTCGCCAACGACATAATCTTCTAGGCGGTACCGCGTGGCTGAGGCGCGGGGGCCGTGCGCGCGCGGCGCAGCGGCCGCGGCAGGCTGAGGGTCCGATGTCGGGGAGTTCACAGCTAGCGCGGCCTGCGGATCAATGGTGTCTTCAGAAGCAACGACGAAGATGACCTCTGCCGGGCAACTTGCGGCAGTGCCGGAATCGGAACCGACCTGGCGCAGAGCGACGCCGAATCGACGGCGCAGGACATCGGCGGCGGCACGGCTGGAAACATGAACCTCGATCCGCCCATCGGTGGGATGGAGCCGAACCCGACCGCTGAAGTAGCGGTCGTAGCTCGATTGACCGATGATGCGGACAAGGCGGTCGCTCAGCGAGGACTCAACGCTCTGCGCGGCAGCAGTGGCCGCAGCTCGCAGGCTACCGCGGATTCGCAGCGCACCCGCAGGGCTGGACCAGTCATCGGTTTCGGATCGTGTGTTCTCGGCCTCGATGCATCGCAGTCCTTCCGACAGTTGATCAACACGCTGTTCAGCCATTTCGATCGAAGCGTGACGCGTCTCCACAGGTCACACCCTTCAGAGGTTGTATCTCTCGCGCGTCATCGAGCATGCGCATCGAGCGATGGGCTACCACGGCGGTCGTGGTCGAGTTGTGACTTTGGAGTCCATCCCACGGCGGTCGCGTCACGGATCCTGCCGTCCCGACGCACGCTCCGGCGCGGCGGGAAAAGGCAAGCGAAGACCCTTCGCCGCAACCGAGGTGCGGCGTCAACCAAGTGCCCTGCATGTGCCGCGATTGCGGCTGCGCTGGCGGGTTACTAATCGGGTCATCATCGTGACGTGGAAGGAGCGGCCGAATCCTTGGCCGCCGGGCACAGAGTATCGGGAGTTGTGTTGCGCCTCAAGCGACGTCAAGGTGTGGCCGAGGCTCCGGGCTCGCGCAACTCTGGAAAAGCCGGGACTTGCGCCGCGGAAAAAAGTTTGTCCACGTCTTCACGCTTCTTCGCTGGCTTGCGTGGAGAACACTGTGGAGAACGCGCGATCGCACTGTGATTACCGGCACAAACGTGTCATCGCGATGCGAGCGGCCGAATCATGGGAATGCGGACGCTGAACCGTCGAAAGCCTGCTCGCTGATACAGCCGCAGCGCGGCGGTGTTCCGTGTGTCGACGGCGCACGTCACGCCTCCGGACATCATCACGCGATCGCCCACGGCGCGCAGCGTCACACCGAGCAGCGCGGACCCGATACCGCGGCCGCGCGCACTCACGCAGAGTCCGAGATATACCAGTTCGAGGGAGTCGTGCTCGGGCGATACCGAGAAGAGTGCACACCCCACCGGCACGTCACCCTCAAACAGGACCCACCACAGGGCGGGGTCGAAGCGCCCGACAGCCTTGTGAGATTCGAGCACATCGCTCGCATCGCGCAATCCGCACAGCTCCGGACAGTCCCTGGTATCAACGTACGAACCCTCGAGCACATCAACCAGCACGTGGTCGACCTCACTGCTGGTGCGGCCGGACATGATCATGTCCGCAACGGACACCAGTTGCAGATTCTCCGGAAGCGCGTGATTGTGTCGGCCCCCCTGGATCGGTGCCGCCTCGCGACGCATGTAGGCCAAGTCCCCCAACTGCCGAAAGCCGGCGCGACGCAGTGCCAGCAGCACCGATGTCTCGTGCGGTTCCAGCAGCAATTGTGCCAGCCGGACACCAAAGGGGGACTTTCCGGGAATCGGCCCCGAAAGCAATCGGCACGCGGCCTCCACCACGGCCAGGCGTTCGGCGTTGGCCTCCTGGGCCGCTGCGCCGGCCGGGGGGAAGATCCCCTTGCGCCGGGCATCCCCGGAGAGAAACAACATCGCCGTTCGCCCGGCCCCCAGGACAGCCAGACAAACCTGGCGGATCTCGGTTCGGCTAGGGTCAAGCGTTCCCCACATCAGCGACAGGTCGATCCCGAGTTCTTCGGCGGTCTCGACAAACCTGCGGGCGGCCATTTGCGGCTCGGGGGCATGGTCCGCCACAAGGCGGGCGCAGGCGGCAAGGCGGAGCTCGGGCGGGATAAATACGGCCACTGGCTGCCGGGGGGAGGGGCGGCCACCTGCGGAACCGGAGTCGATGTCGCCGACGAAGGTGGTCATCCGAAGGAACCCAGACTTTCCCGCCGCGTACCCGCTCTGTACACTCCCACCCTTCGGACGTCGATCCGAAACGCGATCAGGAGACTTCAGCGATGTCCGCAAGCGCCCCAAAGGCTCATCGTACCCCCCGCCGCTCGCTCGCGAGCCGGCTGTCCCGCTTGGCCGCGGCGGTTCTCACCGTCGCTTCCGGCACCGCCCTGCTCGGCCTGGCGCCTGAGCCCGACCCCGTGCCCAGGCGTTGGCAGCTCGACATCACCCCCGGCATTCTTCGGGTCACGACCATCGATGTCGCCGGGGTTGGCCCGCGGATGTATCTGTACATGGACTATTCCGTTGTGAACAACAGCGGCCAGGACTTGCTGTTTGCACCGGCGTTTGAGCTGGCCAACGGCGAAGGCGAGATCCTCCGCTCCGGCCGCGATGTGCCCCAGGCGGTCACGGAGAAGATCCTGACATCGCTGCAGAACAGCTTCGCCGAGGACCAGATTACGATCATCGGCACGCTTCTCCAAGGACGCGAGAACGGCAAGGACGGGGTGGTGATCTGGCCCGTCACGGATGCGAACCCCGACCGCCTGACGGTGTACGCCGCGGGCTTCTCGGGTGAAACGGCAACCGTCGAGACTCCCAAGTCCGACCAGCGGTTCATCCTCCGCAAGACCCTTCGGATGGACTTTGACACCCCCGGCGACCTGATGGGGAAGCGGCTCAATGAGGTCCCCGTACGGGAACAGACCTGGATCATGCGCTGATTTGCGTCGATAGGCTCTTGTTCGTGCTGGAAGATGAAGGGGCTGGCGTCTAGTGTTGTGACCCGTCGCGGCGATCGCGCGGGTTCTTGCGAAGGGCATTTGTCATGGCACACAAAAAGGGACAGGGCTCGACCCGGAACGGTCGCGACTCCAACCCCAAGTACCTGGGTATCAAGCTTTACGGCGGCGAAGTCGCCCAGCCGGGTTCAATCATCGTCCGCCAGCGCGGAACGCTGTTTGAACCGGGGTTCATGGTCGAACGCGGCCGCGACGACACCCTCTATTCCCTGATCAACGGCAAGGTGGTCTTCCAGGGCCGCAAGATCAGCATCGAGC
Organism: Phycisphaerales bacterium; assembly: GCA_038247555.1. GTDB lineage: Bacteria > Planctomycetota > Phycisphaerae > Phycisphaerales > UBA1924 > JAHBXL01. Next base: position 28,305 of record JBBRUT010000016.1, on the reverse strand, counting down.
CCACCGATGCGAAAGAGCCGCGGCCGACGTGGTTGAAGACCGCTGTCAAGAACAACTGACCGGTCGGATCGATCTCTCTGACTTTTATGCACGGCTCGGGCACTCCCCGGGCCGTGTTTGCTTTTTGCCGAGGCGCCGGCTGGCGGGCTTCCCCAAGCTCCGTGTACACTGATTCTCGGTGTCCGGCGTGCCCAACAACTCTCCCCCCCACCCCCCCCGCTCCGCGTCCTCCACCCCAGGATCGCCCGGTCGCACGGCGATCGTCTGGGCCGATCCCGCGCAGGCAGGTTGGCTGCGCGCGGCGGCGGACCGGGCGCAGCTCTCGATCATCGGCGCAGGAAGCCCGGAACCAGGGCGGGGGCCCGAGTTGATCGCCGCGATCAGCGGTGACCGCGATGCCGTGCCGCTCTTTGACGATCTCCGCTCGCTGCTCACCTCCGCTTCGGCGGATGTGATCATCATCGCGGCACCGGGCGACTTTGCCGGGGGTCAACGCCAGGGTTCGATGGACCGCGAGGATGCCGGCGCGATCGCCGCATGCCGCGCTCGCGGCGTGCGCGTCGCCACGCTCGAGCCCATGCCCTGCTCCGCGCTGCAACTGAACGTCCCGGTCGATGCGAGCACGGGCTCCGCCGCGGCGGTCGGGGCCGGCGCCGAGATGGTGGCCGCGCCGATGGGCGCGGGCGTGATGCTCGGTCAGGGCGCGCCGGTGCGAAGCGATGAGGACCGAGACGCTGCCAGTCGGCCGCGTCAGCCGATCGATGCGGGCGGGGGCTGGGCGCGCACCCTCCCGCTGATGCGGGTTTCGCGGGCGATGCGCGACGCCGCGGATGTGCTCGAGCAGTTCGGTCATGTTCGCACCGTGTTGATCGAGGGATGGAGCGGCCCGGGGCAGGGATCGCTCGGCGCTCGAGTGTTTGATGCGCTCGACTGCGTGATCTCGCTACTGGGGGTGCCCGAGCAGATCCACGCGACCTACGTGTGGCCCATCCGCGGGCGCGGCCTGCACCAGGCCGCCGGCGAAACACTGCGCGGACTGAGCGGGGATCTCACCGCGAATCTGCGATTCGCCGATGGGCGGACCGCCGCGGTGGCGCTGTCGGATCGGGCGGCGCGGTGGAGCCGGACGGTGACGCTGATTGGCGATGGCGGGCGCCTGCGCATCACCGACGATGGCGCGGCGGGAGTCGGCACGGGCACGGGCGGGTTTGCCTGGCTGACCGCCGACGGCGCCGGTGTCGACGCTTCGAGGCCGCCTCGCAAGAAGCGTGGCATGGAAGAACGTCCCGATGAGGCGCTGGTTGATGCGGTCGCCGATCAGCTTGCGCGGCTGCTCGACGCGCGGACCCCCGCGCCATCGCCAACCGATACCACCGGCGTGCTCGCCGCGGCGGGGGCCGCGCTGCTCAGCGCTCGCACCGGGGAAGCCGAGTTGCCCGAAACGATTCTGCGGATGGTGGGCGGGCGATGAGATGTCCGGTGCGCAGCGCCGGAACACCCCGAAACGCTGTTATGCCCAGCGGGTGATATGCCAGGCCTTGTTGCCGCGACGGATCGCAATGACCTTGTCGTGCAGCAGCGTCGCCGCCGTGAGTCGTGCATCGGCCGCGGCCTTGTGGCCATTGACGCTGATGGAGTTCTGCGAGAGCAACGTGCGGGCCTCGCTCTTGCTCTTGGCCAGCGAGGTCTGCGCAAGCAGATCAAGGAGCGCGATGCCCTGGCCCTCCAGCTCCGCCCTCGCGTGATCGGTCGCGGGTGCGGAGGCCAGCGCTTCTTCAAGCGTGGCGAGCGGGAGGTGCGCAATGTCTCCGGTGAAGAGCGCTTTGGCCGCGGCCTCCGCGTGTTCGCGCCCGGCTGCGCCGTGCAGCAGCTCGGTCATGTGGCGTGCGAGCGTGCGCTGCGCCTCACGCTTGCCGGGTTCGGCGGTGTGCGCTGCCTCGATCGCGGCGATCTCCTCCACCGGGATGAAGGTGAAGATCTTCAGGAAACGGATGACATCGCCATCGGCCGCATTGAGCCAGAACTGGTAGAACGCGTAGGGCGAGGTGCGTTCGGCCGTGAGCCAGACCGCGCCCGTCTCGGACTTACCGAACTTGCCGCCATCGGCCTTGGTGACGAGCGGCCAGGTGAGGCCGAACGCGGGGTGCGATTCGCCTTCGAGTCTGCCGCGCCGGATGAGGTCCATCCCGCAGACGATGTTGCCGAACTGGTCGCTCCCGCCCATCTGCAGCGAGACGCCGTGCTGCTCGAACAGGTGGAGGTAGTCGTAAGCCTGCAGGATCATGTAACTGAACTCGGTGTAACTGATGCCCTGGTCGCGGTTGTGCAGGCGCTCCTTGACCGATTCCTTCTGGATCATCATGTTGACGGAGAAGTGCTTGCCGACATCGCGCAGCAACTGGATGTACGACAGTTTCCCCAGCCAGTCGTGGTTGTCGAGGATCACAGCGCGGTTCGGGCGCTCCACCCCGAAGTCGAGCAGTTCAGGGCGATCAAATATCCGCGTGATGCACCGGACGTTATGCGAGATGACCTCGGGCGTGAGCAGCATCCGCTCCGCGCTCTTGCCCGATGGGTCGCCGATGAACCCGGTGCCGCCGCCCATGATGACCACCGGCGTGTGCCCGGCACGCTGGAGCCGCGCGAGCTGGATGATCCCGACGAGGTTACCGATCGTCAGCGAGTCGGCGGTCGGGTCAAAGCCGACATATGCGCGGCGTCCGCCGGAGGCGGCGTCGCCGGCTTGCAGATGGGCGATCAGCGCGGGCTCATCGGTGCACTGCTGAAGCAGGCCGCGTGCGCGGAGGTCTGAGATGAAGTCGAGGGTGGTCCCGGGCATGGGGACAAGGATAGCTGGAGGCGGATAGGGGAGCGTTCACGTGCCGCGCGTGTCAATGGCCCAGCACTTCGACCTGGAGTTCGTAGTCTCCTTCGGGCCGAAGTTCTTTCAGCTTCTCCATGAGCTTGGCCCTGTCGTTTTCCGACTGGACTGTGCCGTTGACCATGAACTTGATAGGCGATTCGCTCTCAACGGCAAAGCCAACACCGCGGAACGGGGCTTCTTGGATAAGCTTCTCATTGAACTCGTTTGCCAACCGCCAGGCAGGCGAGTCCTGTGCCCTGGCAACCCGCCCGGGCGCAAGAGAAGTGACGGCGAAGTAGATCAAAAAGATCACAAGTACTGGCAACAGGGTCGCCACCGCCACAAGCTTGATCTTGTCTGCACCCTCACCGGGAATCTTTTCGCCCAGTTCGAGCAGCTTGTACTTCAAGTCGCGGATGTCCAAAGTCCATACCCCGGTTAAGAGTGCGTTGAATGACTGTGAAGGAAGAGTTTAGCTGCAAAAACAAAAGGAGACCGGCCCACGCCGGTCTCCTGAGATGATCAACGAAGCTTCCGCATGAATCAGGGCGTGAACACCCAATCACGTACGTTCGCCTTGTTCGCCCAGCGACGCATGTCGCGCATCTGCTCAAGGGAGTTCATTTCGACGTGACCATCGGAGCTGACCGTCACGGCCTTCTTGCCATGGCGGGGGTGCACAAAGCCCCATGCCACAGGGTTGGTGTTCTCATTAAAGGTGTTGTTCTCGGCACCGCCCGTCATAGACCATTGCGGCACGATCGTCGAGTTCGTCGGGTAACCCGCACGCGGGGGTACGACTTCCCAGAAGCCCGGGACTACCGCGCTCGTCGGGGTCCAGTTGAACGGGTTACGGCCGTAGTTACCTGCGCCAGAGAACGAGCCCACGGTCTTGACATCTACGCCACGAGCGGACGCAAAGAGGTACAGCCGGTCAGTCTTGATGATCTCGTGTACGTGCGTGACGTACCACTTGCGGGGCGGGTGCCCGATGTTGCCGGGATTGCTCCTCTGGAAGTTCGGCATCGCGCCACGGTGCCAGCTGCCGCCGACGTACGTGCTGTTCAATCCGAGCGACGGGTGATATGCCATCGCGGCTGCACGTGAGGTGACATCTGTGTCATACAGCGACGTCGGGGGAGACCAGCCAGCGTTGAGCTGGGAGGGGTTGATGCTGCGGGAGTTGAAGTCGGCCGCGGTGCGGCGATCAACCATGAGGGTCTCGACGGTGGAGCCGGTCGCTCCCATCCATCGCAGGCCGTTCACCTTGATCACGTTGCCTTCCACCATGTAGCCCGGCTGCCACGGATCGGGGTGAAGCCAGACTTTGGGAGTGACGGCATTATTCAGGTGCCCGACAGCCCACGGAATGTATCCCGTGAACGCGGCATCCGCATGGTCGTAGGCGTACGTGTGCCACGAGATCCCCTTCTGCTGGCCCGCGGCCTGCTCGCGGAGAGCCTGGGCCGCGAGACGTGCCTGCTTTAGCGCAGGCAACAGGATCGAAATGAGCAACGCGATGATCGTGATGACCACCAGCAGCTCGATCAGCGTGAACGCCTTTCGCCAACTTCGCTTTGATTGGAAGACCATTGCATCCACTCCTGGCAAGGGGATAGGGGCCGACTGGTATTGACAAGGCCCTGAAATCACGTGCCCTGCGCAGAAAGCGCGGGGTTTCCGAATAGAAGATACCCGGACAACCTCAATATACCAAGGTTCTGAAGTACTCGTTTCCTGCCCATCCAACTTTTTTTAGCTGGATACCCAAAAACATACCAGACAAACGCCCGCTCGTCAAGCGGTTATCGAGGCTGAATGCTCCAGCCGCGGCTTCCCGCACGGTCACTCCATCGGGTCATGTCGTCGAGTGCGTTGAAATCCAAGGCGTCGACATGACCGTCAAGGTGCACAACACCGGCCTTACCGAGGACACTTGATCGCCCGTTCCCCGTCGCCTTTGTCCCGCCGCCGAGTCGAAAGTCCACATTCCCCGTCGTGCCCGGCGCGGCCGCGGGGTCAAACTCTGTCGACCATGTCCGCACAGTGCGATTGGGCGCATCGGCACGGAAGTAGCCCGGAACCAGTTCCCCACCGTCGGGGTTGACGCCGCGAGCCGTCGCGAAGACCACCAGCCGATCAGCCCGCTGCGCCTGGTCGATCCGCGTGAGATAGAACGACCCGTACGCATTGAGCGCGGCAGGGTTGAAACCCAGGCGATCCGCATCGCCTCCGACGAACATGCTGTTGAGCCCATACGATGGCGAAAGGCTTGCCACATAGAGGAAATCGCTTCGCTCGCGATACCGCCGAAGAACGCCGGAATCCTTGAAAAGTCCTTCGATCTTGAAGTCAAAATACGGCGCAAGCCGCCACGGATATCTGCGCGCCGTCACCCCGGTAAGCGGCTCTCCGGTCCCATCCACCACGCGCAGCGCCAGCTGTCCGGGTGCGGGGTTCAGGCTCACCATTGCATCCGTCGCATAGCCAACCATCACGCTCCCGCGATGATCGTCGGAGTACAGCGTGTATGCCGCCATGAGCTGCTGCCCCGATGCGACTTCCACCGTGTCTCTGGCCGCGGCACGTGCACGCGAGATCGCCGGGAGCAGCAGCCCCATCAACAGAGCGATCAGCCCGATCGCGACAAGCAGTTCAAGCAGCGTGAAGCCCTTTGTCGAGCGTCGCCGGGATCTCATTCTGGGAGTCTCCAGGAAATCTTTTGTCACAATCATTGTTGAGACTCAATCTCAACAAGTCTACTCTTTGTCCGGTAAGGCAAGAATAATCCTGCCAAACCGCAATTGCATTCGTCAAAGGAGTATTTATCGATGAATCGAGCCCTTGTTTACCTCGCCGTCATCGGGTCCGCTCTCGCCGTGCCCGCGCTGGTCCGCGCCGGCGCCATTGATGTGACGCTCGCCACCCCGACGCTGGACCGGTGGATGTATCCCTTTAACAGCTCCAACCCGCAAGGCTCGGAACTCGAGGCCACGGTGTTCTCGCCCATCGGCGACCCGCTGGAAGCCTCGTTCGACAATCGCGACGGGCAGATGATCGTCGGGTTCGACACGGCCGGTAGCATCGCCCCGGGCGCGCCGCTGAATCACTACCGCATTCTCGAAGCCCGGGTCACGGTCGTGACCAGCCGCAACAACACCTTCATCTATGACCCCACGGTCGACCCGATCGAGGCGCTGATCCCCGGCAGCGGCGTCACCGATCCCGATGCGGGTCAACCGGTCGAGCTGTTCATGTGCGGATATCGCGGCGGCTGGTCGCTCACCGGGCCCTTGGCCTTTCAAGAGAGCACGCCGTTCCACAACGGCGCACCCTTCCCGTTTCCTGCACGCGGCATCCGCAACGCCTTCGCGGCGGAATATAGCAGCGAGGGTGTGCTGATCGACAACTCCAACAACCGCGATGAGGCCCGCCTTGCCCGCTCGCTGGCGGTCGGGCAGATCGATGGGCTCGCCGCGGGCCTGCCTGTCCCGCAGAACAGCGTCATGAGCTTCTCGATCAATATGTCGGACCTCGACTCGGTGCGATACCTGCGCGAAGCCCTCGCCGCAGGTCGGCTGAACGTCGTCGTCTCGTCACTGGCGATCACCGAGCAGGAATCTTCCAACGTGCCGGCGTTCTACTGCAAGGAGATGCCGGGTGTCGCAGGCGGTGTGCCCGCGAGCCTGACGCTGCGAGTCTGTGCCGGAGCACCCGCCGACTGGGACTGCTCGGGCACCGTCAACGTGCCGGACATTTTCGCATTCCTCTCCGACTGGTTTGCAAACCGCGCGGACTTCAACTCCGACGGCTCCAACGATGTTCCCGACATCTTCGCCTTTCTCTCCTCGTGGTTCGGAGCCTGAGCATGCTCAGCGAGCAACCCCGTGCCGCGGCCATTGAGCCCGAGAGCGTCGCTTCGCCGCGCATCACCGGCGCATCGTGCCCGATCCCCTGGTGGAAGCGGCTCACGCTTTTGACTTTCATGTTTTTCCTGATCAAGGGGCTGGCATGGCTGATCGTGCCGGGCATCATCATCTGGTGGCGATCGATGGGCGGCTGATCCGCCGCGCCTTACTGTATTCCCGAAGTCCACAATCCCGCGGCCGCGCAGAGGCCGCATGACGGAGAAGACCCATGTCCGCAACCACCAGCGCCAACATCATGGACCAGCTCAAGGAACGGACGGCCGAGCATCACCGCCGCGCCGAGCAGCAGCCGCTGCAGCAGGCGCTGGTGAAGGGCACCGCCACCCGCCAGCAGTATGCCGCGTGGCTCGAGCAGATGCTGCTGGTGCACACCGAGCTGGAGAAGCAGATCCAGTCGCTGACCCCGCGCGAGCCGCGCCTGGCCGTCGCGAGCGCCGAGCAGTTCGGCCACCCGCGCCTCGCCGCAGACCTCCGCACACTCGGCCTTGATCCCGCGGCGGTGCGGCCGAGCGAAGCGGCCTCCCACGTGTGCGGGCAGATCCGTGCCGCGGCGGCCGCCGACCCTGTCACGCTGCTGGGCTTCCACTATGTTCTCGAAGGCAGCAAGAACGGCAACCGGTACATCGCCATGGCGCTGCGTCGCGGGCTGGGCCTCGCGCCGGGAACCGGCGACACCTATCTCGATCCCTACGGCGAGGGCCAGCGCGCCAAGTGGCAGGCTTTCCGCGTGGCGATGGGCGCAGAGCCCTTCGGCGAGCAGGAAGTCGAAGCGGTGATCTCTGCCGCGGGGCAGATGTTCGACGGCGTCTCGGCGATCTGCGGCGCGATCGCTTAATACTCTGCGCCGGGCTGTCGCGCGAGGGCGTCAGCGGCGCTCGGGCTGATAGTCGGGGAACAGGTCGCTGGGCTTGCTCTCGGGCATCACATTGGGCGCATCAAACCGGATGCGGTTGCGCTCCAGCACACTGCCGACCGAGCCGTGCAGACGCGCCAGCGAAGTGTTGTAATCCGTCAGAGCCGAAAGCTCGGCCTGCTCCGCCGCGGCCAGCGACTGCTGGCGACGCAGCTTGAGATCCAGAAACTCAGGTGTAAGCCGACCGAGGGTCTCTTCCTCAACCTGGAGCGTGCGGACATTCTCCGCCGCGGCGATGCGAACAGCACGATTCTGCTCGATCAGGATGTAGTTGAGCTGCACATCGCGGATAGCGGCCTTGACCTCCGACACGATGTTCTGCACGGTGTTGCGATACGCAATCGCGGCCTGCTGGCGCTCCAGCCGCCTCACGGAGTAGTTGGACTCCGCAGCGCGATTGCCGATCGGCTGCTCAAAGGTGAGTCCGACCTGATAATCGATGAAGCGTCCCTCTTCCAGCGTGTCGTAGGCCGAGTCACCCGAATCGCCCAAGCCGTTGAGACGGCTGAGGGCGCGCAGATTCAGCAGCGGCAACCGCGCATTGTCGGCAACGCCGAGGCGGATCGCCGTGTTATCGAGCGAGAGGATCGCCCTCTGCACCTCGGGCCGGTTGGCCATGGCGGCGTTGATCGAATCCACCAGGCTCAGCTCGATCGCCTGATCGAGCGGTTCATCGGCAGGCAGCAGCAGCACCTCGGAACCGACGGTGTACTCCGGATCGTTCATCAGCAGCTTCAGTCGCTCGCTGGCATCTCGCAGAACCTTCTGTGCCTGCATGAGCTGCGACCGACGCGATTCAACCGCGGAAGAGGCGTCGGCGATCTGAGCGGGCTTGGCGTCAAACTCGATGCGCGCACGCAGCTTTCCGAGTACATCCTCGCCGCGCTCAAGCAAACGTTGAAGCACGAGCACGTCGTTGCGTGACCGCACGAGCGTCCAATAGGCGCTCTCGATGTCCACAACGTTCGTGATCAGGTCCGCCTTGAGATTCTGTACCGCATCGCGCTCGGAGTTCTGGGCCAGCCGCACCTGCGCAAGGGCAACGTCGGAACCAAAGTTTCGCAGCAGCGGCTGGTCGAGTTGAACCACCAGGTTTGCCTCGCGGGCAGGGTCAGGGCGATTGAAAAGGTTGTCGGTCTCGACATCGGTATAGGTGAACTGCGTCTGCACGCTGAACAGGCCGCCGGAGATCAGAGGCTTGCGCACGCCGACGGTTGCGTCGACCACCTGCCGCTGATCCGCCGCGACACCCACCGTCGATCCGCCGATCGATGGGCTGGCGCGGGGCTGGTCGGTCGAGGACCACTGGCTGGTGCCAAAGAGCACCCAGTCAAAGGCCGCATCCGCCGCGGCGAGCTGCGCCTGGCTGATGGAAGGGGAAATCCTGGCGAACTGCACGTTCAGGTTGTTCTCAACACCGGACTTCACGGCCCGCTGCAGGCCGATCGTCGCCACAGGGAAGTTGACATTGAACATGACCGGTCCGGAGCGCGGGTCCTTGTTGGGGTAGGACGCAGGGCCGGCCATCATCTCCAGTTCGGACATGATCCGCGGCTCGATATTCAGCGAAGCCACGCGCGGCTCGCGTGCAAGCGGCCGCGTCTCGGGCCAGGTACGGGCCTCGGCCAGCTCGCGCTGGGTGGATTCCCGAACATAGCGACGCAGGTCTTTATCCGGTTGATCTCGCAGCGGCGAGGCACACCCCGACACGGCCAGCAGGACTGCTGCGCTGAATCCAGCGCGAGAGAGAGTGTTCACAACCCGCGTCGCCCGAAACAAGTGTGTTCTCGACACGCATTCGCCCTTGGTTGCCGCGAGCCGTCTGGTGCGGCAAGTGGTTGGTCTGCAAGCCGTTGTCGCGCTCCAGCGTTCGCTCTTCCGGCCCGGTGCTTCCCCCTCCCCGGGTGCGCCGTCCCCCCCGATTATTTCCCGCTTGCCTTTGCGACAACCGCGGCTTCCCAGGCCCGCCCGCATGGTTGTGCGCGGCCATTACGGCGGGAGGCGGTACTATACCCCGCCCGATACGCATTCCGACCGATATTGGGCGCATTGAACCGGCACCAACGCCGACCGATGTGTCAATGATCCCGCCAAGCGGCCAGCCACCCGCTCCCCTTTTCGAGGAGTTCGAGATGATCCACTCGCGTCAGACGCTCACCCGACTCGCAGGCCTCGCTCTTCGCGCCGCCGTTCGTGGCGCGCTGCCTGTCGCCATCGCCGCAGGCACCATGCTTTCCGTCCAGTCCGCCGCGGCACAGCAGCAGATCAAGAACGTTGAGCCATACTTCGCAACCGTCACCAAGGACAACGTTCCCATGAAGTGCGCCGACGGCGGCATCTTCTATGCGGTATCGATCCTCAAGCAGGGGCAGGTGCTCCGCGTCGACGGCGAAGGACCGGGTTGGCTGCGGGTTGAGTATCTCCCCGGAATGAAGGCGTACGTCAAGGCAGTGGACGCGACCGCCGACTCGGGCGGGAAGTCCATCAAGCTCGCACGTCCGTCTCGGCTCATGGCCGCCAATGTTCAGGGCTCGCGCCCCTGGCAGTTCCTGCTCGACAGCGACCTTCCCGCGGGAACTTCGTTCAATGTGCTCGAGGCCGTGAAAGGTACAGATGGATCGGTCGAGGGCTACCTCGTTTCCGCTCCCACACAGTCGCGCGGATATGTGAAGAACGATCAGGTCCGCCGCGCCACCGCGGAAGAGACCGCCGCCCAAACCAAGCCCGAGCCCACCCGCCCCGAGCCCACCAAGCCCGCCGCGGGAGACAAGCCGGTTGTCATCGCCCCCCCGACCCCCACCCCTCCGGCTTCCAACCCGACCCCAACGCCCACCCCAACGCCCGGCACCGATGTCGCAAGCACTCCTGCCGCGACGCCCGAAGGCACCACGGCCGCGCCGGTCGCGGCCGCGCCCTTGACGGAAGCCCCCCGGCTCAAGGCCATCAAGGACATGGACACCCTCCGCACGCTCTTCAACAGCGCGATGCAGAGGGCCGGTACAGAGGAAGAGATCAAGACCGTCATCGGCGAGTTCGACCGCACGACGACCTCGCTCGGCAATACCGAGGAGGACGATCGCACCCGCCAGGCTCTCGCCGCCCGCAAGGAAGCACTGACGCTCCGGCTCGAAGTTTTCGAGGCCGGCAAGAAGATCCGCGCCGCGGCGAACAACATGAACGACCAGGAACTCAAGCTCCGCCAGCTTGTTGATGATGTCGAGAAGCAGGCGATCTACACCATCGTCGGACGCATCGTGCCCAGCACCGTGTACGACGGCAAGCGCGGCATGCCGCTCATGTACCGCATCGAGTCGGCGGACTCCTCATCCTCGCGCACCATCGGCTATGTCGTGCCCCGCGAAGGCGTTGACCTGCTCACCGTTTCGGGCAAGGTTGTCGGCATCGTCGGCGAGTCTCGCATGGATGAGGCTCTGCGTCTGAACTTGGTCGCAGCGCGCCGCGTCACAGTGCTGAACCCCGCTTCCGCTCCCCGTCCCATCGGCCCCACACCCGCCGAAGCAGAGCCCAGCGGCCCCGAATCGGCGACCGGCGAGAACGAGAAGCCCGGCGAGTAATCGCCGATCCTGGTACCACACCCGCCCCACAGGGCCCCGATGTATATCGGGGCCTTTTTCGTGCGCTACTTCGATCCGTATCCGCCCCCGCCGGGCGTGCAGATCGTCAGCACATCCCCTGCGTGCGCATCAAAACCTGCGATGGAAGGCAGTGTCGCGGCGGTCCCGTCTGCACGCGTGAGAGTCTGGCGGCCCGCGGCACCGGCCGCGCCGCCCCGCAGCCCCGGTGGGCCGCTGGTGCGCCGCTGTGTCAACAGCGATACACGCTGGGAGGAAAGGAACCTCAGCACCCGCTCCACACCCTCGCCGCCGCAAAACTCGCCCCCGCCGCCGGAACCGGAACGAATCGCGAATCGTTCCAGACGCACCGGGTATCGCCGCTCGAGAATCTCGGGGTCCGTGATCCGCGTGTTGGTCATGTGCGTGTGCACGGCCGATGCACCGGCAAAGCCCTGCCCCGCCCCCGCGCCGCCGCAGATCGTCTCGTAGTACGAGGCCGCGGCGGAGTTCCCAATCCCGCCGAACACCAGGTTGTTCATGGTGCCCTGGCTTGATGCACACAGCCCCAGCGCCCGCAGCAGCACATCCACAACGCGCTGGCTCGTTTCAACGTTTCCGCCGACGACTGCCGGGAGCGTGCGAGGGTCGGCGTTGGCTGCAAACGGCGGGTTCAGCATGCCCTCGGGCAGGATCAGGCGCACGGGTCGCAGCAACCCTTCGTTCAGCGGGGCCATGCTTCCTTCTCCCGCCCCAAGCAGCACACGCATGACGTACACCACGCACGATGCGACAATCGCCGGGGTCGCGTTGAGGTTGCCCGGGTGCACCGGCGCTGAACCCGTGAAATCGAGCGAGATCTCGTCACCCGCAACCGTCATCCGCACCCGCACGGGCGAGCCGTCATCCATCGCATCGTCGATCGATACTTGGCCGTCAGGAAGCGCGGCGATGCGGGCGCGGAGCAGCCGCTCCGATCGCAACTGGATCGCCTCCATGAACGCGTGCAGGTTGGCCGCGCCGTGCTCACCGCCCAGCAATCGCAGCATCGCCGCGCCGCGGGCATTCGCCGCCAGCGCGGCCCGCACATCCGCAAGGTTGTCGGCAACATTGCGCGACGGATACGGCCCCGCGCGCAGCGCAGCCTCAAGCAGTTCCTCCCGCGGCCGTCCGGCCTCGACAATCTTAAACGGTGCAAGCACCACCCCCTCCTCTGCAAGCGCCCTTGCGTCGGGCGGCATCGAGCCCGGGGTTCTGCCTCCCATCTCGGCATGGTGGGCGCGGCTGGCGACATAGCCCAGGAGCGTGCCGCGTTCGTCGTGCACCGCGGTAACCACCGTGACATCCGGCAGGTGCGAGCCCCCCAGCGCCGGGTGATTGGTGATCGCGCTGTCGCCCGGCGCGAGCGGAAGCACGCCCGTTACCGCGCGAACACACACTCCGAGCGAACCAAGGTGCACCGGGACGTGCGGCGCACACGCGATCAACCAGCCCCGCGGGTCGAGCAGCGCACAGGAGAAATCCAGCCGCTCCTTCACGTTCACCGACACGCTCGTGCGAGCGAGCATCTCGCCCATCTCGCACGCGAGTGACTCGAACCGCGCGGTGAAGAGTTCGATCGATGCAGGGTCGTCAGCCCTGTCCTGTCGAACATGCACTGCGGACCCTGCCGCGGCCGCGCGTTTGAGCACGACGTCCCCGCAAGCGTTGATCTCCGCCTGCCAGCCCGGCTCCACAACAATGGTGCAGTGATCCTCCGTAACGATCGCAGGCCCCAGGATTTGATCGCGTTCGCACAACCGCTCCCGCTCGATCACCGGCGTCGGCAGCCATTGCCCGCCGAAGTACGCCTGTTGCACCAACGACGATCTGGGCCCCACGGCCGCCGCTGCCGATGTGCCTGCCGCCTCGCGCGGCCTCCTGACAGCGCCCTCGATTACACCCCCTGCTTCGAGAACGTCGGATGGCCCCGCCCCGGCGATGACCCGCAGCCACACCAGCTCGATCTCGCGTCCATCGGGCGGGGCAAAGCCATAGATCTCGGCATGACGCTGCGCAAAGAGCGATCGAAGCATCACGGCGTTGATCGGCGCACCGTTCGCATCCTCAACCGGCAGGTCGAGTTCCAGCGCTGTCTCCTGACCGGCGAAACGCACCGCCGCGATCCGTCGACGGATTGACGCCCGCGAGCCCTCCAATCCGGCGCCCAGCTCTCCAATGGCCTGCGCACCAAGCGCATCGAGCCACTGGCAAACCTGCGAATCAATCGCGTCAATTGTTGCGAGCACCTGCCGCTGCGCAAACCGCTCCACCGCCGCCGCGCCAAGCCCGCGCGCGCTGAGCAGCCCCGCATCCCGCGGCACGAGCACTGTTTCCAGACCCAGCCGCACCGCGATAGCGCACGCATGCTGCCCGCCCGCACCGCCAAAGGCGACGAGCGCAGCGCCCCGCAGATCGTGTCCGCGCCGCGTCGAGGTCCGTTGCACGGCGCCGGCCATGCGCTCCGCGGCGATCTCCAGGAACCCTTCCAGCACACGCTCCAGGCTCGCGGCGGGCTCGTGGCCATCGCGCAGCACCGTCGCAGCCGCACGCTCCGCAGCGCCCCGATCCACCGGGATCACAAACCGCTGGGGACACAAGCGACCCAGGAGCAGATTCACATCGGTCAACGTCAGCGGCCCGCCCGCGCCGTAGCACGCGGGGCCAGGGCTTGCCCCCGCGCTCTCGGGCCCGACTCGCAGCGCGCCATCTCGGAACGAGCAGATCGATCCGCCCCCCGCCGCCACCGTCTCCACCGCCGCGGCGGGCGCAATCAACGTCGCCGCGCCCACCGTGTGCTCAAACACATACTCCACGCCCCGCGCCCTGGACCACCGAGCCGCATCGGTGCTGGTGCCCCACATATCAAAGGACACAGCGTGCGCAAATCCCGCGGCCGCCGCCGCTTGAGCCGCGCCGACCACTCCTGCCGCAGGCCCCGACAGAAGACTGTCCTTGGGAAGGAAATCCTCGCCCTGCGAGAGTCCTCCCGCGCTGGTCATCACCAGCAGCGAACAGCCCGGCGCACGCAGCTCGTTACGCACTCGCGACAGGTAGCCGTCGATGACAGGCGAAAGGCAGGCGTTCACGAGCGCGGTTGTTGCTCGCGGCAGAATCTTGACAAACGGAGCAACCCGGCTCGAGCGTGTCACACGCTCCATCCCCGCATCCAGCAGGGCCCCGGCCACGGCGTCCTCGTGCGCCGGGTTGAGATCCGCGTGCAGCAGGCACACCGCGGCATCGCGAACACCGCGTAACACCGCCTCACGCGCTGCGACTTTTACCGCGTCGAGCCCAAGGGGCTCGACCTCCGCGCCGGTGGCATCCAGCCGTCCAGCCACTTCGATGACCGCCGCGTGCAGCGGAGCAGCTTTGCGAATGTCGAGCGCGAAGAGGTCTGCCCGCTGCTGCGTGCCGATGCGAAGGAGGTCTCCAAGGCCGCGATTAATCACCAGGGCCGTCGGCGAGACAGCTCCGGTCAGCAGCGCGTTGGTGCCGCGCGTGGTGGCCAGTCGAAGACGGATGGGCGGCAGCGCTGCGCCAGCGGGAGTCAGTGTCAGGAGCCGCGCGGCGAGAATCGGGGCCTCATGACCGCTGCGCAGTTCGACCACGGTTCCGGGCGTAAACGCCGCGCTGTTCCCCGCAAGCTCCACCCAATGGCGGGACCACCGAACAATCCGCGCCGTCGCTCCTGCCTGTACTCCCCCCGCCCCCACTGCTTTCGCAGCGCGGACCGCCGCGAGTTCCCACCCCGCCGCGGCGTCTGGGAGCTCCGCCCAAGGCCCCCACGAATGCTCAAGCCGAACGCGGCCGTCAGACTCAACCGCTCCGACGCGTGCGCGAAGAGTTCCGGTGCTGAGAACCTTGGCCCGAACCGTTTGACCCTCGGGCGAGACGCCCACCGCATCGGTGAACGTGCCTCCCGTGTCGACCCAGATGTCCCATTGTGGTTTGGACATGGGCAAGATGTTTGGCGGATACCGCGGCGATATCCGCCTAGGGCGCCGTTTCGCACGAGCAGGTCCGAAAACCCTGGTATTTGATCCTGTTTTGTTAGTATATACCCCATAAATACGGGATTATTTTACCGATGGGTACTTGTGCCCATAACCAGGGGATGATCTAATGTCTGCATAACCCCCAAATGGGGGGAATCTGTTCCGCCGCGATGCTCAAACGTCGCGGCATGGTTTGCATTTGTTGAGCAAGCCACTGCCAGGAGGCTTTCGGCCATGGGCTTGTGTGCATGTATTCGTCGGCTCGGTTCGATCCTTGTCCTCTGTGTGGCAGCCACCCTCTGTGGTGAGGCACGTGCCGATGCGTTCATCGTGACCACCACGGCCGATGGGGGCGAGGGCTCCCTGCGCTCCGCCCTCGCCGCGGCGAGCGGCAGCACCGGTCCGCACACCGTCGACTTCGCCATTCCCACCACCGATCCGGGCTACATCCCCGGCTCGACGGACATCTGGCGCATCTCCTTGCTCACCCCCCTGCCCATCGTGGATCAACCGATCACGATCGATGGGTGGTCGCAGCGGCAGCCCGCCGCGCCGGGCCTGCCGATCATCGAGCTTGACGGCGACGCGCTTGCGAGTGGTGACGGCCTGGTCATCACCGTCAGTGACTGTGTGGTCCGTGGCCTGTGCTTTGGCAACTTCCCCGGCTCGGGGTTGATCATCGAAGGGACTCTCACGCAGCGCTGCTGGATCTATGGCTGTCACTTTGGAGTCGATCCGTTCGGGCTGCTGGCGCGACCCAACGGCGCTGACGGCGTGCAGATCCGCCAGGGCGCCTTCCGCAACCGCATCGGCACCAACGGCGATGGCTCTGACGATGAAGATGAATGGTGCGTCCTCTCGGCCAATGGCCGCAATGGCTTCCGCGCAACCGCAAGCGGGCGCGACAACACCATCGCCGGCTGCCGCATCGGAACGGACCTGTCGGGCTTGCTCGCGCTTGCAAACCTGGGAGGCGGCATCGTCATCACGGGTGCGGAACGAACGATCGTCGGCACCGACAGCTCTGGCGACGCCTTCAATCAGAACGAGCGCAACCTGATCTCCGGCAACGCCGGCGCAGGCGTCCTGATCGAGGGCGCTTCCATGACCGGGTCGACCGTCTCGGGCAACTACATCGGCACGGATATCACCGGTGCCGCCCCGCTGCCCAACACGGGCGACGGCGTTCTGGTCGCCGCGAGCCCGAGCGTCGGCGAGCACCGCATCGGCGCTGCACTCGGAATTGGCTTCAACGAAGCCCAATCAAACATCATCGCATTCAACGGACTCTGCGGCGTCATCATCACCGGCGGCGTCGACACGTCCATCCTCGCCAACTCCATCTACGACAACGGCGAACTGGGAATCGATCTTGCCCCCGGCGGCATGCGGGGCGTCACGATCAACGATGCCCTCGATATCGAGTCCGGTCCCAACAACCTGCAGAACTTCGCGGAGGTCGTTCAGGTTACGCCCGAGGGCTTTGTCACTTTCGTGCTCAACTCCAAGCCCCTGACAGCCTACTGGGTTGAACTGTTCATCAACCGCCAGCCCGATCCGAGCGAGCTTGGCGAGGGGCAGGTCTTCCTGGGCGGATTGGACGTCACCACCAACGCCTCCGGCACGACCGGAAACCTGCTGTTTAGTTTCCAGCCGGCGGATTACCCCGGCCTGGTGTGGATCACCATGACCGCAACCGAGCTGCCCCCGGCGCTCGTTCGCGGCGTGGGGCCGTACATGAGCGCGATCCTCGGCGGACCGACTGCGCTGCCCGGCAGCACCTCGGAGTTCTCCATCGCCGTCCAGCTCAACTTCCCGCCCTTAGCGACGCCTCAGACCGTCAGCACGCCGGAGAGCACCGACGTCACCATCACGCTCGAAGGCGTCGACCCCGAAGGCCTCGATGTCACCGCGTCGATCAACTCGCTCCCCGGAGCGGGCACGCTCCTGCAGTTTGGCACGCTGGAGCCGATCAACTCCGCCCCGACGCCCGTGGCCGATCCGATGAACCGTGTCGTCTTCCGCCCGGTCCCCGGCGAGACAGGCTCACCCTACACGACCTTCACGTTCCGTGTGAGCGATGACATGCGGCCTTCGCTCCCCGCCACGGTGACGGTGAATGTCCTCCCGATCAACGATGGGCCGGTCGCGCTCGACGACGCGTACGTCACCAGCGAGGACACCTCGCTCAACGTGCCTGCGATCTCGGGCATCCTCAACAACGACACCGACCCCGAGAACGATCCGCTCAGCGCGGTGCTCGTATCGGCCCCGGGCAATGCACAGGCGTTCACACTCAACCTTGACGGCTCGTTTGTCTATACCCCGAGCCTGAACTTCAACGGCCAGGACAGCTTCACCTATCAGGCCCGCGACCCGGATGGCGCGCTCTCGAACATCGCGACGGTGATGATCACGGTCAACCCGGTGAACGATCCGCCGGTCGCACTCAACGACTCGTACTCCACCAACGAGGACACGACGCTGACGATCGCCACGCCCGGCGTGCTTCTCAACGATTCCGATATCGACAGCGACACGCTCATCGCCCAGCTCGTCACCGGGCCGATGCGTGCGCAGTCGTTCGTGCTCAACCCCGACGGCTCGTTCGTCTACACGCCGGTTTCAAACTACAACGGCCCCGATTCGTTCACGTACCGCGCCTTCGACGGCGCATCCGTCTCCAACCTCGCGACGGTCACCATCGGTGTTCTGCCCGTGAACGATCCCCCGGTCGCGATGGACGAAGCGTTCAACATCAACGAGGACACCACGCTCACGGTCACCGCGCCGGGCGTCCTCCTCAACGACACGGACCCCGACGGCGACCCCCTCACAGCGCAGCTGGCCACGGGGCCTGGAAACGCGCAGACCTTCATTCTCAACAGCAACGGCTCGTTCACCTACACGCCGTTGCCCAACTTCAACGGCGTCGACACCTTCACCTATCGCGCGTTCGATGGCGTCGCACAGTCGAACCTGGCGACGGTCACCATCAACATCGCCCCCGTCAACGACAACCCGATCGCCGTCAACGATGCCTACAGCACCGACGAGGATCTGACCCTCAGCGTCCCGGCGATCACTGGCATTCTCGCCAACGACTCCGACCCCGATGGCGATGAACTCTTTGCCGAGCTTGTCACCGGCCCCGCCAGCGCCGCGGCCTTCGGCCTCAACCCAGACGGCTCGTTCTCCTACACACCCGCGCCGGACTTCAATGGCAACGATACGTTCACGTACCGTGCCTTCGACGGACAGGCCCGGTCCAACCTCGCAACGGTCTTCATCACCGTCAACCCGGTCAACGATGCACCCGTCGCCCTGGATGATGCCTACACGACCGATGAAGATCTCGCCCTCAACGTCCCGGCGATCACCGGCGTGCTCGCCAACGACTCTGATCCCGACGGCCAGGGCCTGACGGCGGTGCTGGTATCCCCGCCCGCCAACGCCGCGGCCTTCAACCTCGCCTCAAGCGGTGCGTTCAGCTATACCCCCACTCCCGCCTTCTTCGGCCAGACCTCGTTCACCTATCGCGCTTCCGACGGGACGGCACTCTCCAACCTCGCGACGGTCACCATCACCGTGAACGCGGTGAACGACCCCCCCACCGCCCGATGCCGCGACGTGGTGATCGACGCCCGCGCCGAGTGCGTCAGCCTGTTCATCACGATCGACCAGGTCGATAACGGCTCCTCCGATCCCGAGGACGGCTTCAACATCGACCGCGTCCTTTCTAACCTCGGGCCTTTCGCCCCCGGCGCGACACTCGTCACGCTGACGGTTACCGACAGCGGCGGCCTCAGCGATTCCTGCACCGCGATCATCACCGTCCTCGCCGACGACTGCCAGCCCAACGGCATCCCCGACAGCTGCGAAGTTGGCGGCGGGACGCTCGACTGCAACATGAATGTCGTTCCCGATACCTGCGAGTGCTTCTGGGACAACGGTGAGCCCCCGCTCGACGGCACCGCCGCCAACGGCCAGCTTTCGCACCAAGGCGGCGGAGCGCCGCTTGGGTCAAAGGCCGCGGACGACTTCTATCTCCGGCCCGGCGAGGTGCACCGAATCAACGGCTTCACAGGCTACCTGCTCACCGACTCCCTGGCGCAGATCCGCCGCGCCCGGGTCGAGTTCTACAACGACTGCGACGGCGCGCCAGCGGGCGAGCCGATTGCAACCTTCTCCGCCGGCGAAGTGGTCAGTGTGACGCCCAGCCGCGACGGGTTCGACCTTGTAACCTTCTTCTTTGATCTCTGTGAGGAAGGCCTCTGGCTCGAAGGCGGCCGCACCTACTGGGTTTCGTTCTATGGCGTGACCGACAACCAGATGACCGACCTGTCCTTTTGGGCGATCGATGAAGCCTCCGGGCCGCGAGCGCTTGCCGGCACTCCCCCGCGAAAATCCGAGGGCGTTGCCACGGGCGTGTGGGGTGAGTTTGACTACGGGCCGTGGGATCCCGTCGAAGAGTGCTGCGTGGGCTGCGTGAACCTCGCGTTCAAGCTCCGCGGCGAATCGTGCAAGGTTCTCTGGGACAACGGCAGACCCGACCTGGGACCCGGCAAAGGCGGCTCCCCTTCGGGCGCCAACCGCGCTCGCGTCAGCCGCACCGCCGACAACTTCATCACCACCACCTGCGAGCCCGCGCGGATCTGCCTCATCCAGGCGTGGATCTGGACGAACTGCAATCCGGTGCACGGCTTCATCGAGCTCTATGACAACGACTGCAAGCTTCCGTTCGGCAGTCCGGTGTTCTCCGCCCCGCCCACACGCGCCATCGCGACGGGCGAATCCGCATTGATCGACGGCTCCGTGTACCAGGGCTATCTTCTCGAGCTCGACATGCCCGACTGGTCGCTCCTGCCCGGCCGGAACTACTGGCTCGCCGCCGGCGCGCACAACACAGGCAACTTCAACTCGCGCGCCTTCTTCGCCAACTCGCGGCGTGCCTGCGGCGTGACCTGCCTTGAGTCCCAGATCACTCCGGGCGCACGACGGGACACGTCCCCCATTCCCACGCCGTGGGAGCTCACGAGCCGGGACTACGCGTTCCGAATCGCCGTTCAGCAGCCCCCTGTCCTTCTCCCCACCGTCGGCGGCGGCCTGCCGACGGAGCCCATGTGCCTCGCTGATGCCGACGCATCCGGCCAGATCGAAGTTGCAGACATCTTTGCGTTCCTCTCAGCTTGGTTCGCAGGTTGTCCGTAAGGTGCCACAACAGGGGATAGACAGGCGGCAGACATCCTGAGCTAGACGCAACTACTGTTTTACGGTACAGTTATAAGTCGTAGTCGCGCCCTTTCGTCGCAGGACGATTCAGTGCGGTTGCCGCAGGCCAGGAGGCCGCGAACAGCGTGTAAGTTTCTTTGTGAGGCAATTCGTTCGTGGGGCGAGCGAGGCCGTTGGATGTTTCGGCCAAGGAGCCGAGGGTGAGCCTGCTCATGACAATCAATTCTTCGTCAGGTCCGGGCGAACGCCCGGCGATGGCCCCCCGCAAGCGCGCACAAGTCGAACGGATCGCGGAGAAGCCGCAACGAATCCTCGTCGCCGAGGATGAGCACCTCGTCGCGATGCAGCTGTGTGCCCAGCTCACTGAACTGGGATACACCATCCTGGGCCCCGCAGTCGATGGCGATGCGGCGATGCGCCTCGCCCGCACCAGCCCCCCCGACCTTGCACTGCTGGACATCCGTATGCCTGGCAAAGATGGCCTGGCTGTCGCCACCGAACTCCTGGCCGAGCTCGCCGTGCCTTCCATCATCATCTCCGCGCACGCAACCGGTGATTACGCCAACGGCGCGGCAACCGCTGGCGTTTTCGGCTATCTCGTCAAGCCGGTTATGGCCGATCAGCTCCGCGTCACGATCGATGTCGGCTGGAAGCGGTTCTCTGATTACGCCACGAGCGCGTTCGAGGCCGCGGACCTCCGCAGACGACTCGACGAGCGCCGCCTCATCGAACAGGCCAAGTGGATCCTCGTCGAGAAGCGCCGGATCGGCGAGCCCGAATCCATGAAGCTGCTGCAGGAACGTGCCCGCTCGACCCGTCAGTCCCTGGCTCTGGTCGCCAAGATGGTCATCGACTCCGGCCAGCTTCCTTGAATCCGTGACGCAGCGGCTACGCTCGCGGGGCGACTCTCCCCTCACACGCGAGCCCTGCCGCATGTCCAAGCCCGCAGCCAGACGACTAGCCATTCCTTCCGCCGCGACTGCTGTCGAGCGCGAAGTCCGGGACAGCATCCTCAACCAACCCTTTGGCGCGGGAACTGTCGCCGATCTCAACCTGCCCGCGGACTTTGTGCGCCGCTGCGCAGACCGCGTGATCATCGCCAGTTTCAACGAGCGTCACCGCATCGTCGTGGGCGATGCCCCGCCGCGGCAACCTCCACCTCCCCCTCCGCCCACCACCCCCCAAAGCGCTTCAACCGTGCGCCTCATCGACGGCGAAACTATGCGCGATCGTCGATGGGCCCCGCTTCCGCCCCAGGCCACCGACATTCTCCGCGGCTTCAAGTTCCCCGATGACGGCACACCCGTCCCCCTTACCCCGCCGGGTGAATCCGCGCCATACGAACTCCGCCGAGCGTCCGCCCTCATCGCGCGCACGCTCGCCAAATCTGGACTCGCCGCCACCGCGCTTGAGGCCGCGGCCGTTCTCCGCCCGTTCATCCGCGCCTCGCCCGAGCACACGCTCGAATCACTCCTGCACCAGGCCGGCCTGCCCATCGATCTGCTCGCGATGCTCGAGCTGGAAGGACCGGAGGGCTTCCCGAGGGGCGGCTGCGTCAACTGGCTCTCCGTGCGGCTCATTGGTGCAAGCCCCCTCCCCACCGCCCGCCTGCGCACGGCCCTCGCCGCCGCGCGGCTCGACTTCCGACCCACCCTCGATTCTTTCCGTGCCACCGATGATGCAGGCTGCGAGCCGCCTCTGCTTGTCCGCCTCCAACTCACCCGCGCCGACGACTGGCTCGGAGTCGGTGATGGTGGCTCGCTCGACATTGCGCGCCAGGTCGCTCAACTCCTGCCCACCGTGCCAATCGTCCTCACCGCAAGGCAGGACCACGCGCCGCTCATCGCACGGCACGCCGCTGCGTGGTCCGCCGACAGATCTCGCACCGCCCCGATTACCCTGATCACCGAGAGCGTCACCGTCTCAGAGTGGGCTCAGGATAATGCCCGCGCGGGCACAGTACTGCGAGCCGGCGTGCGCCTCCCCGCGGCCATTCTCCCCCGATACGCGTCGCGCGCTGAGGAACTCGCGGCGTTCGTGCCCGGAGATTCCGCGCTCGCAGCATCGCTTCGCGCAGCCGGAATCCACGTGGCCCGTTCCCCGCTGCACATGCAGGGTGGCAACACCATCGTTGTGAATGATGTGTCCCTCGGGAAGCGCATCCTGCTTCTCGGGGAGGCCGAGGTCTATCGCAACGTCGCGCTGGGTCTCACCGAACCCCAGGCAATCGACGCTCTTCGCGTGGAACTCGGTGCAGACATCGCCGTCGTGCTTCCCGCGGCGTCCTACCACATCGACTATGAAGTCTTCTGTGTCACGAGTCAAACAACCGGAGGCATCACCGCCTTTGTGGGCGAAAGCGCACCTGCGGAACGAGCGATTGTCGAAGCGGGGATCCTTGCGCTGACGCACGCAGGGAAGCTCGATGCCGCACATCAGGATCGGCTGCTCTCCGCGATCAAGTCAGACCCCCCGGAACTGCCTGCTGTTGTCGGACTGCTGGACACCCTCGGCCGCGATCTGCTCAGCCGCGGCGGGTTCCCGATCGAACTCGCGCAGACGATGGACGGCCACACCCCAGGAGAATCGGCAGTCGGAAACTTCCTGGTATTTCTGGATGCCCTCGATTCCCTCGCCGCTCGCGCCGGGCTGGCGGAGGTCGACACACTTCCCGGGCATCTCGCGGCCGCTCTCATCGCGCGAAAGCGGGCGGAGGCAGACCGCATCGCCATCCGTCATCGGCTGGAGTCACTAGGGTGGAAGGTCCAGCCTGTGCCAAGCTACACCTCCGGCCCCCGCGGCGTTTGCCCCTTGAACGCTGTCAACGCCGGCGAATTGGCGATAATCCCAACCTCAGGTGGATTCTTCTCCCCGATTGCCGAGCCTGCACAATCGGCAATATCGGGCAGCGACCGGTCCATCAGGCTCATCCAAACCGCGGAAAGCCAGCGTCGGAACGGCTCTTTACGATGCGCGATGGCCGTTTTTTGTTAGGATTGCACGCAATTCACCCGATGCTGCGAGGGCATCCCCTAAAATACTGGGTGGATCACTAGCGACACGGCAGTCGATCCTGTATGTTGAAGACTACGGATGGGTATGTTTGCATCCGTATTCATTTGGCAGTCGTATAACGGAAGTCTGCAACCGGCCATTCGCGCCGCTGTTTGCCTCGTCCGTGCAGGAGTTGATGGTTCGCGAGGCCGTTGGGCCCAGGTGCTTCCGATTTCCGACGCTGCTCGGCGGAATGGCTGGCGCAAAACCGCCTCGTTCAAATTTGAAATCTTCGACCCCGCAGTGGGGCGATTGATGCGTTGTGAAGAGGTCCGTCAGTTCGAACAGAAGAAGAGGTAACACACGATGAAAGAGAACGGCAAGAAACTGGGCTTGGTCACGGCCGCCGCGACGCTTGCAATGGCCGCGGGATTCGCGAGTGGTCAGTGCCAGACCTCCATTGGCCCCGACGTGATCGTCGGTGATGTTCAGGTGTCCGGCGGTTCGTACACCGGCCTTCCGAACTACACCGCCAGCGGTGGGATCGATGCAACCTCCCTGGGCACGACATCCTGCAATATCGGTAACGCTCAGTTGCTCTGGATCTCGGGCAACAACCAGCACCCGGTCATTGGCGGCAACCTGTACCAGTACCGCGAGTTTGGCAACTACGCGACGTTCGAGCAGATCGGCCAGTCCTGGTTGAAGCACGGCTTCTTTGCACTTTCTCAGAATCTCTGCTGTAATTCCTGCCAGGGCACCAACGGCACGCGTCTGGGCATCGGCTGCTCCGACCCCTACACCGCCGCCCGCAACGGCACCCAGAGCAGCGCCGGCCCCAAGTGGCAAGTCAACGCCAGCACCGGCTTCTTCAACTATCCCCCGGCCAACCCCGCCTATTCCGGCGAGACGGCCCGTCGTCTCCAGTTCAATACTGCCGACACCGTCTCCTCCAACACCGCCCCCTGGTTCGGCCAGGCAGGCTCCATGGGCACCGCCGTTCGCCACTTCGGCGAATCCCAGTACGTCACCCCGGATGACGCCGCCGCGGGCAACAAGTTCAACAACTCCTCGTACCGCTGGATGACCATCGTTGGCGGTCCGACGAACTTCACCGCCAACCTGATCACCGCGAACCCCGGACCCGGTCTGGTGGCCATGAACCGGCAGAAGGCCTCCGTAGAGGCTTGGCCGCTCATCGATCCCCAGGTCCTCCAGGACTCGGTCATCGTCCCGAACGCCACTCCCATCGCCTCCGATCCCTACAAGGGCGAAGGCAAGTACATCGTTTCGTCGCGTGCGTACGACCTGGGCAACGGCACCTGGCACTACGAGTACTCGATCTTCAATCAGTGCTCCCACCGCTCCGCCAGCTCCTTCGATGTCCCCGTCCCCGCGGGCGTGGTCGTCACGGACATCGGCTTCCACGATGTCGATTACCGCAACGGCGACGGCGAGGGCAATGTCAGCCGCAGCGGCACCGACTGGGCGACGGACACCTCCGGCAACAAGGTTGGCTGGGCGACCGAATCCTTCGGCGTGAACCTCAACGCCAACGCGCTCCGCTGGGGCACGACGTATAACTTCCGCTTTGTCGCCAACACCCCCCCGACCGACAGCACGTCCACGGTTGGCCTGTGGCGTCCCGCCGCGGCCGGCGAGCCCGCGAACTTCGAGGCCCGCATCGTCGGCCCCTCCGCCCCCGTGGGCGAGCCCTGCGTTGCCGACTGGGATGGCGACGGCGCCGTCGGCGTCCCCGACCTCTTCGCCTTCCTGTCCTCATGGTTCGCCGAAGACCCCGATGCGGTCAACTTCGGCGGCACCGCGGGCGTGCCGGCGATCTTCGCCTTCCTGACCGCCTGGTTCGCCCACGGCACCGGCCCCTGCTGATCCCTTCTTCCGACCTTGAGCGTCGGAACTGAACCTGCCTTCTCCACAACGCAAGACCCCCGCTCGCAAGGGCGGGGGTCTTTTTCATTCATCTCGATGACACCCGCCAGCCGTTCCTCACGCAGATCCGCTCGATGGTTCCCAGTCCTCACGCCGCGGGGCCGCCCGCACGCACAAGCTGGATTCTTCCCTCCGCATCCTGCTGCGTGACCCCCAGTTCCGTCAGCGCGGCCAGCGCCGCCATCTGCTCGGCCTGCTTCTTGCTCGCGCCCCAGCACGCGGGGAAGCGCCGCCCCGCGATCTCCACACACAGCTCAAACGCCTTGGAATGATCCGGCCCCTTCTCGTCAAGCACCACGTAGTCCGCCGTCTCCTGAAAACGCTGCTGCGCATGCTGCTGAAGCAGCGACTTGTAGTTATCCTGGTGCCCGCTGGCATACGCCGAGGCGATCACCGGCCCCAGCAAGGGCCGCAAAAACGCTCGCGCGTGATCCATGCCCCGGTCCAGAAAGATCGCCGCGATCACCGATTCCATCGTTCCCGCGGCGAGCGACTGCGGCAGCTCTCGGTGCTGCTGCATCCCCTTGCCGAGCATCAGCAAGGTGTCGAGCCCGAGCCTCCGCGCCATCGCCGCGCAGTTGGCGCGGCTGACCACCAGCGACTTGATCTTGGTCATCTCACCTTCAAGCAGTTCAGGAAACTGCGCGAAGATCTGTTCGCAGCAAACCAGCCCCAGCACCGCATCCCCCAGGAACTCCATGCGTTCGTTGGAGTTGAGCCGGCTGTCGGTCAGCGACGCATGCGTCAGCGCGGTCTCGAGCAGCGAGTGATCCGTGAACTGGTGACCCAGGATCTCCTGGACTCGTTCGAGGCGGTCTTCAAGCGGCATCAGCGCACACATCCCTGGCCCAGACCTGCGCGGGCGTGCCCGCCGCGCGGCCTGGGGAGACAATCGAACCCTCTCGCCGAGGGGTGCGCCTGCTCGCCGCCCGCCAGATGGATACGTTATCGGACGCACCCGCTGGCGATCGGTGAGCAATCGCTCCCGACCGGCCCCGAACCCCCTCCACCCTGTCTTTGCGGCCTGCACGAGGCACGCCCGACACAGTCTAACACCAAGATCGGCCTTCGCCCAACTCTTCCTGCTCTCCACATCGCGCGGATTTGCAGAAACGGTTGAAAACCCGGCCTAGACTCCCCGCCCCAAACTTTGAAGCCGGAGGTCGTCGCCCATGGGTATGCATTACGAGAAGCGGATCAGCCGCATCAAGCGCAAGCGCAAGTGCGGATTCCGCGCCCGGATGAAGACCAAGGCCGGCCGCAAGATCATGAACGCCAAGCGTCGCATGGGCCGTTCCCTGAACGTCGCCGACAAGATGCAGTAATCGCTCGGCCTATCGGCTGAACGATGACCTCGCGACCGCGGCCTGATCCAGCCCGAAGGCCGGCAGCCCACACCGATCGTTGAAGTACTCCAGCACCCAGCCGATGCGGCCGGTCCTGTAGAGCGCTACAAACGCGTCGACACATTCCACGCAGTACCGCGTCCCGCGCTCGGAGAGCAGCTCGCGGATCGCCTGCTCCGCCGCCGCGACCCCCACCTCCGCCCGGTACGGCCGGACGCTGGTCATCGCATCAAACGAATCGATCACCGAGAAGTACCTCGGCCCGTTGGCGATCTGTTCCTGCACGAGGCCATCGGGGTAGCCGCTGCCATCGGACCGCTCGTGATGCGAGCGGACGAAGTCGAGCACCAGTTGATCCTCGATGCCCGCGGCCCGCAGCCTCGCCTGCCCCCACACCGTGTGCTGCTTCATGACCGCCCACTCCGCGGGCGAGAGCGGGCCGGGCTTCTTCAAGATGGAATCCGGCACATCCAGCTTGCCGACATCGTGCACCGCCGCGGCGATCGAGAGCCGCTCAATCATCTTCGGATCCAGCCCGAAGTGCTCGGCCATCGCGCGGGTATAGAGCACCACACGCCAGGTGTGCGCGGCGGTGGCGCCATCCTTGTGCTCGAGCTGTTTGACAAGGGAATGAATCACGTCCGGAGTCATGGCGTGTACTACCGCGCCCTCCGCCGCGTACGTTCTTCCTCGATCGTGCTCAGCACATCCGCCTGATGATCCGCGTGATAGCTCGACCGGACCATCGGCCCCGATTCGACAACCTTGAAACCCGCCGCGAGGCCCGCATCCTTGAACGCGGCGAACTGCTCCGGCTTCACCCATCGGTCCACCGGCAAGTGATTACGGGTCGGCTGAAGATACTGGCCGATGGTAAGAATGTCGCAGGAATCGGGATCGCCATCGCGTCCCGTCACCGTCGTGTTCCGCTGCACAAACTCCATTAAATCCGCGATCTCTTCATCGCGCTCGCCAATGCCCACCATGATGCCTGTTTTGGCGACCATCCCCGTCGCCTTCACACGCTTAAGCAGCTCAACCGACCGCTCGAACTTGGCGCTGGGGCGAACGGCCGGGTAGTTCCGCCGCACCGTCTCCAGATTGTGGTTGATGATGTGCGGCTTCGCATCGATCACCAGTTGCAGCGCATCCCAGTCTCCCTGAAAGTCCGGGATCAGCACCTCGATCGACATGCCCGGGCAAAGCTCCCGCGAGCGAACGATCGTCTCTGCCCAGATCGCCGCGCCCCCATCCCGGAGTTCATCGCGATTGACGCTGGTAATGACGATGTGCTTGAGCTTGGCGCCCTCGTACATGAGCTTCAAACTGTCCGCCACCCGCCGCGGCTCATCGGTATCGAGCGTCGGCGGGCGACCGGTCTTCACGTTGCAGAAGCCGCACGCACGCGTGCAGGTGTCGCCCAAGATCATGATCGTCGCCACGCCGCGGGCCCAGCACTCGCCCATGTT
>JBBRUT010000015.1:0-41170 GCA_038247555.1 Phycisphaerales bacterium | reverse complement strand
TACTCGCTGCTGGGCTTCCTGAATACGCGGCCGCGCACGACCTACATGCTCGCGGTTCGTAACCCCAATCCCGAACTGGTCTCCGCCGCCCGCAAGGGCGCTTGGGACCATCCCTTCGAGCACGGACACGACGACGGCGCGGCCCACGCTTCCGGCGGGCACGCGGCACTGATGTTTGATTCCACCAAGGCTGACCAGGACGCCGGATACCGGCTGAGCCTGAGCGTTCTCGGAGCGCATGCATGAGCGCGATCCATCCTGACGAGATCACCGCGGGTCGATTGGACGGCTCCTACAAGCCCGACCGGCCCATCGCGATGGACCCGGCCACCGGCGATGGCACGCTGATCGACGATCCGTCGAAGCGCCCGCCGCTGGTGCTCAACAACCGCAGCTTCCACGACATCACCGAGATCGTCTGCGGCTACTGCGAGCAGCGGCCGGGCGGCTGGTGGTTGCCCGTCTTCGGCCTCGTCTCCACCCTCGCGGGTGTCGGCACGCTGATGATCATCTACCTGCTGGTCACCGGCGTCGGTGTCTGGGGCCTGAACAACCAGGTTGACTGGGCCTGGGACATCACCAACTTCGTGTTCTGGATCGGTATCGGCCACGCCGGCACGCTGATCTCCGCGATCCTCTGCCTGCTGAAGCAGAAGTGGCGCACCAGCATCAACCGCGCCGCCGAGGCCATGACCATCTTCGCCGTCGTGTGCGCGGGAACCTACCCCGGCATCCATGTCGGCCGCGTATGGATGATCTGGATGGTCTTCCCCATCCCCAACGCCAACGCCATCTGGCCAAACTTCCGCAGCCCGCTGCTTTGGGACGTGTTCGCGGTCAGCACCTACTTCACGGTCTCGCTGCTGTTCTGGTACATGGGCATGATCCCCGACTTCGCAACGCTGCGCGACCGCGCCGTGCTCCGGCTCAAGAACGCCAGCGGCCCGACCGTCGTCCCGTTCATCCAGCTCCGTCAGGACACCCTCCGCGCCTGGATCTACGGCCTCCTCTCCATGGGTTGGCGCTTCAGCACCCGCCACTGGCAGAACTACGAGAAGGCCTACATCATGCTCGCGGGTGTCAGCACGCCGCTGGTGCTCAGCGTGCACTCGATCGTGTCGTTCGACTTCGCAACCTCGATCCTCCCCGGCTGGCACACCACCATCTTCCCGCCCTACTTCGTCGCGGGAGCCATCTTCGGCGGCTTTGCGATGGTGCTCGGCCTGATGATCCCGGCCCGCGAACTCTACCCCAACATGAAGGACCTGATCACCCTTCGCCACCTCGAGAACATGGCCAAGATCATCCTGGTCACCGGCTCGATGGTCGGCTTTGCCTACTTCATGGAGTTCTTCATCGCCTGGTACTCGGGCAACCAGTACGAGTCGGATGTGTTCGTCTACAACCGTATGATGCCGCCGTTCCTCGCCGAGATGTTCGGGCTCAGCCGCGGCGCGCCCTACTGGTGGGCATACTGGATCATGATCTCCTGCAACGTCATCTCGCCGCAGGTCTTCTGGATGAAGCGGTTCCGCACCAGCCCCCTGGCGATCTTCATCGTCTCGATGGCCGTCACCGTCGGCATGTGGTTCGAGCGCTTCGTCATCATCGTCACCTCCCTCCACCGCGCCTTCCTCCCCGGCGAGTGGGGCATGTTCTTCCCCACCGCGGTCGACATCATCACCTTCATCGGCACCATCGGCATCTTCATCACCCTCTTCCTCCTCTTCCTCCGCTTCCTGCCGGCCTTCGCGATGAGCGAAATCAAGAACGTGCTCCCGCAGGCCAATCCTCACCCCCCGCACGCCGACCACCACTGATTTCTCAACCTCGCGGCCTCCCTCTGGGGGGGCGGAGACATGCAGATGAGCAAGGCACGCAAGATCTACAAGACCGAGAGCGGCGAAGTCGTCTACGGCGTCATGGCCGAGTTCGACTCCCCCGCCGCGCTCACGCACGGCGCCGAGAAAGTCCGCGATGCGGGCTACACGAAGTGGGATGTCTACTCCCCCTTCCCCGTGCACGGCATGGAAGAGGCCATGGGCCTCAAGAACAACATGCTCCCCCTCATCACCGGCGTGGTCGGCCTCGGCGGCGCGGGCGTGGGCTATCTCTTCCAGTGGTGGGTAACGACGCAGGGCTACGCGACCATCGTGCAGGGCAAGCCGTTTGATGCCTTCCAGCCCTGGGTCCCCGTCACCTTCGAGATCGGCGTCCTCTTCACCGCCTTCACCGCGCTGCTGGGCATGTTCGCCTTCAACGCACTCCCCATGTGGTATCACCCGCTGCTCAAGAAGCAGCGCTTCCTCCGCGTCTCAGATGACCGCTTTGTCATCTGTGTCGAGGCCGGTGACCCCAAGTTCGACCCCGACCGCACCCGCGAGCTCCTCGAGAAGTCCGGCGGCAAACAGTTCGACTTCGTTGAGGAATGAGCGGCGGGCACGACATCAGCACATCAGCACATCAGCAAAGCAGCACATGAAGATCAAGCACAACAACCTGTCCGGCATCGCGAGCACGATCTCGTGCGGCGCGGTCGCCGTGGTCCTGGTGTCGGGCCTTGCCGCCTGCCGCGGCGAGCGCAGCGAAGAGCCCCCGCGCCAGTTCCTCCCCGACATGGATGACAGCCCCAAGTTCAAGCCCCAGAGCGAGTCATCATTCTTTGAGGACCGCCGCTCGATGCGCCGGCCCGTTCGCGGCACGGTCCCCTTCGGCTACACCATGAACGCCGACGAATCCACTCGCGCCTGGTCCGCGGGCGATGACGGGATCGTCTTTGAAGGGCTCGATCCCTCCAAGCCCGCCGTCGATGGGCGTCCCGCGTATCAGCCCGTCGTCCCCGAGGCCGTGTTTGAGCGCATCGCCGCCGATCTCGCAAGCGGCGGAACAACCCCCACCCGCCCCCAGATCCTCAGCCACATGCTCGATCGCGGGCAGGAACGCTTCAACATCTACTGCTCCGCCTGCCACGGCTATCAGGGTGAGGGCGGCGGCGAGCTCAACGGCCAGGCCTATGGCGGTCTCGTCGGCCAGCGATGGGGCTACACCGTTCCCAGTTTCCACGACCCCAAGTACTCCGATCGCGCGATCTACACCGGCCAGGATGGATACCTCTTCAGCGTCATCCGCCACGGTGTCCCCAATACCACCGCGGGCGGCGCTCCGAAGATGCCCGGCTACGCCGACAAGATCAGCGTCGCCGACTCCTGGGCCATCGTGCTCTACCTCCGCGCCCTGCAAGCCAGCCGCACCGACAACATGGACGGCGTCCCGGCCGATGAACGCCTCAAACTCGACCAGAGCCGCCCCTCTACCAGCAGAAGCGCGCTCGATCAGCCGGCGCCCGCCGCCGCGATCGCCTCCACGGAGACGAACCCATGAGCCAGATCGCCTCCGGACACTCACACGGTCACGATGCCCACGCCCATGATCACGCAAACGGTCACGGC
The DNA here is from genome assembly GCA_038247555.1 of Phycisphaerales bacterium. GTDB lineage: Bacteria > Planctomycetota > Phycisphaerae > Phycisphaerales > UBA1924 > JAHBXL01. Next base: position 37,721 of record JBBRUT010000015.1, on the reverse strand, counting down.
CACGGCCCGGTGATCAAGCTCAACGATTCCGCCGTTCGCGGCGGGCTGGGCAAGCTGGCCCCCGCGCTCTGGTTTGTCGGCGTCGTCGGCCTCGTCGTCGCGATGCTCGGCGCCAACACCACCGGCGAGCACGGCAAGGTCCACGCGCTCGCCGCGTACCACGTCGGCTTCCTGTTCGCGCTGGGGCTCTCCCTGGGCTGCCTGGGCCTCACGATGATCCTGCATCAGGTCAACGCGGGCTGGTCTGCCACCTTCCGCCGCCAGGCCGAGAACATCGCCAGCCTCATCCCCATCGTGCTCGCGCTCTTCCTGCCCATCGTCATCCTCGAAGTCTTCGTCTTCCACGGCGCGCTCTTCCACTGGATGCACGAGGGCGTCGTCGAGATGGACCCCGTGCTCAGGAAGAAGGCAGGCTTTCTCAACGTCGGCCGCTGGCTCGCCTTCGCCGCGATCTACTTCATCATCTGGACACTGCTCGCGACCAAGCTCCGCGGCTATAGCGTGCGGCAAGACACCACCGGCGACAAGTGGCTCACCGCCAAGGCCCGGAAGATGAGCTCCTACGGCCTCCTCCTGTTCGCCCTCACCACTGCCTTTGCCAGCTTCGACTGGCTCATGACCATGGACCCCCACTGGTTCAGCACCATGTTCGGCGTCTACTTCTTCGCCGGATGCATCATGTCCAGCGTTGCGCTGCTCATCATCGTGCTGGGCCTGCTCCGCATGAACGGCAAGCTCGAGGGCATCGTCACCGCCGAGCACTTCCACGATCTGGGCAAGCTGCTCCTGGCGTTCACCATCTTCTGGGCCTACATCACCTTCTGCCAGTACTTCCTGATCTGGTACTCCAATATCCCCGAGGAAACCTCCTTCTACAACTTCCGTGCCCAAGGCGGATACGAGAAGCTCGGCCTCATCCTCTGCTTCGGCCACTTCATCATCCCATTTGTCATCCTGCTCTTCCGCAACGTCAAGCGCAACTACAAGCTGCTCATGTGCGTTGCCGCATGGCAGCTCGCCATGCACGCTGTTGATCTGCTCTACATGGTCCGCCCCATCGCCCGCCACACCAATCTCGGCCAGCACATCTGGCTCGACATCCTCGGCCTCCTCGGGCCCCTGTGCATCTTCCTGGGCTTCGTGGCCTGGCGCGTCGGCACCGCCCCCCTCATCCCGCTCAAGGACCCACGCCTGGCCGAGGCACTCTCCCACAAGAACTACGTCTGACATCGTCCGTCGCGGCTGATTTCACAGTACATCGAGTTCCCCGATCAGCACGAATACACGACCACGAGCAACGACCATGAGCGACCCACACCACAAGCCCCACGTGCACGAAACCGCCCCCCTGCACGATCCCATCGACCAGTGGCACGATCACGCCAAGGACGAGAAGCCCCAGCACGCCCACGCAGAAGTCAGCAATGCCTTCCGCATCATGGGGATCGGCATCGGGCTCTTCCTGGTCATCGTCTTCGCCGTCGTCGTCACCTACGCCTTCTACATCCAGCAGAGCACCCAGCGCCTCAACGAGATGGAGGTCGTTCGGGCCACCGCCGGAGCCGCCCTCCCCCCCGCGCTCGAGGCCCGAAAGATCAAGGGCGACTCCTTGCTGCTGATGCAGAACTACGGCTGGATCGAAGTCCCCGCACTCGGCGATACCCCCGCCCGCGATCTCGTCCGCCATCCGATCGACACCGCCAAGCAGAAAGTCGCCCAGGATTACGCCCGCTGAGCAGCCCCGCCGCCCCCCAATAACATTCCCATACCCCGTAAGCCCATGACCCCTCCCCGCACCAGCCCGACAACCGCCCGCAGAGCCCAAGCGCTCGCCGCTGTTGTTGCGCTCGCCGCGGCGTCCTTCGGCGCTTCCGCACAGCTCACCCGCCCCGGCGATGAGTTTGATGCTCGCCCCGCCCCGGTTCGCGGCCTCGAACTCCGCAACATGCTCGGCGCTTCGGTCCCCAGGGAACTGCCCTTCACCACCTCCGAGGGCAAGCAGATCAAGCTCGGCGACCTGTTCCCCGGCAAGGCCGCGGCCGGCAAGCCCGTCCTGCTCACGATGATCTATTACCGCTGCCCGGTCCTGTGCCCGACGGTGATGGAAAAGCTCACCAACGGCCTCAACGCGCTCGAACTCACGGTCGGCACGGACTTCAACGTCGTCGTCGTCAGCTTCGATTCCAGCGACTCAACGCCCGCCGCGGTCCGCGAGAAGACCGGTCAGTTGCTCACCTACAGCCGTCCGACCTCCGACTCGGTGCGCGATGGCTGGATCTACCTCACCGGCCTGCCCGAGAACTCTCGCGCACTGGCCGATGCCATCGGCTTTCCTTACCGCTATCTCCCCGAGGCCAATGAGTTCTCCCACGGGCCCGTGGTCTTCGTGCTCACGCCCGAGGGCAAGGTTTCGCGCTACCTCACCGGCCTTGAATATCCTCCCCAGCTCGTCAAAGACCTGAAGTTCGCGCTGATGGACGCCTCCGGCGGCAAGATCGGCAACGTCTTTGAGCAGCTCGCCCTCTGGTGCTACCACTGGAACCCGCAGGACGGTACCTACTCCCTGCAGGCGATGCGTGTCATGCAGCTCGGCGGCGCGGCCACCGCCATCGCCCTGGCCACCACCATCGCCTTGATGTTCGTGCACGAGCGTCGCCGCCGCGTCGCGGCCCCGGCTCCCGTCGCTTCCACTCCCAGCCTTGATCTGTCGGGGCCAACGCCATGATTACCGACCTGCTGTTGACACTCGCCCAGACCGCGCCCGCCGCGGAATCCGCCGCCCGACAGGGGCAGTCGCTGCTGCACAAGTGGTCCTTCGGCCACGTCGGCAACTCGACTCAGGCCTACGACACCGAGTGGCTGTACATCTTCATCCTCTGGGTGAACATCATCTCGTTCATCGTGGTGATGGCCCCGATGTTCTGGTTCGTGTTCAAGTACCACCGCTCCAAGGCTGCTACCAACTACCAGGCCTCCGCCGCGCACAACACGCCCCTCGAGCTCGCGTGGTCGATCATCCCCCTGCTGGTCATGGTCCCCATCTTCTTCTGGGGCTTTGAGGGCTACGTCAACAAGCTCGCCGCGCCCTCCGATGCCGAAGAGATCCAGATCAAGGGTCAGATGTGGGCATGGTCCGCCACCTACCGCAACGGAGCCGAGCCGCCGCCAAAGGAATACATCACGCTGATGGATACCGGCACGCTGGTGCCCCTGCTCGTCGTGCCGTCGAACCGGCCCGTCAAGCTCATCATGCACTCGGCCGACGTTATCCACTCCTTCTTCATCCCCGACTTCCGCACGAAGATGGACGTCTTCCCCAATCGCTACACCAGCATGTGGTTTGAGGCGCGCGAAGTCACCCAGCGCGGCAGCGACGGCACCTGGTACAACATGAACACCGAGACCGGCAAGCGAGAGTTCGCCGGCCACAAGGTCTTCTGCGCCGAGTACTGCGGCAACAACCACTCCGAGATGGCCGCGGGCATCGTCGTCCTCTCGCCTCAGGAATACAAGCAGACGCTCGTCGTGTGGAGCGATCCTTACGACGGTGGCAACATGCCCCCGGTGGAGATCGGCAAGATCGCCGCGGTCAAGCGCGCCTGCGTGACCTGCCACAGCATCGACGGCTCCAAGAACACCGGCCCCTCCTGGAAGAACTGGTTTGGGAACGAGCACCCCTACACCGACGGTTCCTCGCACCTGGCCGATGAGAACTGGCTCCGCGACAACATCCTGTACTCCCAGAAGCACATCGTGCAGGGTTACCCCTCCAGCATGCCGACCTATGCCGGCGTGCTCAAGGACGTCGAGATCAACGGCCTCATCGAGTACATGAAGACCCTGTCGGACAAGGGCCCCAGCGCCGCGGATGCGCCCGCTCCTGCCCCAGATGGCCCAGCCCCTGCCCCCGCGAACTGACAACCCCGCAGCACGCCTTGCCGGGACATACCGGCCCGACGCCTCGCATTTGTGATCGGAGTTGAATCATGGCCTCAATCGACCTCGGCAAATCCGGCGCGCTCCACGGAGCCCACGGCCACGAGCACCACGGCTCGTACCTTGAAGGCAAGGGCGGCTTCTGGGCCACAGTCTGGGATTGGATGACCACCGTCGATCACAAAAAGATCGGCATGATGTACCTGGTTGCGATCCTGTTCATGTTCTTCCTCGGCGGAATGGCCGCGCTCGCCGTTCGCCTCGAGCTCTTCGCGCCCACCGTCGTCGACGCGACCGGCCAGATCTCCGGCAATCTGCTCGGCCAGATGTTCGGCGCGGGCGACAGCCTTGCCGACAGCAACCTCTTCTACAACCGCGCCATGACGATCCACGGAATCATCATGGTCTTCCTGGTCATCGTCCCCAGCGTCCCCGCCAGCCTCGGCAACTTCCTCCTCCCCCTGCAGCTTGGCGCCAAGGACGTGGCCTTCCCACGTCTGAATCTCGCCTCGTGGTATATCTATCTCCTGGGTTCCTTCTTCGCCATCCTCAGCCTCCTCAACTACGGCGTCGATACCGGCTGGACCTTCTACACGCCCTACTCGACCACCACCGACGAGGGCCACCTCCGCGTCGTGTGGATGGTCACCGCCGCGTTCATCCTCGGCTTCTCCTCGATCTTCACCGGCCTCAACTTCGTCGTCACCGTCCACAAGCTCCGTGCCCCGGGCATGGGCTGGTTCGACATGCCCCTGTTCGTCTGGGGCATCTACGGCACGGCCATCATCCAGGTTCTCGCGACGCCCGTCATCGGCATCACCCTCATCCTCCTGCTGTTTGAGCGCATCTTCCACATCGGCATCTTCGATCCGCGACTGGGTGGGGACCCCGTCCTCTTCCAGCATTTCTTCTGGTTCTACTCGCACCCGGTCGTGTATGTGATGATCCTGCCGGGCATGGCGATCATGAACGAGCTCATCGCCGCGGGTTCGCGCAAGAAAATTTTCGGCTACCGGGCGGTGGCGTTCAGCACGCTGGCGATTGCGGGCATCTCGTTCATCGTGTGGGGCCACCACATGTTCACGAGCCAAGGCGAGGTCGCCGCGGTGGTGTTCAGCGCGCTCACCTTCCTCGTCGCCATCCCATCTGCGGTGAAGATCTTCAACTGGATCTCGACGCTCTACAAGGGCTCGATCATCCTCACCACCTGGAACCTCTACGCACTCGCGTTCCTGTTCCTCTTCTCGATCGGCGGCCTCACCGGCCTCTTCCTGGGCTCGCTCGCCGTCGACCTCCACCTCCACGACACCTACTTCATCGTCGCCCACTTCCACTACGTCATGATGGGCGGAACCATCATCGCGTTCATCGGCGGCATCCACTACTGGTGGCCGAAGATGACCGGCAAGATGTACAACGAGACCGTCGGCCGCATCGGCTGGTTCTTTGTCTTCGTCGGCTTCAATGCCACGTTCTTCCCCCAGTTCCTCATGGGCTCCCGCGGCATGCCCCGCCGCTACGCCAGCTATGTCCCCGAGTACGAGTTCTGGCACCAGTTCTCCACGATCGGTTCGGGGCTCCTTGCCCTGGGGCTGTTCGTCCACCTCTTCGGTTTCCTGGCATCCCTCGCCGCGGGCAAAAAGGCCCCCGCTAACCCCTGGGGCGCGCTGACCCTCGAGTGGACCCACGCCTCCAGCCCCCCGATCGAGCACAACTTCGAGCACGAGCCCGTCGTCACACACGGCCCGTACGACTTCGACACCGTCCTCCCCGCGCAGACCAAGCCCGGCGAGTATTCCCTGCCCCGCCCCGCGGCGCCCGGCAGCAAGTACCACTGATTGTTTTTCAGTCCCTCGTTCCCCGGATCCCCTGATCCCTTGCCCTTTCTGAGCCCTCACCATGGCCACAATCGACCTCGGCAAGCACGGCGCTCATGGATCCGCACCGGTCAACGACGACCGGCCCTACCACGAGCGTTACCAAGCCGCGCACCACTTTGTTGACCGGGAGCACGAGTTCGACGCCGTCAAGATGGGAGTCTGGCTCTTCCTGTCGACCGAAGTGCTGCTCTTCTCCGGCATGTTCGTCGCCTACGCCATCTTCCGCATGATGTATCCCGACGCCTTCCTCTCGGGCTCTGCACACCTTGACTACCGCTGGGGGCTCCTCAACACGGTGGTGCTCCTCCTCTCCTCCTACACCGTCGCCGCGGCCGTCCGCCACGCCCAGACCGGCAACCAGAAGTGGCTGCAGATCAACATCATCCTCACCTTCATCGCAGGCCTCATCTTCCTCACCATCAAGGGTGTCTTTGAGTACTACAAGAAGTACTCCGAGGGCCTCCTCCCCGGCAAGTTCTACAGCTACCCCTACGCCGAGAACGTGCCCTACGAGCCCCTCTGGTGGGGCATCTATTGGGGCGCAACCGGCATCCACGCCTCCCACGTCATCGTCGGCATGGGACTCTTCGCCTGGCTCTATGTCCGCTCCCGCAAGCGCCACTTCGGCCCCGGCCACTACAACGCCGTCGAAGGTGTCGGCCTCTACTGGCACATCGTCGACATCGTCTGGATCTTTCTCTTCCCCATGCTCTACCTCATCCACTGATCCGCAGTCTCCGCACTTCGCTTCATGCTCAGGACTCAAGACCACCGGACCCAGGACTCTCTCCCATGACCTCCCAAGCCCAGCCCCACGCCGAGCACTTCGACGCACACGGTCATAAGGATCACGGACACACCATCGTGTCCGTCGCCACCCTGCGCACCGTGCTCGCCCTGCTCCTGTTCTTCACGCTGCTCACCGTCGGCGCGACCCTGGTCGAGGTCTGGATCGCCGACACCTTCAACGTCCTCATCCCCCAGTGGGTGAACGTGTTTGTCGCCCTCTCGATCGCCGCCGTGAAGACCGTCATCGTCGTGATGTTCTTCATGCAGCTCAAGTACGACAACCCCCTGAACACCATGATCTTCGTGTTCACCCTCCTCACCGTCTGCTTCTTCCTCGGCTTCACCGTGCTCGACCTCGGCAACCGCGGCACCATCGACCGCTTCAAGGAAGGCCACATCCTGCGCGGCGGCACAGGCCTGGGCACCGGCATGCCCATCACCCAGTCCTCCAAGATCGCCGCGGTGACGAACCAGACCTACGACGAACACCTGGCGCACCACGCCCACCACGGCCCGCGCCTCCCCATCACCGAAGCCGGCTACGTTTCCAAGGTGCCTCTCGCTGGCAGTTCCGCCCAGCGCTCAAAGCCTGTCCAGGGCATCACGCTCGAAGGGCTCTCCGTTCCAGCGGCCCAAACCGAAGATGAGCATGGCGAAGGCCCCGCGCACTAACCGGGCCCCTCCGTATGGACAAGTCCCGCCGAATCGCCGTGGTCGTGACGTTGCTCTCTGCCGCGGCGTTTATCGGTGCGCTCTACCCGCTCACCAAACGCATCCAGGAGTTCAACCTCCTCGCCGGCCTGCACAACTTCCACGCCGAAATCCTCAACACCCGGCGATACCAGATCGGCGAGTTCCCCGAGTTCACGCTCACCGATGTCCCCACCGACCCTGCCAGCCCCCGCGCGGCCTACGAGTCATTCCTCCGCCTCGACTACGCCGGAAACCAGACCCTGCTCCGCGTCAAGAAGCCGCCGGTCTTCGACATGGAGACCCTCGCCCTCTACGACGAGTGGGCCAAGGTTCTGGCCATCAATGATGTCGGCCGCGATGACGCAGGACGCCAGCAGGCCATCCCCGGCACCGAGCGCCTCCTGATCGTCACCCGCCTCACCCCCGACGGCTTCGACCCCGAAAGCTGGGGTAGCGTCCGCCGCGACGATTGGGTCTTTGACTTCTACCAGCTCAAGCCCGACGGAACCGTCGAGACCACCCGTCATCGCTGGCCCCGCGGCCGCCGCGGCGAGGCCCGCCTGCTGACCGAGGCAGAGAACCCGCTCCGCGACATCGTCCCCCTCAAGCCGCGAACGCTTGAGTACTTCGCCGCGATGCACGTCATCCCGAAGCTCAACGTGCCCAAGTACAAGTTCGATGACACCGCGCTCTCGCCGCGTGTCCTGGGCTGGACACTCCCTGTTTCAATGCTCGGCGCCCTTGGCTTTGTCGGCGGACTGGTGTTCGCGATCGCCCCGCCGCGGTCGCGGCGGACGCGGCCCACCGCGAGCTGAGTCTCCGCGGCGATGCGGCGCGACCGCTTCAGGCGGCCCGGCTTCGGCCAGCACTCACAAACCGCACCTCGACACGCTTGCCCAGAGCCTCGGCAATCCGGCGCAGCATCGCCAGCGAATGACCGTCGTACTCCGCATCCTCGAGCCGACAGATCACCGACGCCGTCGTGCCCACCAGCTTCGCCAGCGCCCGCTGCGACAGTCCCGCTTCGGTGCGGACGTGATAGATCATCTCGCCGATCTCCATGTCCTGCCGCAGCCCCGCCCGGTAGCGCCGGTCAGCCGCCGTGGGCGGGTGCCGCCGGTCAAGTATGGCCCCGGCACTGCTGGTCGTTCGTGCCTTCTTGCTCATGCTACAACTCCTCGCGATACGTGTGACGCACTGGATCGCTCAGAAAGAGCTGCATCCGTGCGAGTGTCCGCTTCAGCTCCGCCTTCGGAATCTCGCTCTCCTTCACCAATCCGTGAGACAAGATCGCTGCTTCGCGGCCATGAAAGAAGTACAAGATCCGGCAGTTCACACGGCCGACCCTTGCGCGGAGCTCATACACCCCGTCTTGAAGAGGGGCCGCCGTAGGTCGGCGAAGCTCGTGCCCGAACTCCTCAAGCCTTTCGACCAGTTATCTGCACTTCAAATAGCCCGACGATCTCTTCGCGCAAGATCCTCGAACCACCGCAGCACCGGTGCCTCGCCGTCGGCATCGCAGAAGAAGCGAACGACGATCCTCGGCATGCACATCCTTCCTCGCGAAGCCCCCGCCGACAGTAATGTTCGCATATTCACGAACAGATGTCAAGTGGAAGCCACGGGGAATACACGAAGTACAGTCGCACCGAACTCGGTGAAGTCTGGTCGATGCCGCCAAGCTTGATTGGTGTCTGCAGCAGTTTCCGGCTTATCGCGCGGCTTGGGCGAACGCCTCTTCAAAGCAGTACACCGCCTTGAAGTCATCCATGCTGTCCCGCTCACCCTGGCGCAGCTCGCTCCGGTCGATGAGCGAGTACACGATCACCCCGAAGTCATCCGTCGCGCGGATGCCCCACTTGTTCAGCACGGCCTTGGCCAGCAGGCCGTACCGCTCCGACGCCAGCTTCTTCAGCCCCATGCACAGCTGCTGCCCGGTCACGTGCCGACGCTCATCGGACTGGTCCGCGTGCGGCCGCACCGGCTCGCCATGAAACAGCTTCGTTGTGTACGAGAGTCCCTCGCGCACGAACTGAAACGCCTCTTCCGGGAAATGAGCGGACCGTTCGCGGATCGCTCGCCAATCCAGTCGCGTCTGACCATTCACTGTAACGCACTCCGGTGAACGCCCACCACGGGCTCTCACATAGGGGTCCAATACTACGCACCCCCGCGAGCCGGGCAGGCAACTTTGCTCACAGAAACATCCGTTGCTTTGCCCAGCTTCACATCCGCCGCGCCACGAACCGCAGCGGTCTCGCCGCCCACTCCCCCGCGTAGTCAACCCCGATCCGCGGCGTGGAGATAACCGAAACTTCATCGTGCCAGCCCCTGTCCCCCCGCTCCAGTCGCAGCGTCGGGTCGCGCGTCAGGTCAATCGCGTTAAGCGACCGATCAATCGCCAGCGTGCGGCACAGCTTCGCCGGCCCATCGGCGAGCCCCGCTGGCCTCGCGGCGTGCTTCTCTCGCGTCCAGCCGCGGTTCGCAAGCGCAGCGCCCAGCCCCTCGATCACCTCGCCTCCTCGGATCAGCACCGCCGCGGGTTCATCCACTCCGCCCGCGACCACATTGAAACAGTGGTGCATCCCGTACGTGAAATACACGTACGACGTGCCGCCGCGGCCATACATCGGCTCCGTCCGCGCAGTCCTCCGCCCGCCAAACGCGTGCGATGCGCGGTCCTCAACCCCATTGTACGCCTCCGTCTCGTTGATCCGTACCCGGATTGTCGAGCCGTCCTCCATCACACGTATCAGGTGCGTGCCCAGCAGCGCCCGCGCAAGCGTCTCAGCATCCGTCGCAAAGAACCCGCGGCCCAGCCGCGCCTCGCGTGACTGCCGCAGGTGTCCTACGTTGCCAGCGACCATCACCCCTCCCCTCAACCCACTCGCCATTCGCCACTTCTACGCATACGCGTGCAAGCCCGGAAGCAGCAGATTCACTCCAAAATACGTCCACAGCATGACGATGAACCCCAGCACGCTCAACCACGCGGTGACCAGGCCGCGGTTCTTCAAGCCCGAGACGCGCAGGTGGATCACGATCAGGTAGACGATCCACGTCACCAGCGCCCAGAGTTCCTTCGGATCAAACGCCCACCATCGCCCCCAGGAATGATCCGCCCACCACGCGCCCAGCAGGACGCCCACGCCCAGGGTCCAGAATGCCAGTTGCAGAATGATCATCTGCGACTTGTCAAGGTCGCTCAGCACCCGCGCTGTGCCCGCGGGCTGGCCATCCTCAAGTCCAAGCGCTTCTGCCGACATCCCCGCCGCGATCCCCGCGCCCCCGATCTGACCCTTCGCCAGCGCGGGCGTCGATTCGCCAACGCCCGATTTCAACCTCGCCGCATAGTGCGTGCCCAGATAGAACAGGCTCACCATGAACCCCAGCGAGATCAGCCCATAGCTCACCAGCACCGTCGTCACGTGATACTTCAGCAGCACACTGGTGTTCAGGATCGCCGCCTCACGCTCGACGCTCACCCCGGGAATACCTGTCTGCGTCGCTGTTATCAGGACCATGAACCCCACCCCCGCCGCGGCCGCGCCAAACAGCCACTGCCTCCGCGCCACCATGATCACCATCCCCACGATCGCTGCGAACAGGCTCAGCCCCGTCATCGACTCAAACTGGTTCTGAATCGCAAACCGTTCCGCGATGATGCACCGCGCCACAAACCCGAACCCATGCATGCCCACCGCGCTCACCAGCGCTGCGATGCCCGCGACCGCCAGCCATTTCCGCCCTGTGCCAAACGCCAGCAGCAGAAGCAGCAGCGCGACCGCGTACAGCCAGTACCCCCACTCAAACGCGTTCATCCGGTTGTACGTGGCCTCCAGCGACCTCCGGCCAGCCGGATAGTTCTCCGCGTTGATCTTCGGCAACTCCGCCGCCAGCATCCGGATCGCCTCGTTCGCCTTCGCCGCATCCCCGCCTCGCCACGCGCTTCCCAGCGCCGCCGCGGCGGTATCAACTGGGGACCCCGCGAGCTCCTCGGACAGGTGATGCCACTGCAGCTCCGTGCCCTTGGGCGCAACCATCAGCAGGTTTCGCCACGAATCGCGATACAGCGAGAACGCCTGGTTCACCTGCCCAAGCGCACGCTGCGTCGGCGCATCCGCCGGCAGGCCCGGAGCAATCTCGCGCCACGCCGCCATCAGCTCGCCCGGCTTCAAGCGGCCGAGCCGTTTCCACCACTCGATCTCCGACTTGTCGGAGTACATCGAATCCAAAAACACCTCCCGCAGCGGCAGATACTCAACGTGAATCAGCGGCCGCTCCACGTAGTACGCCGGGTCGATCACGATATCGATGAACGTGAACAGCGGGTCATAGTGCCGCTTGTCGAGCTTCCCCTCTTCCTTGATCTTGAAATCAACAAAGTCGCGCCGACCGAGGATAACGAGCACCGTCTCTCGCGCTAGCGTGTCGACGATCTTCACCCGCCCGTTATGAAACACCGCCAGATCCCGCAGCGGCGTCAGGTCGACCTCGCTTGCAAACGCCCGCTTGGCATCGGTATCGAGCATCTGCGGCCCCGGCTCGCCAAACGGGTTCCGTTCCACCACACCCGCCGCCGAATCCGAGATCGCCTGGGACGGCGGGTGCGCATTGCCGTCGGGCGCAGTCTGCGCCGCCGCCGACGCGACAATCCATGCAGTCGTCAGTACGCAAACCAGCATCCTCAACATCCTGACGTTCATGTTCGACTTCCTTCCCGACAGATCGACACCGATCCTCCGTTCACGCCTTGGCCCCATCCAAGCCCGATCCACTCAGCGGTACCGAACCGTTGTCCGCGGCATCTTCTCCGTGCCCTCTGAGTTCCCTCTGCGAACTCTGCGTACCCGCCTTGATGTTCTTCGCGCCGCCCTTCCCTCCCGCCGCCAGTTCCCGCTGAATCTTCTTCTTCCGATACCGCACGATCGCCGGCTTCACATAGAAAGCCCACGGAATCCCCACGCTCATCATCACCGCACCCGCCGCGATCACATAGATCCCTGGGTTGTTCCCCACCCCCAGAATCGTAAACCGCGCGACCGGCCGCGCCGCCTGCCCCGCATCCGCCAGCGCCTTGCTCTCACGCCACCCCGATGCGTCCCATCCCGCCTGGCTGAACTTGTACTGCTTCGGGATGATCACGCTCCACAACCGACCCGCCCAGTTCACCGGGCTCGGCACATCCTCCCGCGCCAGGAACGGCACGCGAACCAGCAGCGGCTCGTTCAGGCTCGTCTTCCGCACGCGGTCCTGGTACAGCCCGCCCCACCGGCTCATCACCAGCAAGTCAGACCGGTAGTCCCGCGGCGTGTCGCTGTGCGGATACGGATCCATCTGGAAGCTCATCAGCCGCAGCTCAAACGGCAACTGGTGCCACACCCGACCAAACGCTATCGTCACCCGGCGGCCATCGGGCAGATCCACCCACCGCTCCAGATCCGCCCCCAGCCCCATGTACTGTGAGAACGGCACCCACACGATGCGCTCAAATGTCGGGTCGCTCGTCAGCCCCACCCGCACCGCCATCACGCCACGCTTGTGCGTGCCGATATCCGCCTTGCTCTGCTCTTCCGGCGGCACCGCGATCGGCGCCTCAACCATCTCCGCGTTGTCGGAGCGCAGGCCCAGCCGCAGCCGAAGCGACGCCGCTATCTGCACGAAGTCCCCGACTTTCAGGTTCTCGCTGATGACCGGATCTGTATCCGGAATCCGCACGATCGCCCGCACACTCCCGCCCGCCTCGCCGCCCACACGCTCATCGAGATACACCTGCAGGATCGACGCATCCACATACGTGATCTTCAGCGCGGGGTCGGCATCGCGCCGCACCGGCATCCCGCGCTGGTTGAGCGTCTCCATCAGATCCTGGCTGATCTCCGGAAACCGGTGATACACCCACCGGTCGTACGCGACCTTCTTCTCCCCGCCATCAGGCTGCGGAGGCTCCACCCGCACCACCGCAAGGCTCGACGTTGCGCCCTGATACCCGCGCGTCACGATCGGAAACGGCGACGTCGCCTCAAGCGCCCGCACCTGCAGTTGATACCCCGTCTCCCCGACGCTCACCCGCTGGTCGACCTTCACCGGATACACGCCCCGGAACCCTGTCGCCGGATGCTCGACGATCAGCACATGCCGCGCATCCCGCGGCAGCTTCATCGACAGATCCGCCCAGCGCTGCGGGTCCATCCCACGCGTGTACTCAATCCCCAGCACATCCAGCACATCCACCCGCTGCGCAGGCGAATCCGGCAGGAACCGATACGTCTTCCGCGGCGTTGTTTCCGAGCCTCCCTGGCTCTCCGGCACCGTGAAGAACAGATCCGCTTCGCGCAGCCGCGTCCCCGCGCCGCCAACCTCGGTACTCGCGGTGGCTGCCTCGCCGATGGGCGGCACCACCCACCGCGTGACCAGCGTCGCATAGGGGCTGTAGCCCACAACGCGGAATGTCACATCATCGGCTGTCACCCGGTGACTCCTGTCCCGGCTCAGAATCGGCGCATCAATCCCAATCGGCCCCAGGTCCCGCAGCCCCGCCTGCTGCTCAAAGCCCTTCTCGCCCGGCCCCGCCGCGGCAAGGTTGTAGTCGTTGTATCGCGGCAGCCAGGGCAACTGTCGCTGCTCCCACCCGCCCGGGCTCCCTTCCGGCAGGGGCGATTGCTGCGCCCACAGCGCCACATCCGTGTTGTCATAGAACCCGCCCTCCGCGCGCCCCGGGCCAGGGTTCCCCGCAGCGTCGGTCGGCCCCGCCTGCAGCAGCATGTCCCCTTCCTGCTTGAGCGCGCCATACACCACGCTCCCCAGCGCGATCGTCACGATCCCCGTGTGCACCGTCAGCACGCCCAGATTCACAAACGAAAACTCGATCCGGCGCACCGTCGTCGTCACCATGTTCACAATGAACAGCACCAGCACCACCCGCAGCGGCCACCACGAATAAAACTCCAGCTCCGACATCTCCATGATCGGCAGCCGCCGGAACTGCACGCTCTGGTAACGCTCCACAAAGTCCGCGAAGAACCGCACACCGTGCGCCGTCTCACCGCCGAGCGTCGCGGGTCGATAGTGCACCAGCGGCCACACCAGTGCATACCACGCCCCCGCAGCAACGACCGCCAGCGCAATCATCGCAAGCAGCGAAACCACAAACCGCGGCACTGCGCCAATCCCCGAACGCCGCATCGCCTTCCCGCCCAGCCACACCGGCACCACCGACCCCGCCAGCACCGTCGCCACCGCCGTCAGCGAGTACAGAGCCCACGTCGGCGCAAGGGCAATCAGCCCGATCGGAATGCTCGCCAGAGTCCCATAAAGCGAAACAATCGTCAGCAGACACACCGCAAGCGGAATCCCACTGAGTGTCCGAAGCACCACCTTCGCAGGCCAAAGCGCGCCGGTCAGATGCTCATCATCCCATCTCTTGGAGCGGATCCACTTCGCGCTCATCGATACCACCCTCCCGGCAGACTGTGTTCGCAGTATCCGATCATAATCCAAACACTTGGACGGAGTAGAAGCACGCACCCACTGACAAAGTATACGTCTCGGTGACCACAACCGATGCATCAACTCTTGTGAAACCGGAATGGTTTCAGCCAAACAGCAATTCGGCTGGCGAAGCGCTGTCGAACACCCGTTCAATCGGCTCACCACCTTCGCTTTCGCCCCCCGGTTCGATCTCGACTCCAACCAGCCCCGCGAGCACACTGCCCGCTTCGAGCACGAACCCGTCCGCCAATCCCAGGGCTTGCGCGCCGTTGGTCGTGCCCATCGCCAGAAGTGTCCGCGCATCGGTCCCATCGCGCCGCCACAACAACCGCATCTCATCGAGAATGCTCATCCCGCTCCCGCCCTCGGCGGGCGTTCTCGCAGCAGTGGGGGGCAAAACGGGGAGGTTCACAATCGAATCTGTCCCCAGCGCAACGTTGATCCCCGCCGCGATCATGTCCCGGTATCGGTGCGGGCCGAACCGCTCCGCCGCGCCAAAGTATTCCGATGCCCGCGGGCAATACGCGACGGTGCACCCCGAGCGAGCCAGCAGTTCAACATCCGCATCCGATGCATTGTTCACATGCGCCACGATCGCGCCCGACCCTGCGAGCACCGGAGCCAGGTGCGCAACCGGCGAGAGGCCCCCTCCCGTTTCCGCGAGAATCGAATCATCCCACAGCCCCAGCCGCTCCAGCAGCTCGCGCATCGGGCCTGTTCCCTCGCCGATGAATCTTCGCTCCTCCGGCGATTCCGCCAGGTGTGTAGAGAGCGGCAGGCTGCGCCGCTTCGCCTCCGACCGCGCCCATCGGTACGCCTCGAGGCACACCGTGTTCGGTGCGTGCGGCTGCAGACCGATCCGCGCACCATGCCCCGAACCCGCATTCACCGCGAGCGCCCCCTCTTGCTCCGCCTCCTCCAGAATCCGCGGCAGCCACTGTAAAAACCGCTCTCGCCCACCTCCGATCGCAAAGAACTCCAGAAACGAAACGCCCGCCATTCCCTTCTCGCACATCGTCCGCCACGCCGCAAGGCTCGCCCTCCCCGGCGTCGACCGCGGCGCGCCCGCAATATCTCCCACCGCGACCACCCCCGCCGAACGCGACAGCTCGATCCCCCGCGCAACAGACGCCACGGTTTCAGCCTCATCCGCCGCGCGACCCGCCCGAATCATCTCTACCCACGGCATGAACCCGGCGCCCGCATCGTGTTCCCGCGGCCCAATGTGCGTGAGATCCAGATGCGTGTGCGCGTTCACCATCCCCGGCAAAATCACTGTCCGCGGCATCTCCACCACTCGTGCACGTCCGGATCGCGCATCGCGATCAATCTCTCCGGGCGTGCCGATCGCCATCAGCCGGAGCCGATCGCCGCCTTCCCCTGTCTCAATCAGCAGCGAGGCCGGAGCCACCCCCGGGCCCCGTGCGTCCTGCGCGCCGGCGACATTGAGACGAATCGGCGAATCTTGCGCCGCAGCGCGTAACCCTTGCAGATTCATGGACTTCGTGGTTCCGGCCCGAAGATTCGGCAAAGCTGCCTACAGACGTCCACCCGGCAAGAGAGTATGCTCTGGCCGAACGCAATCGCCCCCCGTGAACAAGTGGTCATTCAAGTGAAGGGAATCCTGAAAATGAACGGATGGAACATCATGCGATCGGCGCGCCGCAGCGCGCTGCTCATCGCAACACTCGGCGCGGCAGTCCTTGGCGGCTGCAATGCCGGAACCAACAATCTGGTTGAGGCAAACCGCGCCCTCACCGACCGAAACACGGCCCTCACCGCCCAGGTCGATTCGCTCAACACGCTCAACCAGCAGCTCCAGTCCGAGCTCACCCGCCGCAACCAGCTCGTCGAAGAGCAGAACCGCCTCCTCGCCGAGCTTCGCGGCGGCCGCGCAGGCCTCGAAGCCCAGCTCGCCGCGCTCGATGCGCGATTCTCCGGGCTCCGCTTCGGCGACCTCGACCCCACCACCGACTCCGCCCTCCGCGAGCTCGCCTCGCAGTATGGCGACATCCTTGAGTACGACGCCGCCCGCGGCATGCTCCGCTTCAAGAGCGACCTCACCTTCGCTTCCGGCTCCGATGCCCTCAACGAGAGCGTCAAGGGCGCGCTCGGCAAGCTCGGCCAGATCCTCAACTCCGCCGCCGCCAACTACGAAGTCCGCGTCGTCGGCCACACCGACACCCAGCGTGTCCGCCAGCTCCCCGGCCGTAACTTCAAGAACAACATCGAGCTCTCCGCCTTCCGGTCGATCTCCGTCCGCAACTTCCTCGTCGATTCCGCAAGCGTTGCCCCGAGGCGCTTCGAAGTGGCCGGTCGCGGCGAGTTCGACCCGATCGTCGCCAACGGCGGCAGCGGCAACACCCCGCAGAATCGCCGCGTCGAGATCTTCCTCGGCCGTCCCATGGCAGGGAACAACTCTGCCGTCACCACCTTCCCCGACCGCGCCACAGACGCCCCCACGCGTCCCGCCGTTCGGGAAGAGATCATGAAGTAAACAGGCCGATCGTGGCCGTTTGAACACTGCAATGGCCCGTGCCGCACTCCGGCGCGGGCCATTTGCGTTTTGGCTCACCGCTCCTCACTTGTCTCCGGCACCTCCGCCCGGCTCCTGCTAATCTGCTCCCCATGCCTCCCCCGCCCGCCAGCCCCGACAGGAACGACAAGCACACCGAGGCCAAGGTGGTCGTCGCGCCCGCGCTCGACTGGCGCAAGCTCCGGCTCTGGCAGATCCAGCCCATCCGCGATGCGCTCATCATTCTCGCCATCCTCGGCCTGCTCTACGTCGGCTACCTCTGCAGCATCGTCACCGTGCCCATGCTCCTGGCCCTCGCGCTGGCGTACCTCTTTGAACCCGTCGTCGCTTGGGTCACGCAAAAGTACAACTGGATCAGCCGCCAGGGCGCGGCCGCTGCCATCATCATCCTCGCCGGCGCGCTCGTCGTCATCCCTGTCACCATCGGCATCGGCTTTGCCATCGTCCAGGGCTCCGCCCTCGTCGGCACCGTCGCTCGAAACACCGGCCTCGTCGTTGCATCGGTTCAGGCAGAAAAGCCCGAAGAACGAGCCGCGGCCCGCCAGCAGCTTCCCCGGTCGCTCCAGGATGTCGGCAGTTGGCTTGGCCAGCTCCGCACCGATGTCGAGGCCTATCGCGCACGACGCGACGCGGAGCGAGACCTCGTACCCGGCGAGCCCGACGTCGACACCGACCCAGCTCCTGCCGAGGACTCCGACGCGGCCGACGCCCCGGCAGCGCAGCCCTCGCAAACCCCCCTGCCCGATGGCGATCAGCCAGCTTCTGATGCCCAAACTGGCCCCGATGCGGCGGCGCCTGCTGATGCCGACAGCGCCGAGGCGCCCCGCGCCCCCGCCCGACCCCTCCGGCCAGATGAAGCCGAAGTGCCCGAATGGAAAGTCCAGCTCTACCAAGGGCTGGAGATGGCCATCCGCTGGGTGCAAAACAACGCCGAGACGCTTGCAAAGAACATCGGCCAGCAAGCCCTCGGCACCGGCGCGGTCGCCTTCGGCGCCATCGTGCTGGGCATGCAGAAGATCACCTACCTGATCTTCACCGCCTTTCTCACCGCCTTCTTCTTTTTCTTCTTCTGCACAAGCTACGGCAAGGTCCTCGAGTTCTGGGAAGACCTCATCCCGGAACGCAAGAAGGGCCGCGTCATTGATCTCGTCCGCCAGATGGACCGCGTCGTCGCGGGCTTCGTCCGCGGCCGCATCACCATCTGCTTCATCCTCGCGATCTACGTCACGCTCGCGTACTGGCTCATCGGTGTCCCCTCGCCCCTCCTGCTGGGCCCGGCCATTGGCCTGCTGTTCATCGTCCCCTTCGTTCACGTAGTCGGGGTCCCCATCGCCATCGTGCTCATGGCCATCGAGCCCGGCGGCGGCGCAGGCTTTCAGCAGCAGTGGTGGTGGATCGTCTTCGCACCCATCGGCGTCTACACAGGCGCGCAGCTGCTGGACGACTACGTCCTCTCGCCCACTATCCAGGGCAAAACCACCGGCATGGACACACCCACAATCCTCTTTGCCAGCTTCGCAGGCGGGGCACTGGCCGGGGTATACGGCCTGCTCCTGGCCATCCCCGTCGCCGCGTGCATCCGAATCCTGCTCAAAGAAGTCTTCTGGCCCAGGTTCCATGCCTGGGGCAAGGGCAAGGAACGCGACTTCCTGCCCATCGCGCGCGAATGATCTGCGCACATGCCCGCCACCCCTCCCCTTCGCTTCGACATTCTCACCACCTTCCCCGAGATGTTCGGCGATGGCCCGGGCTGCGCGCTCAACAGCTCCATTCCCTCCCGCGCTCGCGCCGCCGGCCTGGTCGAGTGGCATGCTCACAACCTTCGTCAGTGGGCCGGCAACAAGCACAATAAGACCGATGACCGGCCCTTCGGCGGCGGCCCCGGGATGGTCATGATGTGTCAGCCCGTCTGGGACGCTGTCGCCGCGGTCGAAGCCCTCGACGCCCGCCCCGCCGCACGCATCCTGCTCACGCCCCAGGGCCGCCTGCTCACGCAGGAACTTGTCGAGGGCCTTGCCCGTCGCGAGCGCCTGCTGCTCATCGCCGGTCACTACGAAGGCATCGATGAGCGCGTCATCCACGCGCTCGACCCGCTGGAAGTCAGCCTCGGCGACTATGTGCTCAGCGGCGGCGAGCTCGGCGCGATGATCCTCATCGACGCGATCACCCGGCTCCTCCCCGGCGCACTCGGCCACGAATCTTCCGCCGCGGAAGATTCCTTCTCATCAATCACGGTCGATTCCAAGTCCGGCCGCGCCATGCGCCTGCTGGATTGCCCCCACTACACCAAGCCCCGCGAGTGGAACGGCGTCACTGTCCCCGATGTCCTGCTCTCGGGCGATCACGGTGCAGTAGACCGCTGGCGGCTGGAGCAGCGTCTGGCCCGCACCCGAGAGCGCCGCCCCGATCTTCTTAGCGATTAAGCAGCCCGGCGGAGTCGCAGCAGCGAGCGCTGCACAGCCGGCTTTGCAACAGGCGAGACAACGACCACCGGCTGGACCGCCGCGGCCTTCGCCGCCCGCGCCCTGCGCTTCCTGCTCCGGCGGCGAATGACCACCGCCGCGACAACAAGCACCAGCAGGCCCAGCAGCCCCGCCACCACAAACGGTGCAATCACCGCCACGATCGCCGCCGCGCCCGCCAGCAGCGATTCCACCGTCGATACCACAGGGTTTACAATTCCGCCCGTTGTCGCGGTCGATCCTGCCCGCACAGTCATCGCCGTCGCCTTCACCGTCGCCGCAAGCCCGCCGCCCGCGATCAAGGCAGATGCCCATCGCACCATCGGGTCCACATCGCCAAACTGTGCCGCCGCGGCCAGCGTTCCAGCCATCACGGCGCACGGCGCGGCGATGACATCGAGCGCGTGATCCACCCACGGAACCCAGTACGCGCCGATCTCGATCGACGCCGCAACGCCCAACGCGATGATCGCCGGCCACGACCCTGCCCACGCCCACTCCTGCCCAAGGTCCACCATTCCAAGGTGCGATGACACGCTCATCACCAGCAGCGGCAGAAACACCCGCAGCCCGCACGCCGCGGCGAGGCCAAGCCCAACCAGGATCGCAACAACAGTGTCCATGCCTACTTGTTCGGAATCACCCCGCGTCCCTTTCCCCACCCAGCCCGCGAGAATCCCAGGGCGACCGGGCAGTTTCCCGAGCTTCCCCACCAACTTGCCCACCAACTTGCCCACGCGCCCCAACCAAACAAACACCCCGTTCGTGTAGCATCCCGCCATGCACGTCTATCTCTACCTCTGGCTCGCCGCCTCTTCTGCCGCCTCCCTCCTGTTCATGGCCGCCCTTGTCCACCTTGTCGTGCGCACCAGCAAGCCTCTGGCCGAGGCCATGTCCCGCGCCCCCCTCCTTGATGCGCTCGTCGCCTGGTTCACCGTCATGCCCCCCATCGTCGGCTTCTTCGTCGGCGCCACCCGCGGCGGCGATGGCACCTGGTGGAACAGCCTCCTGCACGCGCTCATCGGCACGGGAGTTGCCATCGTCGGCCAGATTGTCGCCATGCAGACATGGGTGTTTCTCCATGAGCTTGCCCACCCCGCCGCGCGCAAGGGCCCGCGCATCCTCAAAGTCCTCAATGCCAAGGTCGGCAGGTTCCGCAACCACAGCGCGGTCTGGTGGACAGCGCTGGCAGTGCCCATCTTCTCGCTCACGCGGCTCGCCGAGATCGCCATGTGGCCCATGCTCGTGCTGCTGGTGAAGTTCCCGCGCTACAAGCAGGGCGAGTGGATCAACGTCAGCCGCCACAAGTTCTCCGGCCTCGTGGGCCATGACCTCATCTGGTGCCTCTATTGCGACTGGATGACCGGTGTCTGGTCCCTGGGCACCGAGATGCTCCGCAACGTCGAGAGCTTCTGGTGCCCCATCCGCTTTTCCTCGACCGCCAAGTGCGAGAACTGCAAGATCGACTTCCCCGATATCGATGGCGGCTGGGCGGGATCAGAAAGAAACATCGCCGACGCCGCGGCGGTCGTGGAAAGGCAGTATCCCGCTCCCAACGGCGACAACTCCTGGTTCGGCCACCCCGCCCGCCTCACCGTGAAGGGCCAGGACATCGCCGGGCAGTAGTATCACACCGCGGCCCCGTGGCGAAACGGCAGACGCAGCGGACTTAAAATCCGCAGCCCTTCACCGGGCGTGTGGGTTCGACTCCCACCGGGGCCATTCATGGGCACAACGCCCGCCGAGGTCGGACGCGGTCGGATCATCCCTTCCGCGCCGCTGCCAGCTCCCGCGCCGCCGACTCAATGATCAGGCGGTCGTCTTCGGGCCGCTCGGAGTGCTCCAGGGCCGCCGTCGCTTCCGCGATCAGCCGCTGCGCCATGCCGGGATGGCGAGCGGGGTCAAGCGCGATGACCGCTCTGGCCGCATTGGCCAGCAGCCGTGCCCGCCGCAGAGAGCCCGCCGGGTAACGCACCCCGAGATCGTACACGAACGCTTCGATCTTCCCGCAGATGTCGTCTTCGCTCATGCCCGACGCCACCAGCCGCGCTCTGTACTCGGCGAGCCTTTTGATCACCCCTTCACTCTCATCGTTCCCAGCCACCAGCCACCGGCAACGAAGCCACAGCGCAAAGTGCTCATCCCCGCCGCGCGGATCCGACGCCAGATCGCTCACGCGCACGGCAAGGTTGGCCGACCGCTCCAGGATGTACCGTGTCTCGTCGCCGCTGGCGGCAATCACCGCCAGCCCTTCGAGCACCATGTCCCGTGCTTGGGCCCCCCGCCCGACCTGTGCGAGCGCGCTGCCGCTCGTCATCGCGATCATGCCGAGGTTGGGGTGGCCGGGCGGGTACACCTGCTTCGCTCGCTCCAGCATCTCGAGCATCAGCGGCACGGCCTCGTCCGGCCGGCCGCGTTCAACGAGGAAGGACGCCAGGTTGTGGATCGCGGCGATGAGTTCGTTCGATTCGCCCCCCGTCCGCTCCTGCCCGATCTTCACAGCCTGCCGGAGCAGAGCCTCAATCTCTCCCGGAGCAGCACCCCGCTGCGACAGCGACGCCGCGAGCGAGAGCCGTGCCACCACCGACCGCTTGCCCCACTCCGAAGCCTCATGCTCTCGCTCCAGCACCTCGCGCAGCATCGGCTCCGCCTCCTCGTGCCGACCCAGACGCTGCAGCGCCTCCGCGCGCGAACACATCGAGTCCACGTACAGCTCCAGCGACTCGGGCAATCGCCGTGAAAGCTCCATCGCCCGGCGATACCGCGACTCGGCCGACTCCAGTTTTTCCATCGAGGCCTCTGCACGCCCCACGATTAACAGCAGCGACGGCAGCAGCGTGTCGTCCTCGACCCGGAAGCCCGGTTGCTCGAACTCCGCCATCGCCGCCATCGAGACATCCAGCGACTTCTGGAACTGCCCCGCCGCCCACAGCAGATGCCCCAGCGTGATCCGCACGTGCACCCGCAGGTCCGGGTCGTCGGGGAACCGCGATGTCACGGCCGCGGCGGCGGAGTCCAGCACATCGAGGACCTTCAACCCAGCGCCCCGTTTCGACGGCGCGGCCTGCCCGAACGCGTCCGCAATCAAAAACTCCTGTGTCGCCCGCTGCCGGCGCACCTGCGTCTCCGCCGCCTGGAGCGCCGCGTCCGCACGCAGCCGCTGAGATTGCTCACGCGAGTACAGCACGCTCAACCCCACGCCGGCGCCCGCGGCCAGGCAGACGATCGTCAAAGCGCTCGCGACCAGCGCCCTGTGCCGCGCAGCGAACTTCCGAATCTGGTACGCCGCGCTCGTCGGACGCGCCGCGATCGGCTCATTCCCCAGGAACCGCCGCAGGTCCGCCGCGAGTTCCGCCGCCGATGCGTACCGCCGTTCGCGGTCCTTTTCCATCGCCTTGGCGATGATCGTCTCCACGTCGCCGCGCAGCTCGCGCCGCACCGCTCCCGCCTGCGCCGGCTCTGTCTCGAGCACCGCCCTCGCCGCGTCGAACACGCTGCTTCCCCCCGTCGCGTGGGGCAGCCTGCCGGTGAGTAGTTGATAGAGAATCACGCCGAGCGCATACACATCGGTCCGGGTATCGATGTCCAGCGCGCCGCCGCGCACTTGCTCCGGCGACATATACGCGACCGTGCCGATCATCTGGCCTGTCTGGGTGACGGCTGTAATGTCCGCCCGCTCGGATGCCGCCAGCCTCGCAACACCGAAGTCGAGAATCTTCGGCTGCGCGTCTCCACCCTCGCCTTCCACCAGGATGTTGCCCGGTTTCAGGTCGCGGTGGATCACCCCTCGCTGGTGCGCATGGTGCACAGCATCGGCGATCCTCGCCACAAGCCCGAGCACCGCCCGCACCGGCATGCCCGCTGCGAACTCGTCCAGCCGCCGCCCCTTGACCAGCTCCATCGCCAGATAGGGCCTGCGACTGTCGAGCGTGCCAAGCCCGGGACTTTCGAAGAAGCCCGATTCATAGATCTGCGCGATCCCAGCGTGCTTCAGTTGCGCAAGCGCCGCACCCTCGAACTCGAATCGACGCAGCATCGCCGCCGTCGTCATCCCGGCGCGGATCAGCTTGAGCGCGACCCTCCGCCTCGGAGACAACTGCTCCGCCTCGTACACACGGCCCATCCCGCCTTCGCCCAGCACGCCCATCAGCGTGTAGGTGCCAAGCCGCTCGCCCGGCCCCGCAGCTTTGCCGAGCGATCCCGCCGCCGGAACATCCAGCCGGTCCGCCGCCCCGCCCGCGCAGGCCACCAACTCCTCCACCTCCCGTGCCAGGTCCGCGTCATGCGCGCACGCCTCCGCGAGCCGCGCCGCCCGCCCGTTCTCCGGCAGTTCCAGCAGCTCATGGAACAGTTCCTCGATCAGTTCCTGACGTTCGTTCTCCGCCATGCGATTGCGCCTGCTTCACCCCGCCGTGTCCGGACCCTCACCCCGTCCCAGCTCACGCTGCAGCCAGGCCTTGGCGAACAGCCAGTCGCGGTTGACCGTCCGCTCCGTCACGCCGAGCACCTCCGCCGCCTGCTCGATCGTCAGCCCGGCATAGAACCGCAGCATCACGATCTCCGCCTTCCGCGGCATCTCGCGCTCCAGTTTCCGCAACGCCGCGTCCAGCTCCGGAAGGTCGTCCCGTTCGCCGCCCACCTCCGGCAGTTCATCGATGCTCGAGAGATCGATCCGCCGACGAATCGATGCGCCGCCGCCCCGTTTCGCGGCGGCCTTCCGACGCGCCTGATCGACCAGGATGTCCCGCATCGCCCGGGCCGCGGCGCCGAAGAAGTGCGCCCGCCCCTCGTATACCGGCGCCCGCCCATCGGCCCGCTCCCCCATCAGCTTGAAGTACGCCTCGTGAACCAGGGCTGTCGGCTGCAGAGTGTTCCCCGGTGGTGTCCGTCCGAGGTGCGATGCCGCCAGGCCGCGAAGCTCGTCATACAGCATCTCGATCAGCCTCGCCCCGGCCCCGGCATCGCCGCGCCCGGCAGCCTCCAGAACCCGGGTCGCCTCCGAGCCTCCTTCGTGCTCCCAAGAGCGTTCAGATGGTCCGCTGGAACGCTCCATGATTCGCCTTTTCACGCTTGTGTGTCAGATGTCGCAAAAAAGACCACGCCGCTTGTCGCTCCCCGGCACCATTATACGGATGTCCTGTCGGGACGCACCCGCGCCCGCCCATTCTGACGAACCGACACACCCCCTGCAGGAGTTTCACCCATGTACCGCACGCTGCAACTGCTCACCGTCGCCCTCTGTCTGGCCGCTGCCGCGGCCTCCGCCCAGGCGCAAATCGTCGCCGGGCCAATTCCCAACCCCGCCAACGGCCACCACTACTTTGTCATTCGAATTGCCAACTATCAGGACTACACACTCGCCGCCCAGAGCATCGGCGGCTATCCCGTCGTCATTAACAACGCGACGGAGAACACGTGGATCCACCAGAACCTGATGCCCCTGGTTCCGACAACGTTCGACTACGCCTACATCGGCCTCACCGATGAAGGGATCGAAGGCGACTGGCGATGGGTCGCCGGAGTGACCGACACCTTCACGAACTGGAACGCGGGAGAACCCAACAACGGAAACAACGAGGACTACGCCACGATGCGGCGGATGCTCGGGAACTGGAACGACCTGCCCGCGCCGGTGCAGGGCAACCCGCTCCCGTACGCCTTTGTCGAGGCGAACCCGATCGGGAGCGAGCCGACGGGCATCCAGCACGGCCCGATCTGCGACCCGGCGACCGGCAGCATCTACTACATGCTCACCAACTCGACCTTCGACGGCGCGGACCAGTTCGCCATGAACAACCTCGACGGCCGTCTCGTCACCATCGATTCGTACGCGGAGAACACCTTCATTACCCGCAACCTGCTTCGCCTCCCGGGTGTCGGCAGCTCTGTGAACATCGGGCTCACCGACCGCGTCGCCGAGGGCTCATTCCAATGGATCGACGGCAGCGGTGCGAGCTTCCGTTTGTGGTGGTCCGGTGAGCCGAATAACGCCGGGAACGAGGACTATGTCTATATGGTGACGACCGCCGGGCCTTCGCAAGGCTTCTGGTTCGACGCGGGTGATGCTCCGCGCCAGTCGATCGTCGAAGTCAGGCCCTGCCCGGCGGACTTCGATCGCAACGGCGTCGTCTCCGTGCCCGACATCTTCTCCTTCCTCTCCGCCTGGTTCAGCGGCTGCCCGTAATCTCCCTTCTTCCGATCCCGCACAACTCGCCGATTGCCCCACCTCGCCCCGCACCGGCTCCGTCCGTTGCGGGGCTTTTCGCTGCATCCCTCCGAACTGACAACTTGAGTACCGGGTCCCCCTTCCCGCCACCGCCCCCATCCATCCATGGTTATCAGACCCGCCCCAGCCCGCAAGGGGATGCCCGCGCGCCTTCACCCCGCTCCGCCGCAATCTCCGCCTCAATAGCCCGCGACCGATCGCCGAACTAGCTGGAGAAGGAGGGCCGGTCCATGACGACCAATCCCAGCCTCGGAAAGCATGCGAGCGATGGATCGCTCATCAGTGAGTTTGCCGGCGACCCCGACATGGCGGAGCTTGTCCGTCTCTTCGTCGAAGAGATGCCCGAGCGCATCGAGTCGATCATGCAGACGTGGGAGCGCGCCGCCGCCGGAGATCTCCGTCGTCTCGCGCATCAGATGAAGGGTGCCTGCGGCGGCTACGGATTCCCGCAGGTCGGCCAGGCCGCCGGAGTTCTCGAATCGTCTCTCGCAGCGATCGGGCAAACCGCCGACGCTGGAGACTTGGAGGGTCTGCGCCAGCAACTGGATGAACTCGTCGGGCTGTGCAGGCGCGTCACCGCCGATCCGGAGAGTCGGAAGTGACGATGAAAGTGTTTGCAGCAGGGGTGCGGACCCGGCTCCACAGCGCGGAGTCGGGCAGAGTGTGGTGAAGCGATCGTGTCTCGATCCTCGAGGGCCGCCGGACCGTGTCCACCAACGATACCAAACCCCTTGTGCTGCTTGTCGATGACTCCATCGACGTCCACCGCCTCCTTTCGGCCCGTCTCCGGCACGAGCAGATCCGGATGGCCAGCCTCCTCAAGGGCGCCGAAACAATCGAAGTTGTCAAGGCCGACACCCCCGCCGTCATCCTTCTCGATCTCGACATGCCCGATATGGACGGGTTCGAAGTCCTCCGGGCCCTCAAGGATGACCCCGCAACCAACAACGTCCCGGTGATCGTCCTCTCCGGCCTCAACGGCTCAGAAGACAAGGTCACCGCCTTTGATCTCGGCGCCACCGACTACGTCACCAAGCCCTTCGATCTCGCCGAGCTCCGCGCCCGTCTCCGCGCTGCGCTCCGCCTCGACCACCTGCTCAAACTCCTCTCCGAACGCGCCGACGTCGACGGCCTCACCGGCCTGGGCAACCGTGCACACTTCAACAAGCGATGGGCCGAGAAGGTCGCCGAGTGCAAGCGCTACGGCCAGCCCCTCTCCCTCGCCATGATCGACATCGATCTCTTCAAACGCATCAACGACACCTACGGCCACCCCGCCGGCGATGAAGTCATCGAGGGCGTTGCCAATCTCCTGCAAGGCGAATGCCGCTCGCACGATGTCCCCTGTCGCTTCGGCGGCGAGGAGTTTGTGCTGATCATGCCCCATACCGGGCCCAAAGACGCCACCGCCGTCACCGACCGAATCCGCCAGGCCCTCGCCGCGGTCGTCTGGCAGCGACACCCGGAGAACCCCGTCACCCTCTCCGCCGGCATGGTCGGCTGCGACGGTTCCTGTGGCGATCTCACCCCCGAGGAGTGGCTCGAAAAGGCTGACCGCAACCTCTACGACGCCAAACGCGCCGGGCGAAACAGGGTCATCAGCACCGAGGTCGAGCCCGGAAACTGCGAACTCGCCCAGGCCGGCTGAGCCGCCCCGGAGCACGCCCTCCAAAACCCGTGGCCGGGGTGCACATACACTCACCCTCCATGTCGCGACTGCTTGAAACCCTCGGTGCCTGGCGACCCTTCAAAGCCCTGGTCATCGGCGACTTCATGCTCGACCAGCTCGTCTTCGGCAACGCCGACCGCCTCTCCCCCGAGGCGCCCGTCCCCGTCCTCCATGTCCAGCGCACCGAAGACCGCCCCGGCGGCGCCGCCAATGTCTGCCTCGACCTCATCGCTATGAAGGGCTCCGTCCACGCCTTCGGCGTCGTCGGCGATGACCGCGAGGCCAACCTCCTCCGCTCCGCACTCGTCGCCGCACGCGTTCAGGTCGACGGCCTCGTCGCTGACGCCTCGCGCCCCACGACTGTCAAGCGCTCGCTCATCGGTCTGGCCCAGCATCGCCACCCGCAAAAGATGTTCCGCGTCGACTACGAGTCCCGCGCGCCCCTCCCGGCCTCCGCCGTCGAGGAGATCCTCACCCGCTTCAAAGCCGAACTCCCCGGGGCCGATGTCGTATGCATCGAGGATTACAACAAGGGTGTCTGCACGGCTGAACTCTGCCGCGACATCATCGGCCTCGCCAAGCGCGCGGGCGTCCCGGTATTGGTCGACCCCGCCGCGATCGACGACTACAGCAAGTACGCCGGCGCATCCACGATCACGCCCAACCGCACCGAGGCGATGCTCGCCACCGGGATCGAACTCCCCGACGATGCCATCCCCTCCGCGTTCGCCGCGGTCACGGGCTATCTGGTGACCCAGCTCCGGCTCGACGCCGCCGTCGTCACGCTCGATCGCCACGGCGCGCTGCTTCAGGAGAGCGCCTGCGAGCCCGTCCATGTCCCCACATTCGCACGATCCGTCTATGACGTCACCGGCGCGGGAGACATGGTGCTCGCCGCCCTCGCCGCGGGACGCGCCAATGGGCTCGACTGGCCCGACTCTGTCCGCCTGGCCAACGCCGCCGCGGGGCTCGAAGTCGAAGTCTTCGGCGTCGTGCCCATGCCTATCGAGAAGATCCACCGCGAGGTCCTCCTCCGCGAACGCACCATGCCCGGCAAGCTGCGCACGCTCGATCAGCTCCGCGTCGAAGTCGCCGCAGCGCACAACGAGAAGCGCCGCGTCGTCTTCACCAACGGCTGCTTCGATATCCTTCACCCCGGGCACCTGTCTCTGCTGGAGCGTGCCGCCGCGCTCGGAGATTTCCTCATTGTCGGCCTCAACTCCGACGACTCCGTCCGCCGCCTCAAGGGCGGCAAGGACCCTTTCCGTCCCATCAACAGCGAACTCGACCGCGCGCTGGTCCTCGGCGGGCTCACCTGCGTCGATGCCGTCACCATCTTCGATGATGACACCCCCGAGCAGCTCATCCGCGCCGTGAAGCCCGATGTGCTTGTCAAGGGCTCTGAGTACAGCATCGAGCAGGTCCCGGGCGCATCCTTCGTCCTCGAGAACGGCGGACGCGTCGAACTCCTCTCGATGGTGCACGGACAGAGCACCACCCGCGCCGTCGCACGAATCCGAGAAAGCGAACGCGCCGCACGCGAGTGATCGCCGCGCACGCCGCCCTCACAAGGAGCCTCGAATGCCCGGACGTTTCCTCTGCCGGCTCATCCAGTCTGCCGCCGCCGCCACCGGCCTCAGCGCCTGCCTCGCCGCCGCCGCCGCGCCGGCCGACCCCCCGACCATCGCGCTCATCGAGATCGAGGAAACCCCCGTCGAGCGGCCCAACCCCCTCGCATGGCTCTTCGGCTCGGGGCAAAATCCCACGCTCCGCGACATCGTCGGCCTGCTCAACCGCGCGGCCGCCGATTCAAGCGTTTCCGGCGTCGTCATCCGCCTGCGCGAAGCGCCCCTCTCCGTCACCCAGGCAGAAGAGCTCGGCCGCGCCATCGCCCACATCCGCGCCTCCGGCAAAAAAGTCCATCTCTTCGCCGACAGCTACTCAACCCCCGAGCTTCTCCTGGGCGCGCACGCCGACGAGATCGTCCTCCAGGCCGGCGGCGGCGCATCCTTCCCCGGGCTCTACATGGAAGAGATGTTCCTGGCCGACACCCTCGAGTGGGCGGGCATCAAGGCCGATCTCGTGCAGGTCGGTTCCTACAAGGGCGCGAATGAGGAAATGACCCGCACCTCCCCCAGCCCCGAGTGGGATCAGAACATCAACGCCCTGCTCGACGGCCTCTACGCCAACATGCGCTCCCGGCTGAAATCGGGCCGCAAGCTCGATGATGCCGGACTCGACGAGGCCATGCGCCGCGGCTGGATGGCCGACGCATCCACAGCCCAGCAAGTCGGCATCATCGACGCCGCCGTCGATCTCCCCGATCTCTCCGCCCACCTCGAATCCGCCTACGCCGCCACGGATCTCAACTGGGTCAACATCGAGCCCGATCAGGGTGACGCCGCCGAGCTTGATCGCTCCAATCCGCTCTCGATCTTCGCCGAACTCTTCCAGGAACCCGAGATCTATCCCGAGCGCGACACCATCGCCATCGTGCACATCGACGGCGCCATCATCGACGGCGACTCCACGCAGGGCGGCTTCTTCGGCGAACCCGGCGTCGGCTCCACCACCATCCGCCAGATCCTCGAAGAGCTTGAGAACGAAGACCTCGTCAAGGGCGTTATCATCCGCATCAACTCCCCCGGCGGCTCCGCGACTGCCAGCGAGATCATCTGGCAGGGCCTCCGCCGTGTCGCCGAACGCAAGCCCGTCTGGACAAGCGTCGGCACCATGGCCGCATCCGGCGGCTATTACATCGCCGTCGGCTCATCCCGAATCTACGCCAACGAATCCAGCATCCTGGGATCGATCGGCGTCGTCGGCGGCAAGATGTCCACCGCGGGCCTCTACGACAAGCTCAAGATCCGCTCCGTCGGCCGCGCCCGCGGCCCCATGGCCCACCTGCTCGAATCAAGCACGCCATGGACCCAAGCCGAGCGCGACCTCGTCCGCGTCAAGATGAAGGAAACCTACGACCTCTTCGCCTCCCGCGTCGCCGCGGGCCGGCCCGAAATGGACCTCGCCGCCACCGCCGAAGGTCGCCTCTTCACCGGCGCGGCGGCCGTGGATCGCAAAATGGCCGACCGTCTCGGCGGCCTGCAGGAGACGATCCTCGACCTCGCCGCCGAGTTGAAGCTCAAAGAAGACCAGTACGATGTCCTTGAGTACCCCGGTGCCGCGAGCCTCATGGCCACCCTCGGCGAATCCTTCGGAGCCGCCGGACTCCCCATCGATCTCCGTCGCAACTCCGCCGCCCCGACCCACGCCCCCGCGGCCAGCCTCCGCCCCCTCGCCGATGCCGCCCGAGCGCTCGTCGGCGAGCGACAGTGGCCCGCCGTCCGCAACAGTCTCGGCGCGATGTTCCAGCTGCGCGATCAGCCCGTGCTGCTGACTTCCCCCACCGTGATCATCGTCCGCTGAATCTGTACCCTCCGTCCCTCTGTCCCTCCCTTGCTTCGTCCCTTCTTCTCTTCTCTTCGTCGCTTCGTGGCTCCGTCGCTTCCTCCTACACCTCCATCACTTCCTTCGCCTTCCGGGTCACCAGCTCATCCGTCTCCGTCTCATACTTCTTGAGCAGCTCCTGGATCTCCGTCTTCAACGTCTCGATCTCATCCTCCGGAACGTGCGCCTTCGCATCCTTCGCCAGCACATCCACGTGCTTGTTCCCATCCCGCCGCGCATTCCGCAGCGAGACCTTCGCCTCCTCCCCCAGCTTCTTGCAGTGTGTCGCAAGCTGCTTGCGCCGCTCCGTTGTCGGTGAGGGCATGTTCAGCCGGATCTGCTTCCCATCGAGCATCGGGTTCAGCCCAAGCCCCGACACCTCGATCGCCCGCTTGACATCCTGAATGCACCCCGCGTCAAACGGCTTGATCAGAAGCTGCGACGGCTCCGGGATGGAGATCGATGCCAGCGACTTCAGATCCGTCGCCGTCCCGTAATAATCTACCTTCAGATATTCAACCAGCGCGGTCGAGGCACGCCCCGTCCGCATGCCCCGGAGTTCCTTCTTCAGGTACTCCAGCGCCTTCGTCATCGCCTCTTCGGTCTCAAGCAGAATCGTGTCGGGGTCGGTGCTCATGGTTCAGGCTCGCAAGCCCCCCGGATTTCGAGGGGTTTGCATCATCATAGCGGCCGACCCCCACCGCGCGCACGCCCGCCGGATACGATCGCCTCATGCCCGGCACGACCACTCGAAAGCCGTCCGCCCATTCCACAACCTCCACCTCTTCCCCGCGCCGGACAAAGCGCGTCCTCCTCAAGCTCTCCGGCGAAGCGCTCTGCGCCGCCGGCGGCTTCGGCATCGATGGCGCAGAGCTTGAGCTCATCGCCGCCGAACTCCGCGACGCCCACAAAGAAGGCTCCCAGCTCGCCGTCGTTGTCGGCGGCGGAAACTTCATCCGCGGCGCGCGGCTCTCCAAAACCCTTCAGATCAATCAGGCCACCGGCGACTACATGGGCATGCTCGCCACCGTTATCAACGGCCTCGCCCTCAAGGAAGCCCTCGTCCACCTCGGCGTCGATTCCCGCGTCATGACCGCCATCGATGTCCGCGCAGTCGCCGAGCCCTTCATCCGCGCCCGCGCACTCCGTCATCTTGAGAAGGGCCGCGTCGTCATCCTCGTCGCGGGCACCGGCAACCCCTTCTTCACCACCGACACCTGCGCCGCCCTCCGTGCCACCGAGCTCGAGTGCGATCTGCTGATGAAGGCCACCAAGGTCGACGGCGTCTACACCGCCGACCCGAAAAAAGACCCCGCGGCCAAACGCTACGACACACTCACCTTCGCGCAGGCAATCTCAAACAACCTCCAGGTGATGGACACCGCGGCCCTCGCACTCTGCCGCGACAACCACATCCCCCTCCTCGTCTTCGACTTCAAAAAGTCCGGCAACATCCGCCGCGCAGTCCGCGGCGAGCAAGTCGGCACACTCCTCAGCGAATGATCCCGCAGATGCTCCCCCGCAGGCGGAGCTGTCGAGCGCAGCGAGACTGAGGGGGCAACTTGCCTTTCCTCCACTTTCTACTTCCCTCGCCGCGTCTCCCTGCACTCCACTCCGCGCACTTCGCGGCGTTCGCTCGCCTTTCAACCTCCCCCAAAGGGGAGGTGGCCGCGCAGCGGCCGGTGGGGGCTCCTGCCTTTTCTTCCTCTGCTTCTCTCACTCCACCCACCGGTGCCCCGCGCCCGCGCCATCATTCTGAACATCCGACATCCGACATCCGACATCCGACATCCCACCTCGGCACTTCCTCCTCCCCCGGCCCCTATCATTCCCGATAGCCCAAAGGAGTGCCGACCATGACCACCGCCGCGACGCGCCCGACGACATCCCTCCAGTCCTCGACCGATCCGCTGCAGCTCATCGATGTCGATCACGTCCGCTTCTACTGCGGCAACGCCAAGCAGGCGGCCTACTTCTACTGCCACTGTTTCGGTTTCACCTGCGAACAGGTCAAGGACCAGACCACCGGCTCCCGCGACGCCGCCCACTACTACCTCACCCAGGGCAACATCCGCTTCATCCTCACCAGCGGCCTCACCAAAGACCACCCCGCCTCGCGCCACGTCAGCCTCTTCGGCGACGGTGTAAAAGATGTCGCCTTCACCGTGCACAACGCCGAGGCCGCGTTCCGCCAGGCGATCAAGAACGGCGGCACCTCCGCGCAGGACCCCACCGAGCACACCGACAAGCACGGCACCGTCATCACCGCCGCGATCAAAACCTACGGCGAAGTCATCCACACCTTCGTGCAGCGACCCAGTGCGGGCGCCTACGCCCTCCCCACCGTGAAGCAGGCCCAGGGCACCGGCCAAGGCTGCTTCATGCCCGGCTTTGCGCAGACCCAGCTCTTCAAAGCCCTCAACGACTTCAACGCCAGGCAACCCTGCGGCCTGAAATACACCGACCACCTTGTCGGCAACGTCGAGCTCGGCAAGATGAACCACTGGGTGAAGTTCTACGAGGATGTCCTGGGCTTCAAGATGTTCATGTCCTTCGACGACAAGGACATCGCCACCGACTTCTCCGCCCTCATGTCCAAGGTCATGGCCAGCGGCTCCGGGCTAATCAAGATGCCCATCAACGAGCCCGCTCCCGGCAAAAAGAAAAGTCAGGTTCAAGAATACCTCGACTGGCACAACAACACCCCCGGCGTGCAGCACCTCGCCCTCCGCACCGACGATGAGCTCGCCTCCATCGCCGCCCTCCGCTCCCGCGGCGTAGATTTCCTCGCCATCCCCGACACCTACTACGACCAGGTCTGGAAGCGCATCGAGCCGCTGCTCGCCCAATCCGGCAAATCGGTGAAGGAAGACCACCAGAAGGTCCGCGACCTGGGCATCCTCGTCGATGCCGACGAGGAGGGCTACCTCCTCCAGCTCTTCACCAAGCCCCTCCAGGACCGCCCGACACTCTTCTTCGAAATCATCTGCCGCCGCGGCAGCCAGGCCTTCGGCAAGGGAAACTTCAAGGCCCTCTTCGAAGCCCTGGAACTCGAACAGGAAAAGCGAGGGAATCTGTAGGGACCTCTGAACAACCCCCGCGCAACCGCTCGCGTTCAGGTAGCGTATATCTATGCGGCGTGACGGGTACACCCAACGGAGGGTCAGATGGCCGAGAGAATGAACGCGGAACACGGGCTGGTGGATGCGTGGACGGCAGAGTTGCCGAGTCGCTGTAAAGCCAGCGAACTCGGTGGGGCGGTTGATCTCGGGGCCGCGCGCCTTCTCGCCTCACCAACCCAGGCTTGACCAGTAGCCGCGGGCAAAGGCGAGGATGAGCGCGATGCACACGTATCGAGGCTGGTTACTGCAAGCGGAAGAAATGCGGTGGCCTCAAGCGCCGGCCCGGCTGGAAGGCGGAGGCGGAAAAGTGGGTGGGTTGGGACGCTTGATTGCCAGGGGATCGCTTTCAAGTCCAAAGACACACGGGCCACGCTGCACCCCCCCAAGCCAGCGTGACCACGTGGCACGGCAAGGCAAGGAGGTCAGGTGCCAGTGTCACCAGCCTCAGTTGAGCACAGAGTTCAGAGGGCGCGAGATGCCAGCTGCGGTGCGGGGCGGCGGCGGCGGAGAAGGAGCAGCACCGCAAGGCCCGTGAACGCGGAGGATGGCGCAGGGACGGTGAGGGCGAAGCAGGCGTCGATCGCGCTGCTGAGCCGGGCGTTGCCGACGATGGCGTTGAACTCGGCGACGCCGAGAATGCCAGCGAGCTCACCCCACGCAGCGGAAGGGGGGCCTCCGGGAAGCAGCGCACCCAGATCGCTCATGCCGTTCGTGAGCGACCAGAGAAAGCCGCGGTCCTGGCCGGCCGGGTCGGTCTGGTAGTTGGTGTAGCGACCGATGACCCAGCCCGATTCGGTGAGCGCGGCGGGAGCGGTGTCGTGGAGCCCCGTATCGGACAAGCTGAAGATGAGCTGGCTGATCTCCTCGGTGGCGATGTCGTAGTACCAAGTAGAGAGATCTGTGAACCCTGAACTGACGAACCGGCGGGAGGTACCGACGACGGCGTGCTCGTTGATGAAGCTCGGACTGCTTTGCTGGGTGCCGTTGGGCCACGTGTGGAGTGCGTCGAAGAGGCCGAGCCGGCGAACCTGCCCCTGCGTGAAGAGCCACGCGCTGGAGTAACTGACTCCGCTGCCTTGGGTGCGTACGGAGGTGCCCACGATATCGCCCTTGGCGTTCATCGCGGTGGGGATGCTGGACTGGAACCCGCTGGCCAGCGTGTGCTCCGCATCGAAGAGGCCGATGCGCTGGGATGTACCATCGGACCAATGCCAGGCGCTCTGTCCGCCGCCAGTTGCGTGGCGGACGGCGGTGCCGGCGATGACCCCGGTATTGCTGAGTATGGTCGGGGTGCTGCTGCGTGCTCCGTTGGCGCCGGTGTGGTCGGGGTCGCTCAGACCGATCGGGGTGTGGCCGCTGGCTGGTGTCCAAGCCCACGCGGTGAGGCCGATGTTTGTCTGGCCGGCGTATCGCGCGGATGTTCCGGCGACGAAACCGGTGGCGTTCACAAGCCTGGGAAAGTGGCCGCGGGTCCCGTCGGTTGCCGTGTGCTCCGGGGTCTGTATTCCCAGCAAGTGCTGCGAGCCGTCGGGCGACCACAACCAGCCGTCCCCGCCGCGTTGTGCGGAGCCGTCGTACCGGATTGAGTTTCCGATCGCATGGCCACCGGCGCCAAGTTGCCAGTGAGCGCTGCTTCGATACCCGTCGGCGCGGGTGTACTCGGGACCGACAAAGCCGACCTGGATGTGGCCGGTGTCGGCGGACCATGTCCACGCGGAGATGCCGGCGGTTACGCCCGCGGCGTAGCGTTCGGAGGTTCCGGTTGCGCGGCCCGCGGCGTTCACCGAGTGCGGGATGCTGTAGCGGTAGGCCCCTTGGTCACGTGTGTGTTCGGCGTCGACCAAGCCGAGCCGCGTGTTGCCGAGGTCGGGGGTCCAGATCCACGCGGATTGTCCGTTGAAGATACCGTTGTTGCGGTACCTGCGTGTGTTGCCGACGACCGCTTCGCCGCTGGGGCTAAGCATGGTGAGCTGGCTGTTGTAGTCTCCGCCGTGCTCGGCGGCATCCCAGAAGCCCAGGCGGACGGTGCCGGTGTTGCTGGACCAAGCCCACGCGCTCGTACCGCGGACCGTGGTGGAACCAAAGTAAAGAGCCGAGTATCCGACTGCTACACCGCTGGAGTTGATTGCAGTGGCGGTTGAGGTCTGGCCCCCGCCGAATCTCGTATGATCTGGATCGAACAGGCCGATTCGATGGAACTCCCAGTGGGGTGGGACCCACTGAGCGGCCGCGGAAGAGGCGAGGCCACCGGCCATGCCGGCGAACACAACGATCGGCCTTACCGGCCGCGGCAGTTGCAACATCATCGAATCTCTCCTCTCGCAGCGGCTTTCGCCGGTGCGGCTACTCCAATAGGCAAGGTAGCAGAAAGATCGGCGGGTTCAAGAGCGAAGGGAGGACCGGATGAACTTCTGGCCGCGGGAGGGCTGGAGACTTGGGGGGCGATGGTGAGATGGGAGAGTTGAGCGCGGCGGCTGCGTGCCGGCGGGGATGGATTGCAGGCAAAGGGAACTGGCCAGTGTCAACCGCCACGGGTGGTCCGCGTGTCAGTCGCCAGCCGGCCTGCTGTCAGGTGGGCGTATTCGGCCAAAGGCGGACGGGCGTTTATCGCAGCAGTTCGCCGGATCGTCCGGAGTAGAAGACCGCACCAAGGTCGCCCCAAAGCTGGCGACCTTGGTAGCACGGGAGGGTCTCGGTGCCACCTGCCCACTCGATCTCGGTGCCGCCTGCCAAGTTGGCAACTCGATAGGTGGACTTGCCCACTTCTGGTCACACCAAATTCATTGACACATTCCTTGGCCTGATGTAGGCTGGCAGGAATCTTGAAAGGGTGACAATGCGGTCCACGGGTGTTGCTTATCTGCTCTGGCTCTTTTCTCTGATCGGGATTTGCGGAGTCTATCGCTTCTATGCAGGCAAACATATCTCTGGAATACTCTGGCTATTCACGTTTGGCCTTCTTGGCTTCGGAGCGCTGATTGATCTTTTGCTTAGAGACCATTTCAGAACCGCAGTTGAGTCGACTTGATCCGTGAGCAGACGAGCATCGCGGCGGCGAGGTCGTGGAAGGCCTGGAAGTGTTCATCCCAGCGTTCGTAGCACAGCCGGATGCGTCGGAAGTGGCTGAAGCACGCGAGGGTTCGTTCGATGACGTACCGCAGCACGCCCAAGCCGCTGCCGTGGGTGGGGTCGCCGCGAGGGGCCAGCAGGCTGTCGATACGCATCCCCTCAACCAACGCGATCATCTCTTTGGTCCCGTAGGCACGATCGCCGATGATCGCCTCCGGGTTGCGGCGCGGACGCCCGCGCGGCCCTTGCACCGCGGGACGGGCGTCGAGCAGCGCGGGCAGTTGTTCCTGGTCGGGGACGTTGGCGGGCGTGGTCTGCACGACCAGCGGGTTGCCTTCGGCATCGCTCAGCACATGGCGTTTGCAGCCCTGTTTGCCGCGGTCCGTCGGGTTCGGGCCGGTGTG
>JBBRUT010000014.1:0-41648 GCA_038247555.1 Phycisphaerales bacterium | reverse complement strand
CGAAGGCGCGCCGTGAGCGGCGGCGGCGTTACCGGCTCGAAGACTCTGGGGCCCGCATTGCGCTGCAGTCGCAGAGCGCGGAAGCACCGGTGGTGAGCGCGGTTGAAGAGATTGCGCCGGTCTCGAATCCCCTCACGCCCAAACCAGCTTCCGCCGAAGCCGCATCAATCGTCGAAACGCAGGATCCGCGTCCGGCAAAGCGACCCTTGGGACGGCTGGTGATGACGCCCGATGGGGAGTCCATTCTCACGACACCGCCCTTCGAGCTTCGAGAGGCGATTTTTACCAAACGTGCAGGCAGATATGTCGCATCGATGTACCGTCGCCTGCCTCCGTGGGTGGTCGTGTGCCCGAAAGTGCGGCTGGATTCTTTGCTCACGCCCACGCGGCCCGATGGCCGCGATGCGGAGGATTGGCGCACGTGGCGGCAGCGCGTGCGTGTGCGAGCCATCGATTTTGTGTTGTGTGATCGTCGAACCTGGAAGCCGCTGCTCGCGGTGATCATCGAGGGCGCGGCGGTATCCGGCGATCGGGCTGGTGTTCCTGAGGCGATGAGCTTGGGGGGAGGGCGTGATCGCATCGTCGACGAGATTCTGGGCGCTGTCGGCCTGCCGCTGGTTCGCGGCACGGGACGATTCAGCGAAGACTGGGCGATGATTCGCCCCTATGTTGAGAACGCGATTTTGCCTGCCCCCAGCGAGGATGAGATGGCGGATGAGGCGCGGCGGGCGCGGCCCAGCGGAGCGGTATCACTTCTGAGGATGGATGACAGCAAGGGCTGGCTGCTGGAGTGATACCGATCCGGATATTTTGCACGATCCGACAAAGTCGATGATCCGGCTGTGAGCACGCAGCAAGGGGGCGGGAGAGCTATCGACCACCGAACGGAAGCCGTTTGGAACTTCAAAAATGTGCCAAGATCGAAAGGCTCGGGCAATCGCCTGGGGCCTCAGTGGCGGACTTTGTGGAAAGGAGGTTCGAGCCACAGGCGTGCTCGAAGTCCATTTTACTGGTCACACGGCTTCTGTCCTGTATCCTGTAACCAACTCTCTCCACGCGTGTTCAGACTTTGCGAGCTTTGGATATCGGGCCCGCTTTACGGACAAGGCGTTCTAGAGTTATTGGAACCCTGACGGCCCGCCACGACGCGGACTGAATGGGCGGGATGCAGATCGTCACCGCTCTCTGTTCCCGGGAGGCTCGCGAGTACAAGGTTTGTCGGGCGCAGTGGTGCGACGGCAAGCAGGCTCAGCCAATACCGGGTCGTTGCACTGAGCCCCTAGTCACTCCAGGAGTCCACCGAGATGAAGAATCGCTCTCTCACCCTTGCTGCGTTGTTGGTTTCCGTGGGTCTTGCCGGTACGGCAAAGGCACAGTCTGATGGAGATCTCGTCTTTACTGACGAGTTCACCGGATCTGTGTATCACCTGCCGGTTGGCGGCTCGCCCAATCTGCTGTTCTCCGTGCCGGGCGGTCGCCTGGCCGGCATCACCCGCAACGGCGGGGACTGGTACTTTGCCGACGGCCCGTTCCCGGTGCAGAACCCCAGCAACTCGCGGATCCTGAAGGCGACTTCGCTGTTCTCCGGCGCGCCGGTCGTCACCACGTTCGCTTCCAGCGGTGATATCCAGAACCCCATTGGGATCGCGTATCACGCCGCGAGCAACAACATCATCGGCGTGATGAACCCCGCGAGCGCCCCTCCCTTCTTTGAAGGCCTGCTGGGCATCAACGCCACGACCACAGCCACCACGCGGCTTTTCTCGGAGCCTGACCCGGCGGGCACGCCGTCGCCGCGTTACAACGCGGGCATGTACATCGCGCAGGACTTTAACCGTCCGAATCGCTTCCTGGTAACGACGGCCAATGGCGGTGTGGATGCGCCGAACCCGGCTGACGACAACCAGATCGCGTCCGCGCTGCACGCCTTCACCATCGATCCGGTCCTGGCGACCACCAACGACTACATCTACGACTTCAGCAGCTCCAACACCGGCCTGCCCCACACCCTGTTCGAAGTGCGCGGCCTGGCTGTGGTCGGTGACAGCGTCTTCGTCTCCGAGTTGATCCGCGGCGAGATCTATCGCCTCGATCTTGACGCCACTGGCGCGGTCACCGGCATCAACTTCATCGCAGCCGGGTTCGATGTGCCCGAGAGCATCATCTACAACCCCTTCACCAACAAGTTGATCGTTGACGAGATCGGTGGCCTCGACCCTCTGCGTGCCCGCATCTCGCAGATCAATCTCGATGGCTCGGGCTACGAAGTGCTGGCCATGGGCTATCACGCCCGCGGCTTTGCGATCGTCCCCGCACCGGGCTCGGTCGCGCTGCTGGGTCTGGGTGCGTTGTTCGCGGCCCGTCGCCGACGCAACTGACGTCGGGAACACAGGCACTGCAACTTCTTCCGCCCCGGGCCGACCCGGGGCGGTTTTCTTTTTGAACCCGGATTCACTGTTGCGTGTCCTGGTTTGGACGATGTGCGGTATCCTTGAGCCATGCCGCTGCGCTCGCTCTTCCTCGACCTGAACTCGTACTTCGCTTCTTGCGAGCAGCTCATGCACCCCGAGCTGCGTGGCAAGCCCGTGGCGGTGGTGCCCGCGCTCGTCGATACCACATGCTGCATCGCCGCGAGCTACGAGGCGAAGAAGCTGGGTGTGAAGACGGGCACCCGGGTCGGCGATGCAAGACGCATGTGTCCCGGGATCATCCTGGTCACGGGCAAGCACGAACACTACATCCGCATTCACCACGAGATCATCGCGGCGGTCGATACGGTTATCCCCGTGCACAAGGTCTGCTCGGTTGATGAGATGGAGTGCCGCCTTCTCGGCAAGGAGCGCGAGCCGGATCGCGCGATCGCGATTGCGCACCGTGTGAAGGCCGCGATCCGTGACCGCGTTGCCGGCGGTGAGCCGGGCGTTCTCACCTGCTCGATCGGTCTGGCGCCCAACCGTGTTCTGGCCAAGGTGGCAAGCGACATGCAGAAGCCTGATGGGCTGGTCGTACTCCGCGAGGAGGACCTTCCTCACAAGCTGGAAGCGCTGACGTTGCGGGACATGCCGGGGATCGGCCCGAAGATGGAGATCCGTCTAAAGGAGCGGGGCGTCCGCACCATGGCCGATCTCATCGACCGCAGCTCCGAAGAACTCGTCAACATCTTTGGCAGCGTGCACGGAAACTATTGGTGGCACTGGCTCCGCGGCCATGACAACGAGCCGCGTGAGACCGGGACGCATTCGATCGGTCATCAGCACGTGCTGCCGCCAAAGCACCGCAACCTCGCCGATGCCCGCGCGATCATCATCCGTCTGCTGCACAAGGCCGCGGCGAGAATGCGGGCCAAGAACCTCCTCGCGCCGACGGTATGCGTGTTCGTCAGCACGATGAATGAGTATGGTATCGGCGGAGGCGGCCCGGCCAGCGGCAGTGGCCGCTGGGGTCCCAAGTCATCTTGGGAGCGCACGCTCAAGCTGGGCCTTCCCACCGACGACACCCTCGCATTTATAGATGCCTTTGCGGGTGCGTGGAAGTCGGCCGAGTCCGAGCTTGCTGCCGCGAGGCTGCTCATGGTGGGCATCACGCTTGTTGACCTTACACCCGCGGCGGGTCTAACGCTCCCGCTCTTCGGCCAGTCGCGTCCGCGTCAGAAACTCGGGGCGGTCATGGACAAGATCAACACAACGTATGGCAAGGGCACGCTCTACCCGGCATCCATGCACGTTGCGAAAGATGCGGCCCCCGTTCGCATTGCGTTCCATTCGATCCCCGACCTTGACCTGCCAGCATGAACGTGTCGCAGTGAGCGCCCGCTCCGAATCCGTCACCATCCGTATCAATCTGTGGCTACGTCACTCGTCTTCCTCAGATGCTGTGCTATTTCGCAGTCTTGGTGAGATCTTCCAGCCCCTCCCAGATCCCCACTTCGAACCGTCCATTCGAATCCGCGGCCGCGCGGAACATCCCCTCGGAGTTCCACACCATCGCGATCTCCCCGGTCATCGACACCGCGATCACGCCGCCATCATCGGGCTTCAGCACGCCGTGCACGACCTCGCGTGCCGCCTGATTCACCCCGATCCCCTTGTACCGCATCCGGTCGGAGATATCCCGCGCTACGCCGTGCCGGATGAACTCCTCACCCGTGCCCGTGCCCGACACCGCGCACGATTCGTTGTTCGCGTAGTTGCCTGCGCCGATGATCGGCGAGTCCCCGATCCGTGCCCACCGCTTCCCGCTCATTCCGCCTGTGCTCGTCGCCGCTGCCAGATTTCCCGATGAATCCAGCACCACGCATCCCACCGTGCCGTAGTTGAGTCGCGAGTCTCGCGGGGCTGCATCGCCGCGGTTCGGCGAATGCATCGCTGCCGATTCGCCGTTCACCACGGGCAGCTCGCGTGAAGAGAGCACTACGCCCTTGGGCAACTCCGGCATCGGCTCGCCGCGTTCGTCGAGCACTTCCTTGAGCACATTCCACCGCTTCTGCGTGAAGTAGTATGAGGGATCGACCCTGGTGATATCCGGCCCCAGCGTCGTCGCAAACGCCTCTGCACCCTCGCGCGAGAGGATCACGTGCCGCGTCTGCTCCATCACCCGCCGCGCAAGCCGTATCGGGTTCTTCACCGTCGTCACGCCAGCTACTGCGCCGCACTGGAGCGTTGCACCATCCATGATCGACGCATCAAGTTCGTTGCGTCCCTCTGCGGTGAACACAGCGCCGCGTCCGGCATTGAACTTCGGATCGTTCTCCATGAACATCACCACCGCCTCGGATGTATCGAGCGCGCTCCGCCCCGCCTTGAGCATCTCGACGCCTATCGCCAGTGCCTCCGCCAGCGACCGCGCATACGCCTCGCGCTCCCCGGGTGGCGCAACCTTGTCGAGCACCCCCGCGCCCCCGTGCAGCGCAATCGCAAACGTCGGGCGCGTACGAGAGTCCCGCGCGGCGGCCTCACGGCCTGATGAGCGGCAAGCTCCAAGGGCAATCAGCAGCGACCCGGCAACACCTAGCGCGATCAGTCTCGTGAACATCCTGAGCTCTCCATGCGGTCCGCCCTCCGATCCCGACAGCATACCGGGCCTGCCCTCTTAGCATCGAACATGCTCCGATGGTGCGGCGCAACCTCACCCCGCCCATCGGTGATACGAGTGCGGCGCTCTCGGCGGCAGTCCGGAACCGATCACGTTCGCCCGCGTACCGT
This sequence comes from Phycisphaerales bacterium, assembly GCA_038247555.1. Lineage (GTDB taxonomy): Bacteria > Planctomycetota > Phycisphaerae > Phycisphaerales > UBA1924 > JAHBXL01. Next base: position 36,447 of record JBBRUT010000014.1, on the reverse strand, counting down.
TTCCAGATGGACTCCCCATCCGCCTCTCTCGTTCCGTCACAAACATCCCGCCGCCCATGGTACCGTAGCCGCAACAAACGCCTGCTCGTGCTGTTCTCCTGCATCCTCCTGGCCCTTATCTACGGTTTCTTCTCGATGATCCTGATGCCCGGCCGCTCGTTTCGCGGCCCGCTCCCGCCGTCCACCGACAGCCAGCGTGCCCTCGCCGATGAGCTGCGCGGCCACGTCGAGATTCTGTCCGATGCCACCGGCGGTGTCGGCCGCGTCGGCAACCGCAGCACGTTCTATCCGAAGCGGTTCGCCGAGGCGTATGTCTATCTCGATGACCAACTCGCGGCGATGGGGTATGACCAACGCAATGAGTACCCCGTGCAGCGCGGCTCTCCCGTGCCCAGCATAGAAGTTATCGTCCCTGCGAGGGGGGCGAGCAGCGGTGGGCGAGTTCCATCTGGATCGTCTTCCAAGCCTCGGATCATCGTCATCGGTGCGCACTATGACGCCTTTCAGGGCACCCCCGGCGCCGATGACAACGCCTCCGGTGTCGCCGCGACGCTCCATCTCGCGCGGAGTTTTCGCGATGACCCGCAGCCTGCTGAACTTCGCTTCCTCTTTTTCGTGAATGAAGAGCCGCCCGCGTTCTGGACGGATGACATGGGTTCGTGGGTGTACGCGAAGGCCTGCCGCGCGAACGATGATGACATCGCCGCGATGATCAGCATCGAGAGCATCGGCTACTACGACGACACCCCCGGCTCGCAGCGCTACCCCCAGCCGCTCGCTCTGCTTTACCCGGACACCGGCAACTTCATCGGCTTCATCGGCAACTGGTCATCCCGCTTCCTCACCCGCCGCGCACTTCGAACGTTCCGCGACAACGCGCAGTTCCCGTCGGAAGGCGCAGCGCTCCCCAGCGTGCTGCCCGGCGTTGGCTGGTCCGACCACTGGTCGTTCTGGCAGGAGGGGTATCGCGCCATCATGATCACCGACACGGCGACTTTCCGGAACCCCTACTACCACACGCCGAACGACAAGGCGGATACGCTGGACTACGACCGGATGGCACGCGTCGTTGAAGGGATCGAAGCGGTCGTCCGGGAGCTGGCTTCCGAGTGACGGGCCCGCGTGCCGACGAAACTTGGTAGACTGCTGTGGCGCGTCAATCTGGCGCGAGACCGGTCGGTTTGCCAGGAGAGCTCCATGAAGAAGTCGTCGACGCTCGGGTTGGTGGTTCTTGTTTTGTCCGCCGCGGCCTGCCTGGTTCTCAGCGGGTGTAACACGGTGGAAGGCGCAGGCAAGGATATCGAGGAGGCCGGCGAGGGAATTCAGAAGGCCGCTGACTAACCAACTTCTTCAGGACGCTAGATCATGGAACTCGTGTACACGCTCGCACAGTTTTCACTGACATCGGGCTACGGCGGCATCATCGGGCTCATCATCCTGATCCTCGACATCATCGCGATTGTCAGTGTCCTGATGGGCGGCGGCTCGGTAGTTCGAAAGCTGCTCTGGATCCTGATTATCCTCCTCCTCCCCCTGATCGGCATGATCCTCTACTTCCTGATCGGACGAAACTCGAAGGATCTTTGAGCGCTGTGCGTCTGGTGGATCGCCATGCCTCTTGCGCCTGCGTGAGGCTGGCGATGAAGGATCCATCATGGCGACCCGTGACTGTCTGATTGGCTCTCTTCAGTCCGCGCTGGAGCCCTTGGATTTCTGCCGCGCCCTTTGGCTTGGCGGGTCGGATGCGCACAGCCGTACCGATGCGATGTCGGATATCGATATCCAGGCGATGGTGAGGGACGAGAGCGTGGAGCAGGTGCTTGCCGCGGCCGAGTCGGCACTCGGCCAGATCTCGCCCGTTTCGCGGCGGTATCGCGTTCCGGAGCCGTCCTGGCACGGGTGCTCGCAGATTTTCTGTGCACTACGCGACTGCCCGCCGGAGTTGATGATCGACTTGACGATGCTGAAACTCAGCTCCCCGATGGCAAACCGGTTCCTCGAAGTTGAACGGCATGGCCGCGGCGTAGTGCTTTTCGACAAGGATCGGCTCGTGGAGCCTGTGCCGCTCGAACGCGATGGGCATGAAGCGAAGGTTCGAGCCAAGTTGGCCGACCTTCGGGACTGCGTTCCGATCCTTGCCCCGATTGTCCTGAAGGCGGTCCGGCGTGCTAACGCGCCGGAGGCCGCGGCCATGTACCACGGTCTGATCCTGCGGAGCCTTGTTGATTTGCTTCGAATCGTTCACTGTCCGGAGCGGTTTGATTTCGGGCTTCGGTATGTCCGGGGCGACCTCCCGCCGTTGCCGGCCGCGGCGGTGGAACGGCTTTCCCTCCCCGGTTCGTTGGAGGAGGTGGCGGAGTTCACCCGCGAAGGGCTCGCGATGTTTGCAGCGACACTTCCGGAAGCAGAGAAACGATGGCAGTGAAACGGCCGATAAATCCTGTGGTCCGGACTGGGTGCGCTATGGTTGGGCCCTGACTGCCCCACCGCCCCCCCCCTCGCCCCCCGCCTTGCCCGGACCATGGATGGAGCCGGATTCGTGCGCATCAACAAACTCATTCCGAGCATGTATCAGCGTCGCCTGCTTCTGCTGGGCGTGCTGTTTGTACTGGTGATGGCCGCGCCGCTGGCACGCGTTGCGCAGCTCTCGGTCGCCAAGGGCGATGAGTATCGCGAGAAGGCGGAGAAGAAGCTTGTCACTGAGACCTGGCTTCCGACAACGCGTGGTCGGGTGCTTGACCGGTACGGCCGCGTGCTCGCCTTTGACCGCGCGACGTTCGACATTGCCTTTGACTTCTCGGTGATTCGTGGCGACTGGATGTATCGGCAGGCCGCCGCCAAGGCACGGAGCCTGAACCGGCAGGATTGGCGAAGCCTGAGCCCGGAGCAGCGCGATGCGCTCATCGAGCAGTACAAGCCGGAGTTCCGCGACCGGGTCGAGCGCATGTGGGACCGCGTGAGCAGTGTCGCCGGGGTGAGCCGGAGCGACCTCGATGCGCAGCTGGCTGAGACCCGAAAGCAGGTGGATCTACTCGCCGCGACTGTGACCGAGAAGAAGCGACAGCGCGTTGCGGCGGTTGCCGCGAAGGCTGCACGCGGCGCGGAGCAGGTGGAGGAGATCGAGACCGCGGATGTGCGGAGGCCTATCCGCGAAGAAACGGTGCCACAGGTGGTTCTCCGGGGGGTGTCAGAGAACATCGGCTTTGCCTTCAAGCGCATTGCCGAGGAAGATTCCAAGGCCGTGGCGGCCAATGAACTCCCCACGTTCCCAGGACTGCGGATTCTTAACTCGGGAAAGCGGGAGTACCCACTTGAGACCGTCACCGTGGTGATCGATCGTTCCGTGTTCCCCCCACCCCTGCGGAACGATGTCCCCGCGCGGTTAACGATCAGCGGAGTGGCGACCCATATCCTTGGGTGGATGCGGGACACGGTGCAGGCCGAAGACATCGCCGCTCGGAGCAAGCGTCGAGAAGTTCGTGGCGAAACCGGCACGGACCGCGGCGGCTATTTCGCCGGAGATTCCGTCGGCGGATGGGGCGTGGAAGCCGGCGGCGAAGACACGCTCCGCGGCCTTCGAGGATTGCAGACCAGACATCTCGATACCGGCGAAGTCGAGACGCTTACCGCGGCGTCGGGCGCAGACGTTCAACTCACCTTGGACGCGATGCTGCAGGCACGCATCCAGGCTCTCTTTTCGCGCGATATCGGATTGGCAGTGGTGCAGCCCTGGCACAAGCCCACTGCCCGTCCCGATGCGCCTGCTCCGCAGTACAACGAGATCCCGCAGGGCACGATGCTCAATGGCGCGATTGTGGTGATCGACGTGGCGTCGGGGGATGTGCTCGCGATGGCTTCTCATCCGACGTTCGATCGCGTCACGCTCGCCGCGGCACCAGACCGGATCTGGAAGGATGACCTGAATCAGCCTTATCTGAATCGCGCGATCAGCAAGTCGTATCAACCCGGGTCAATCGTCAAGCCGCTCATCCTTGCCGGCGCGGCGACGATGGGAAGGGTCAGTATCTCTGAAAAGATCGAGTGCACGGGTCACTACTTTGCCGACAAGCCCCTGCTGTACCGGTGCTGGATCTATAAGCAGTTCAGCAACACGCACGGCCCGCTGGATGGTGCCGAGGCGATCCAGCATTCCTGCAACATTTTCTTCTACGAGCTTGGCAACCGTCTCACGCCGCGCGGCATCAGCGAGTGGTACCACCGCTTCGGCGTGGGTCGTCCGGCCGCGGAGAACTGGAATCTTGGAATCAGTCGAGCTGAAGAAGAGTTTCCCGGCATTGTGAAGGCCGCAACCAGCGCGACCACAGACGAAGCAATCCTGATGGGCATCGGTCAGGGCCCCATCGCGTGGACGCCCCTGCACGCGGCGGATGCGTACGCGACCCTTGGGCGCGGAGGGCTTCGGATCGTGCCGCGAGTTCGCGCCAATGCACCCGTGCGCCGGCAGGATCTTGCGCTGGATCGCTCGGCGATCGGTCTGGCGCTGCAGGGTCTGCGGTGGTCGGCCGAGAAAGAGGGCGGGACAACTCACCGCGTGACATACTCGATGCCTGATGGCGCGAGGGTATCTGAACGCATCTTCAATGTCCCGGGCATCACGGTCTGGGCAAAGTCCGGCACCGCCGATGTCGCACCATTCAAGGCCGACCTGAACAGTGACGGCGAGGCTCAACAGTTTGACGGTGACCATGCCTGGTGTGTGTTCCTCTGCGGCGACAAAGAGACCCCGCGTTATGCGGTGTCGGTCGTGATCGATCATGGCGGTTCGGGCGGGCGTGTCGCAGGGCCGATTGCCAATCAGGTGGTGCGAGCGCTGGTGGCGGAGGGCTACCTTCCGAAGATCGAGGCTGAGTCCGCCAACATTGTTCGCGACAGGTGAAGCTCCACGTGAGGGAACTGATCCGCTACATCATCGGTCCGGATCTTCGCCTGCGGCACGCGGGGTGGCTTTCGCTGGGCGCGGCGATCATGCTCTCGCTTCTGAGCGTCTACGCGATCGACGTTGCGATGATTGCGACCCCGCCGGAGGGTGCGCTGCCCGTGCATCTCAGCGGGCACTCTGCGAAGCAACTGGTGTTTCTGGGAGTCGGGCTGTTTGCCGCGATGATGATCGCGTTGCCGCATTACCGGGTGATCCGCGCGCTGGCCTGGCCGCTCATGTGGGTGATGGTGGGCTTTCTGATCTTCCTGCTCGTGCCGTTCGTGCCGAGCTGGATCGTCACGCCGCGGAACGGCGCGCGGGCATGGATCAACTTTGGGATCACCGACTTTCAGCCCGCAGAGATTGCCAAGATTGCGTTTGTGCTTGTGGTTGCCGACTACCTCCGTTACCGCCAGAACCATCGCACCCTGCTGGGGCTCATTCCGCCGGGCCTGATCGCCGCGATCCCCATCGGCTTGATCATGCTTCAGCCCGACCTGGGAACGGCGATGCTGTTCGTCCCTGCGCTGTTCGCGATGCTTGTCGCCGCGGGTGCAAGAATTCAGCATCTCGCGGCGGTCGTCCTGATCGCCATTCTCGCCGCGCCCGTCGCCTACCCGCTGCTCAAGCCTCACCAGAAGGCGCGGATTGTCGGGATGATCAACATGATGGGCGACCCGACCAAGGGCGCCGATGACATCAACTACCAGTCGCTGACGGCGCAGACGCTCGCCGGCGCTGGCAAGCTTGTGGGTGTGCCCGATGCGCGTGCCCGAGTACTGGTCCGCTACAACCGGCTTCCCGAACGGCACAACGACATGATCCTCGCTGTGCTGATGACCCGATTCGGCATGCTCGGTGCTCTCGGCCTGCTGTTTCTCTATGCGGTCTGGTTTGCGGGGGCGTATCTCTCCGCGGCGCTCTGCAAGGATGCGTTTGCGCGTCTGGTGATTGTGGGTTGCTGCGCGATCATGGGCGCGCAGATCTTCATCAATATGGCCATGACCTTGGGAATCCTGCCCATCATCGGGATCACGCTGCCGTTTGTCTCCTACGGCGGCTCATCGATGCTGACCGTCTGGATCATGACAGGGCTGGTGCTGAATGTCGCGATGAGGCCGCAGGTCCGACTTGCGCGGCCGGCGTTTGAGTTTGACGCTCAGCCGTACGACCGACTGGGTCAGAGCACGCCTCAGCGGATCGCGCCAATGTCCCGGGCATCGGGAAGACGCCGGGCGGGGTGAGAAGAGCGATTGCTATAGAGCCCAAAAACGAAAAGAGCCGGGACTACGAAGTCCCGGCTCTTGAGTTGTAGAGAAGAGTCTGACTGTGGTGGTCAGACAGAGGGTGGATTACCAGCTGCCGCGGCCACCGCCGCCACCGCCGCCGCCACCACCGTAGCCGCCACCACCACCGCCGCCGCGACGGCCACCGCCGCCACCGCCACCGCCGCCGCCGAAGCCACCACGACCGCCGCCGCCGCCGCCACCCTCGCGGGGCTTGGCTTCGTTGACAGTGATGGTTCGACCATCGACGTTCTTGCCGCTGAGGGCTTCGATCGCCGCGCGAGCCTCATCGTCGTTGGGGAACTCGACGAAGCCGAAACCGCGGGGGCGGCCGGTGTCGCGATCCATGACCAGGGACGCGGAAGCGACCTGCCCGTGGGCCTCAAAGATCTGACGGAGCTGCGCTTCGGTGGTGCTGAAAGAGAGATTGCCGACGTAAAGCTTCATGCGCTGAATCCTGCCCTTGAAAGTTTGAAACCGGTGCTTGAACTCGGGCAAGAGAAAGCGTCGGCGATCCTGAGGTCGGGCCCACCTGGGCCGGAACGAGAACGAGATCAGGAAATGCTAGCTAGCCCCCTTGGCTGGGTCGAATCAAGGCAAATCTGGAGGAATCGGGCGGGTGGAGGGGCCGGGCGCCCCGGGGGGAAGGCTCGGCTTCGCAAAGGCCGGTGCCACCACGGGCGTGGCTTTTTGTAAACTCGGTGTCTCAGTGGGAGCTGGGGGAGACACGTTGGTCCGGAGTCGTGATGTCCCATTCAGGATTGCTTCGTATCGCGGCATGGATTCTTGCTGTTGCGGGAACGGGCTTGGGAGTGATCGCATGCCGATCGGGCGAGCCGTCTGCCAGCTCCGTCGTTGCCGAACCGGCACCCAAGCCGACCATCGTTCTTCTTGAACCGTCGGTCCCGGCGGCGAGCTTGAACAACCAGGCTGGTCAGGATCTGGGGCCGCTCCACAACGTGCTGAGGGTCACGCCGCGGATGTATAGCGGGAACTCGCCCGAGAGTGACGAAGCGTTTGCCGAGTTGCAGGCGCTGGGTGTCAAGACCATCATCTCGGTAGATGGGGCGAAGCCGATGGTGGATCGGGCCGCGGCGTATGGCATGCGGTATGTTCATCTTCCAGTGGGTTATGACGGTATTGATCCGCGGCAGCAGGTGCTGATCGCCCAGGCTTATCGCGATCTGGAAGGGCCTTTTTTCATTCACTGCCACCACGGCAAGCATCGTGGCCCGGCAGCCGCGGCGAGCGCTGCCGTCATTGTCGGCGACCTGAGCCCCGAGCAGGGCGTTGCGTTTCTCAAGGCCGCGAAAACCGCGCTGAGCTATCCCGGGCTGTATGAGTGTGTGTCCTCGATCTCGCCGGAGTTCAACAGCTTTCTAGAGAAGGCCCCGCCTGCGACCAGTCTGCCGTCGGTCGCAACGGTTTCGGGCATGGTCGACAACATGGTGGGGATTGACTTTTGCTTCGTGAACCTGGAGCACGTGAAGAAGGCCGGGTGGGCGGTGCCCAAGGACCATCCCGACATCGTTCCTGCGGCAGAGGCAGGACGACTGGCGGATCACTACCGGGTGCTGATGGAGGATCCTGACTGCAAGGCGAAGCCGCCGGAGTTCATCGCGCTGATGAAGCGATCCTGGGAAGAGGCGCAGGCTCTTGAGGATGCGATGGTCGCCAAAGAGGATGGACCGTCACTGGATCGTCTCTTTGCGGCTGTTGGTCAATCGTGCAAGGATTGCCACAACTCGCACCGGAACAAGAAGCAGGCACGGTGATCCGAGGGATTCGTCAGATCGCTGCATGACGTAGACTTGGGCCAATGTGGCGCGGCATCTCACTTGCGAACAAATGCCTCCTGCTCTTCGGAGCGGCCGTGGTGTTTATTCTGGTGGCCGCGTTGTTTGTGTCGTGGCTGCGGATGAGCGCAATCGTCGATGAGTCGCAGCAGGAGCTCTCGCGTGAGCTCGTCAAATCCTGGGAGTCGTACTCGACAGAGATGACGCCCGCTGGGCCGCGCCTGCGCGCGGGCGTTGAAGGCGAGATCGGCGGTGCAAAGGTGGTGCTGCTCACCCCCGAAGCCGCCGCGGCACACGAGGATGCGGAGGTGTCGAGGGCTTGGACGGAGCTTTCAGAGAACCCGAACCCGGCTGAATGGCATTTGGCGCGGTGGTCCGGGCTTGCGAGGCACTATCGATACGCCAAGGCCGTGCGGACTGCGGGCACGGGCATGGGGGTATCGGTCGATGAAGAGGTGAGGGAGGGTGTGTCGGCGCAGGGAATGGTGCTGCTGACCCGCACGAGCATCATCGCGGGCCGGCAGATGCTGGTGAACATGGTCTACCTGCTGAGCGCGGGGTTGATTGCGATGGGGCTCGCGGTGCTGGTGTTCTATCTCATCACCAACCGGCTGATCCTGGGGCCGGTTCGGTCGCTCAAGGACACCGCCGAGCTGGTGCGGGAGGGGGATCTGCAGGTTCGCTCGGACATCCAGACCGGAGATGAGTTCGAGGAACTGGGAGAGACGTTCAACCAGATGCTCGAGGCGCTCACCAGCACGCAGGAGCAGTTGCGGTCGATGAACCGCTCGCTCGACCTGCGGGTGAACGAGCTGGCGGAGCGGAACGTTGCGCTGTATGAGTCGAACAAGCTCAAGGGCGAGTTCCTCGCGAACGTGAGCCACGAGCTGCGGACGCCGCTGAACTCAATCATCGGATTCACCGAGCTGCTTGTGGAAGTGGCCGACAAGGAGGTCGAGGCGGGGGACGACTCCACGCGTCTGGCCAAGCGGCGTCGGTATCTGGAGAACATCCACACTTCCGGGCGGTCGCTGCTGGAGTTGATCAACGGGCTGCTGGAGATGGCCAAGCTTGAAGCCGGGAAGATGGAGCTGCGGGTCGAGTCGGTGAACCTGCGCGAGCTGCTGGAAACGCTCGCTGCGATGATGCGACCGCTCGCAGATCGCAGCGGTGTGGAGCTTGTCGTGGAGCTTCCGGCGGATCTGCCGATGCTTGAGACCGATGGCAAGAAGTTGCAGCAGGTCGTGTTCAACCTGCTGAGCAACGCGGTGAAGTTCACCAGCGACAAGTGGAACGCCCCCGGAGGCGTGCACGCGACTGGGTCGAGCGGAGCATGGACTGGGGGTGGCGGACAGCAGACGGTTGCGCAGCCCGTGGTCGGCAGCGCGAAGGTCACACTGCGTGCTGAACGGCTTGTGGGCCGGGCGACCGAAGGGCCCGGCGCGACGGACCGGGTGCGGATCAGCGTGCTCGACACGGGTCCGGGCATCGCGGTCGAGGACCGGGACCGGATCTTCGAGAAGTTTCAGCAGGCCGACAGCGGTCACACCCGTCGCCACGCCGGTACAGGCCTGGGGCTTGCGATCTGCAAGGAGCTGACCGGGATTTTGCAGGGCGAGATCCTGCTTGAGAGCGAAGTCGGCCGCGGCTCGATGTTCAGCGTGATCATGCCGACCAAGATCGATGCCGGCCGGGCAGAGGAGATGCGGCTGGAGATGGCGTTCCGTGGCAAGCTGGCGGAGCGGAAGGACAAGCCCGCGGCGTGATGAAGGGTGGGGTATGGCTGCGAGTGGTCCGGGGCATGACAGGAAGCTGCCAAAGCCCAACGCGATCCGGGTTCGTCGCGAGCAACTGGTGGGACGCAGGCGTGGCTGAAGCGTCAGGCTTCGCGGCGGCGGGAGGGGATGCCCACTGCGCCGATGTGGTGGCGGATCTCAACGGGTTTGCCGGCGCGAAAATCAACGCCGATGATGTCGATGCGCAGGGCTTGCGAGCGCCAGCGGTTGGCCCGGGCCAGGTGCATGAGGATCTTCACGAGCTTGCGACGCTTGTCTTTGGTTACCGCGGCCTCGGCGGGCGGGTCGGGGCGGTCGGCGTCGAGCCTGCGCGACTTCACCTCGACAAGGATGATGGCGGTGCGATCGGGGTTTTCACAGAGAAGATCGGCCTCGCCCATCGGCACACGTGCGTTTCTCGCGAGGATGCGGTAGCCGCGGGACTTGAGGAACCTTTCGGCGGCGCGTTCTCCGGCCGGGCCGAGCGGGTCGCGGTTTTCTGACCACGCGGGCGGCTTGAGGAGGCGGAGCACTCGCATGAGCCATCGCGGCATGGGCAAAGCTCAGCGAGCCCCGGGGGACAGATAGCGCTCGATGGCAATCACCATCGCTTCCTGCGCCATCGATTCAAGCGGCGTGAAACTTCCCCGGGCGAGTAATCTTTGCAGGTAAACGTCCCGCTCCTGCTGGAACTTCCGGTCGCGCAGAACGCCATCGATCTCGGTTTGAGCGTCATAGAGAGGGATCGTGCTGCCCGGCTCCAGTCGCTCCAGGTGCACCCATACGAGATTGGTTCGCACCGGAGTGGGCGGCGAGGTTTGCCCGGGCTGAAGCTTCCACGCGGCGTCGTTCCAGGCTGCATCGGCGAAAAGTGGCGCCTCACCGTACGGCCCCGCCACTTCGCGGACGGCGAGCCCTCCCTGTGACTGAAGAAAACCGTTGAAATCCATCGCCGCAGCTTCGGCAAATGGTTTGCTGGCGATCGCTTCTTCTGCACGGCGGACCGCATCGGCATCGGCCGCGGGCACGGTGATCACACGGAGCGTCGCGCTTCCGGGAAGGTCGTACTTGTTGGAGTTACGCTCGTAGTCCTGCCGGATGAGTCGCCAGGGAACATTGACGCGCGGCATGACTTTGCTGCGCATCTCGTTGTTGATCAGTTCGCGTTCGAGAAGCTCGCGGGCCTGCTGCTGCAGGGTGCGCCCTGTCGTTTCGCGCAACGCTTCGTCCGCTTGCAGAGCGCTGCCAGCCTGCGTGCTGACAAGATTCTGCTGAATCTTTCCAAGGAAGTAGAAGAGTCCCTGACGGGTCTCCGGCGGGAGCGAGGCCTGCGCTTCTGCAAGCATGAGCTCATCGATGACCTTGCGGGTGACCACTTCTGTGACTGCTTGGGAGGTCGCCCGCATGAACCGCGTGCGGTCGCCGCCGACCTCGCTCGCGGCCGCGCGAAGTCGTCCGTCAAGCGGCGTGAGCACCTCAGATGCGAACAACGGGCGTCCGTTGATCTGGCCGATGACCGATTCCAGAACGATGGGGTTGTCCGTCGGCTTTGCCGGAGTTCCGACGACTTGCGGCTCGCCAACAAATGAACGGAGCGCGAGGGTTTCGGGCATGGGCCTTGGAGTCGGCACCTGCTGCCCCGTGGTGGATGTCGAAGCGGTCGCAGGGCTCGCTGTCGACCCGGCTGGAGAGGGTGTTGGATCAGCCGTGCCTGCGGTCGCCGTGGTTGGGGGAGCTGCAGGCGATGCCGCTCCGTTCGACGACGACGCCGCGGGTGCGTGAGAGGTGACAAACTGACCTGCACTGATCCGCTCGCCTGTGGATCGGGGATTACCCGACGAGCAGGCTGCTAATCCGGCCGCGGCGAGCAACAGGGAGATGCGGGTGAGGTTGATGTGGGCGTCCTTGCACATTTGAGAGTCGATGAGTAAGAGGTTACCCGGCCGGGTTCGGGTCTGCAAACGAGGCTCCTATAGTGGGCTTGCGGCGACGGTGGGCACGGCCGCGAGGAGGGATGATGTCTCAGAACCCCGGCGAGCCGAAGATCGTCATTGACAGCGACTGGAAGGCTCAGGCTCAGGCTGAGCGCGAAAAAATGGCCGCTCAGGAGAAGAAGGCGGCGGCCGAAAGGCCCGCACAAGCTTCCGGTTCTGGTGGCGCGGCGGCCGCACAGGGGATGGAGAGCCTGCCCCCCGCCGACTTCCGCAGCCTGCTGGAAGTCCTGATCACCCAGGCACTCATGTACATGGGTGCATTCCCTGACCCCGAAACCGGTCGCGCGATGGTTTCGCTGGAACACGCCAAGTTCCACATCGATTTGCTGGCAGTCCTCGAAGACAAGACTAAGGGCAACCTTACTGCCGAGGAGGCTGCGGACCTCGCACAGGTTCTGAGCCAGCTTCGTCTGCAGTTTGTCGAGATCAGCAAGGCTGTTGCGCAGGCGGTAGCGAAGGGCGCGATGAAGGGTGGAGGCATGGGTGGGAGCTTGGGAGGAGCTGGCGGGCTTCCGCCAACCGGCCCGGCGACCGGAGCCGGCCTGGGCCTGGTGACGTAAGCGAGACGATGCCGAGACGGTGGAGTGGTGGAGGGATGAGTTGGGAACTCTTCGATGCACAAGCAGTCGTGGTTCAACCGGAATCACTTCCTTCTCCGGCGACTTCACTCCCTGACCGGAATTTTGCCGATCGGGGTTTTCCTGATCGCTCACCTGACGACGAACTCGTCGATCATGTGGGGCAAGGTCGGGCTTCGCGGCGAGTATCCGACCGACACGCTGGTCGAGGGCGGTGTTCGATACTTTCACAAGGAAGTGGTTTGGATCAACACGCAGGTGCCCCACTTGCTGCTGATCGAGATCGTGCTCTGGTCGTCAATCGCGTTCCACTCCATCCTGGGGATGGCTTATGCGTTGAGCGGCAAGAGCAACCTGGGTTCCTACGGCTACATGTCGAACTGGCGGTACTCCCTCCAGCGATGGAGCGGGTACGTCGGCATTCTCTTCATCTTTTATCACGTGGCGACTCTGCGTTGGGGGTGGACGTTCCTTGTGCCTGGGGGCACGCAATGGTCGCAGAGTTTCGCAGCGTCGAGTCTCGCCGCGGCGATGCGGGGGGGTGAAGCGTTCACCGCCGCGGGAGTCGCCGTTTCGCTGTTCTACTTTGCAGGGGTGAGTCTGCTGGTGTTTCACTTTGCCAACGGCCTCTGGACCGCGGCCATCACCTGGGGCTTGACGGTTTCTCGGCCAGCGCAGAAGCGGTGGGGATATGTGTGCGCCGCGGTTGGCGCGGGCCTGATGTTGGCCGCGTGGAGCAGCGTTGTCGGGTTTGCGATGTTGAGTCCTGAACAAGCACGGAGGGTGGAACTCGGCGCAACCAGCACGCATGAGGCTCCCCCGGCAGCAAGCAGGGTTATCGACGCTCAGGAGACGAGGTAAGCATGTCCCAGCAGAGGGTCATTGTGGTCGGTGGTGGGTTGGCAGGGCTGGCCGCGGCGATCCGGATCACGGAGGCCGGGATTCCGGTGGACCTGTTCTCCATGGTCCCTGTCAAGCGATCCCACTCCGTGTGCGCCCAAGGGGGAATCAACGCCTGCAACGAAGTTGCTCGCCAGCAGGGCTACTCCGAGTACATGCACTGCGATGAGACGATCTACGGTGGGGACTTTCTGGCCGATCAGCCGCCGGTTTTCGAGATGACGGCATGGGCGCCGAAGATCATCGACCTGCTGGATCGCATGGGCGTGCCATTCAACCGGACGAGCGAGGGGTATCGAGATCTGAGGCTCTTTGGCGGGTCGCTCTTCAAGCGAACTCACTTTTCCGGCGCGAGTACGGGGCAGCAGCTCATCTACGCGCTGGATGAGCAGGTACGGCGGCTTGAGACAGAGGGGAAAGTCACCAAGTACGAGTTCTGGGAGTTCCTGTCCCCGGTGATCGACGGGGAGGGTGAATCGGCCCGTGCGGTGGGAATCGTGGCGCAGGACCTTCGCACGATGCAGATTCGTGCGTTCCGCGGCGATGCGGTGGTGATGGCCACTGGTGGGTGCGGGCTGGTGTTCGGCAAGAGCACGAACTCGGTGATGTGTACAGGCGGTGCCGCGAGCCGGTGCTACCAGGCGGGTGTGTGGTATGGCAACGGCGAGATGATCCAGGTGCACCCGACGGCGATTCCTGGCGCGGACAAGTGCCGCTTGATGAGCGAGTCGGCGCGAGGCGAGGGCGGGCGGGTGTGGGTGCCGCGGAAGAAGCAGGACCTTCGCGCGGGTAAGCAGATCCCCGAGCTGGAGCGATGGTACTTCCTTGAAGAGAAGTATCCCAAGTACGGGAATCTGGTGCCGCGAGATATCGCGACGCGCGAGATCTTTGAAGTCTGCATGCAGGGATATGGCGTGGCGGGGCGCAACGAGGTGTACCTCGATCTGACACACAAGGACCGGGCATACCTGGATTCGAAGCTGGGGGCGATTCTGGAGATCTACGAGAAGTTCGTCGGTGAGGACCCTCGTGATCACCCGATGCGCATCTTTCCAGCCGTTCACTATTCGATGGGCGGATTGTGGACACAGTTTGTGCCCAAGGGTGACGGGCGCGGCCTTGTGCTGGGCGAACCGACACAGATGATGACCAATGTCCGCGGCCTCTACGCATTTGGCGAGGTGAACTTCGCGTACCACGGCGCCAACCGCCTTGGCGCGAATGCGCTGCTGAGCTGCATTTTCGACGGCTTGTTCTGCGGGCTGGGTGTGTCGAACTACGTGCGAGATGAAGAGCCGGGATCGACGCCTGCCGTGACGCTCTCTCAGGGTGTGTATGACCGCAAGGTCAGTGAAGAGCATGCCAAGGCGCAGCGGCTGTTGGCATCAGTCGCGCCCGGCGCGGGCACCGGTCAGGATCAGCTGTACAACCCGTATCAGATCGCGATGGAGATGGGCGAAGAGATGACAGCCGCATCGACTGTCGTGAAGTCCGGTCCACGGCTGGAGAAAGCCCTCGCCAAGCTGGGGGAGCTGCGCGAGCGGTTTACGAGGGTGAGACTGGGTGACAGCGCGGCGTGGACGAACCAGACGCTGAGCTACACACGTGCTGTTGGCGACATGCTGATTCTGGCGGAGGTCATGGTGGAGGGCGGGCTCATCCGCAAGGAAAGCCGCGGGGCACACTTCCGGACCGACTACCCAGAACGAAACGATGAGCAGTTCATGAAGACCACGGTGGCGAGGTTTGACGCCCGCACTGGGCGGCACGTGCTGAGCCTTGAGCCTGTGAATACCAGTCTTGTGACGCCAAGGGCTCGTACGTACGGCGCGACCGACAAGAAGGCGGAGAAGAAGGAAGCCGTGACGGTGTAATCCTCGTGGCCCCTACGATGTGGGCATGAGTTCTGGCGGACACAAAGGCAAGGTGCTGGTCGCGATGTCGGGCGGAGTAGATAGCTCCGTCGCGGCGGCGATCCTTGCGCGCGATGGGTATGAGGTGGTGGGCTGCTTCATGCGGCTGGGCTCGCCGGGGGAGACGCTGGATTCGCCGCTCGAGTTTGATGAGCGGCAGATCGCGTGTGATCCGAACCGGGTGAAGATCGGGCATCAGGGGTGCTGCTCGATCAACGATGCGGCGGATGCGCGGCTGGTCGCGGCGGAGCTTGGGGTCGCGTTCTACGTCGTGAACTTCAAGAAGGACTTCGGGCGGATCATCGACTACTTCGTGGATGAGTATGTGGCGGGGCGCACACCCAACCCGTGCGTGCGCTGCAACGACTGGCTGAAGTTCGGCAAGCTGCACGACTACGCGGAGCAGATTGGAGCGGAATGGGTGGCGACGGGGCACTATGCACGGGTGGAGCGGGATGAGCTTGGGCGGGCTGCGCTGGTGCGCGGGCTCGATCTTGACAAGGACCAGTCGTACGTGCTGTTTGGAATGAAGCGGGCGCGGCTGGAGAAGACGCTGCTGCCGATCGGCGGGTATCGCA
The DNA here is from genome assembly GCA_038247555.1 of Phycisphaerales bacterium. GTDB lineage: Bacteria > Planctomycetota > Phycisphaerae > Phycisphaerales > UBA1924 > JAHBXL01. The sequence goes on along the minus strand of JBBRUT010000014.1, from coordinate 20,688 downwards.
AAGCCGATGTACGCGCGATGGCGAAGGAGCTGGGGCTGCCGACATTTGACAAGCCGGACTCGCAGGAGATCTGCTTCGTTCCCGACAATGACTACGCGGGCTTGGTGGAGCGGAGGCGGGGCGAGACGCTTGCGGAGTTGCCGGCGGGGGATGTGCTCGATCCGGAGGGGAAGAAGGTCGGCGAGCACGGCGGGCACCACAACTTCACCATCGGCCAGCGGCGACGAGTGGGCGTGGCCCTGGGCTACCCGGTGTTCGTGGTCGGGAAGAACATCGAAGACAACACCGTGACCGTGGGGCCTCGCGAGATGCTGCTTGCACGCGGACTCGTTGCCGGTGAGGTGAACTGGCTGGCTGATGAGCCCGCGGCGGGGGAGTGGCGGGAGTGCGCGGCGAAGGTTCGGAGCAATGGGAAGCCAGCCGCGGCGCGGGTGCGGTGGGATGCGGAGCGGGAGGAGATCGAAGTGGAGTTTGACCAGCCGGTCCAGGCCGTTACACCGGGTCAGGCCGTGGTTCTGTATGACGGGGAACGGGTGATAGGGGGCGGGTGGATTCGGCGGGCCGTTGGCGTGTGACGGTCAGAGCAGCCAGGTGTGCAGCAACGCATCGGCAACCAGCGCCATCAGTACCAGCGGCAGGTGGATGATGCTGGCGAAGAAGGCGGCGCGAATGTGCTTGCGCTCGGAGCTCCAGATCAGCCGCAGGCACATGGCTGCGAACACGCCGCTGAGCAAGATCGCAAGCGTCGCGTAGAGCCAGCCGAGCAGATCGGGCATGATCAGCACCGGCGCAAGGCAGACGGGGATAAGTGTCACGGCCCACGCGGACATCGTGAAGGCGGTCATTCGACCTGTAGGATCATTCATCGGAAGCATGCGGTAGCCGCCGCGGGCGTAGTCGTCGCGGTGCATCCACGCGATCGCAAGCACGTGCGGAACCTGCCAGACAAGCATGATGAGGAAGAGTGCCCACGCCGCGGGCTGGATCAGCGGATGAACGACCGCGGCCCAGGGCGTGGTTGCGCCGACGCCCCACGCGGCGGCGAAGCCGACGACGGGCGGCAGCGCGCCGGGAATCGCACCGACGAGAGTATTGAATGCGGTGACCGGCTTGAGCGGGGTGTAGAGCAGGACGTAGAGGATGATGGTCGTGGCGGAAACCAGGGCGGCGGCGGGGCCGCAGAGGGCCCAGAGAACGAGCACGCCGGCGAAGCCGAGTGCAAGTCCGATCCACAGCGCGGCTGCGGCGGAGAGCCGGTGCTCGGGCAGAGGACGCGTCTTTGTGCGATTCATGAGCGCATCGCGGTCGCGCTCGAACCACTGGTTCAGCGCGTTGGCGCCGGAGGCAGAAAGACTGGTGCCCAGGATGCAGCCAAGTGCGGAGAGGATCAGGTCCGTCGCAGTCCAGGGTCGGCCAATCGCCGCGAGGGTGAAGCCGATGCCCGCGGTGATCGCCACCATTCGCGTGATGCGCGGCTTGGTAAGCTCGTACGCCGCCGCGGCCTGATCGCGGAAAGAGAGCACGGCGGGTGCGGCCGGGCATTGGATCGCGGTGGCCATTGGTGTGATGGTGCGAGGTTCGAGCATCCTGCCGGAACTCCGATCAGTGGGAGGTAATGAACACCGGATTGTTTACGTCCCGGATCCGCGGGGCTACTGGCAGACCGGAATCCTTGCGGTTTGGCCGGATTAAGTGCATAACCCCCAGAGGGGGGTAAGGCGAATAGGATGGGGTCGGTTTGTCCCGGTAGCTCAGTTGGATAGAGCGGCCGCCTTCTAAGCGGCAGGTCGGGCGTTCGAGTCGCCTCCGGGGCGTTTGAAGTGGGTGGGTTAGAATGGGGAAATGGCACTCCCAAGCAGCCAGAAGGAGCGTTGCGGCGCGGAATGACAGCTGGGCGGGGCGGGAGGAGTGCCGATGGACGGATCGCTACTTGGCTTCGGGATTGTGGTTCTGCTCGGGTCGGTCATCGTCGCGTCGTTGGAGATGTTCCTGGGGGCCGCGGTCGTGCGATGGCGCGACCGGGTTCGCGTGCCGTGCTGCGGCGCGTGCAGGTATTCGGTGGAAGGGCTTTCGACTTTTACGTGTCCGGAGTGCGGGTCGGACTTACGCCGCGCAGGGATCCTCGTGCAGGGAGTTCGGCCGAAGCACAGGGTGCACGTCGCGGAGAAGTTCGCGGCGTGCGCTGTGCTAGCGGTATTCGGCGGGCTGGTGACGTCGGCCATACTGGGGAGCGCACCGGGCGGGCAGCGGATGAGCTTTTCGCGGAACGAGGTGTTGACACCGGTGTCGGGCGGCTTGCCGCAGATCTCGGTGACGGCGTTCGGCACGGCGACGGCGGCATCGTCGGCGATCTCCTCGCCGGCGCACCGGCTGCTTGTTCAGACCGCGCAGACGAACGTGGCGACGCCGATTGCGCTGCAGGTAGACCTTGTTGGGAACACCTGGCAGATCACTTCGCCGCCGGGGGTTGTGCCTGCGAAGCAGGTCGCCGCAGGGACGATGCCGGTTGGTGATGCGGATGTGGCGGCGTGACTTGCTGCGGCCAGCGCGGGGACGGGCGGATTGGCGAGTGAGGTCTCGGCGTTGACCGTGTACGTGAACAACGGCGGCAGATTGAGCGACTCGCTGAGCTTCTCCGCGGTGGCCAGCGGGACGGGCATGACCATCGGGCCAGCGAGGTGGGTGTTTGCGTGGAGCGTGGGAGCGTGGATCGTGATCTTTGTACTCGGGTGCGTACTGATCACGAGGGCCCATTCGACGAAGCGGCAGCGCGCGGCGCCGAACGCGGCGGTCCCGGCGACGGGGTCAGCGTGAGGCTGCTTGGCGCGGGCGAGATGGACGCAGCATGTATGGATCGAGTTCCGGGGGGACGGACTTGATACCGCGACGCTTCGCCTTTGCGACGGCATACCACAGCGAGGCGTGCATGCGGTATCGCACCTGATCGGTGATGTTCAGGCCGTGGGTGTACATGGCTTCGAGCGACCAACGCCAGGCGTGGTACTCCTCAAGGCAGCGAGGTTTGTAGACGTTGAAGCCGATGGCGTGGTGGCCGATCTCGTGGAGGAAGACCGCGGCGGACATCGGGCCGCGGGGGCGCGGGGCTTCGATGAGTCGCTTGACGGTGCCATCGCGGTAGGTGAGGCACCAGGCGACGCCGCTCATGCTCGTGCGCCACTTGCGGACACGGATGCCGTGTGTCTTGAGCATCAGGCGTGTAACGGCCTCGTAGCGGGCCTCCATGGATGTCGGAGGTGGGATGTCGGATGACGGATGTGGAGGCAGAGAGTGCGGAGTGTGGAATGCGGAGTGCGGAATGGAAGAGACCGTTGGCGCATGGGCGATGCATGTGCCGTCCGCACGCGGTGGCGTGACGGCGATTGGAGGAGCCAAGCGAACAGGAAAGCCGCGGCCGGTGGGGTCGATCCAGCCAACTGGTTTGGCTGGTGGGGCGGCAGGAGCATCGGTGAGATCCCAGAGAGTCAGCGTCATGCTTCAGGCATCCGCGGAAATGAGGCGCGATCCTGCCGGGATCGGCCGGCCGCGGGCGAAAGAGGCCCAATCCATCGGGCGTTTGCCTGCGGGCTGAAGTTCGATGATCTCCAGCGTGGTGTGATTCGCACAGGATATCACGCCGCGGGAAGGATCGAGGATGGTGCCGGATTCGTGGCGGGTACCGGGTGCGGAGGGCGGGCCGCTCCGGACTCGCAGGAGCTTGAGCGGAATGGCGGACGCATCGGGCGCGGTGTGCAACTGGGTGGTAACCCCCGGCCAAGGTGTGAGCGCGTGGACCTGGCGGCGGAGAAAGTCGGCCGGCTGGTGGAAGTCAATATAGCCATCGGCCTTGCTGAGCTTGGTGGCGATCGTAACCTCTGCCTCGCTTTGATGACGTGCCGAGAGACTTCCCGCGGCGTGCTGCGCGAGCACGCGGTCGACCAGAATCGGACCCTCTTGGGCGAGTTTGTCGTGCAGTTCGCCAGCGGTGATGAGGAGATCGATCGGCAGCGGCGGATCGGTCTGCGCGAGGATGAGACCGGCATCCATGCGATCGGCCAGCGTGATGATCGAGTTTCCGGTCTCCGTGTCGCCGCCGAGGATCGCGGCATTGATCGGCGCTGCACCGCGCCACCGCGGCAGGAGTGAGGCGTGAAGGTTAATCGCGAACACGCCCTCAAGCAGGCGAGGCGAGAGTTTCTGGCCGAACGCGATGACAACGAACGTGGGATGCGGGATGTCGGATGTGGGATGTGATGGGGCAGAAGGTGCAACTGCGAGTTTGTGGATCTCTGCAACCACTTCAGGAGCGTTGACCTTCGGCGGCTTCAGGACTGGGACTTTCGGCAGATGTTCCGCTGCCCATGCGGCGATGGGGGTGGGAGTGAGACGGCCGCCGCGACCCGCGGGCTTATCTGGCTGCGTGATGACAGCACCGATATCGTGCACGCCCGACTTTGCGAGGTGCGCGAGTGTCGGGATGCCAAATGCTCCGGAACCGAAGAAGATCAGCCGCATCGAAGCGAGTGTAGAAGATCCGTCAATGCGACGCGGACCGCTCCAGCTCGCGGACGGCCAAGCGATTCTTCAACCTGGAAATCTGCGTCATCTTGTCGATGATGAGTACGCCGTCCAAGTGGTCGACTTCGTGCTGAAAGCAGCGAGCCAGCAAGCCCGTGGCCGTGAGGGTGAAAGTCCGGCCGTCGAGGCCCGTCGCCGTCAGCGTGATGGTGGAGGGACGCACCACCTCGCCAAGAATCTCCGGCAGCGACAGGCACCCCTCGTTCAAAGGTTCGAGCGGTCCGGCGGGTTCGCTCAGAACAGGGTTGATGAAGGTCATCGCTTCCCGCATGGCGTCGGGCGGAACTCTGGTCGCCGACCGCTTATCCCCTTCCGGGACGAACGCCACAAACATTCGCCATGGGAGGCCCACCTGCGGGGCAGCGAGGCCGATTCCCTCGGCCTCGTGCATCAGTTCGATCATGCGGTGCGCAACCGCCCGGACCTCATCGGTCACCGCGGCGACTGGCCGCGCTTTGACGCGAAGCACCTCGTCGGGGTACGTCCGGATTTCCAGCCTGGCGGGATCGACGGTCATGCCCCAACCTTAGGAGGCAGGAGAATGGATCGGGGGACCAGCGGAGTGCGTATCGGGTGAGCAGTCTCGATGGGTGGTCGATTGAGGCGGGGTTCAATCAATCGGATGCCGTCATTGACGGTCCGGCACAAAGGCCGGTAGGATTGCGTCTGGCTGTCGGCGAGGTTGGAGCGACAGACGACACAAGGAGTCTGCATTGGGTTGGTTCGGCAAGAAAAAACAGGACGCCAAGCCCGAGGATGCCGCCGCGCCGCAGACGGCCAACGGGTCCGGGGGAAGCACGGCTCCGGCCGCGAAAGCCGGGACGACCGGAACGCCGGATGGTGATGCATCAAGCGGCAAGGGCGGCGGGGGCTTTGAGTATTCCCCCGACAAGGCCGAGAGATTCTTCGACCGGGCGCAGGGGCTGCACGACGCGACCAACTATGGGTACTCGATGCAGCTCTGGCTTGGCGGGCTTCGGCAAGACCCGACCAGCATGAAGGGCCTCGAAGGGTTCATGCGCTCAGCCCAGTCGTATGCTGTCGAGAACAAGAGCAAGGGTCCGGCCAAGGACATCGTCAAGATGTTCTCGGGCGGGAGGTCGGACCTTGACCGCTACCTCTTCGACCTGCTGATGTGGGGAACGAAGATCACCGACGCCGGGCTTGGTGTTCGGGCGATGAACAGCGCGGCCAAACTCGGGCTCAAGGAACCGGCCATCTGGATCGCAGACCGCGCAGCAGGCGCTGCCTCGCAGGAAAAGCGTCCGCGCGTGGATCACCTGGTCGCGGCGCTCGATGTGTTTGAAAAGTATCAGCGTTTTGACAAAGCCGTCGTTGTTGGCGAGGCCGCGGTGCGGCTGGCGCCTCAAGATGGCAAGCTCGCGGCCCGCGTCAAGAACCTGTCTGCCGAATCGACCATGTTCAAGGGCGGATTCGACAAGACCGGCGAGAGCGGGGGCTATCGGCAGAACATCCGAAACACGCAGAAGCAGCAGGATCTTCAGGACGAGGAGCGCGTCAACAAGAGCGAAGAAACGCTCGACCGTCTGATCGAGAAAACACGTATCGAATACGAGGCGAATCCTGCCGATCGTCCGGCAATCAACAAGTACGGCAAGTTCCTTCTCGAGAGCGCAAGGCCCGAGGATGAAGAGAAGGCGTATGAGTTGTTTACCGCCGCGTTCGAAGTCACCCGTGAGTTCCGGTACAAAGAGCAGGCTGAGCGAATCCGGCTCGTCCAGTCCCGCAGACGTGTCGTGAAGCTCAAAGCCGCGGCGGAGGCCGCTGGTTCGGATGATTCGGCGCGGGAAGATTTCCGCCGGGCGCTCCAGGAAATGCGCGAGCGCGAGATGCGATCGCTCCAGGAACAGGTCGCGGCCTACCCGACCGACCTCATCAAGAAGTATGAACTGGGCAAGGCGTACTACGGATTGAAGCGATACGACCAGGCCGTCGGGCTCTTCCAGGAAGCGAAGGCCGACCCCAAGCACCGCTCCAAGGTGTTGAATCTCCTTGGATTGTCATTTCTGCACATGGACGGCTTTGCGGATGAAGCGATCGAAACGCTTCGCCAGGCCTTGGCATCGCACGACATCCATACGGATGATGTCGGGATGGAACTCCGCTACGGCTTGATGCAGGCCCTGGCGATGCGGGCGAGGGAGAACCAGGACCAGGCCGACGCCGATGAGGCGTACAAGCTGGCCGCGGGAATCACCATCCAGAAGATCGATTACAAGGATGTGCGCAAGCATCGCGACGATCTCAAAGCACTCATCGCCCAACTCAAGGGTGGCGGTGCCACCCCGGCCGCGGCCGGTGGCGGAGCGTCCGAGTGAGCGGATCACCGGGCTCTGGCGTTCGTGCCGGCGGCGGGGCGGTGGCCATCATCCCCGCGCGACTGGGCTCGACGCGATTTCCCGGCAAGGTGCTGGCAGATGGCACGGGCAAGCCGCTGATCCAGCATGTGTGGGAGTCCACCAAGCGGGCAGCGAGTTTGTCGCGAGTGGTGATCGCGACCGATGATGACCGCGTGATGTCGGCGGCTCGAGCGTTTGGCGCGGAAGCGGTGATGACGAGCACGGAGCACCCGAACGGCACGAGCCGGCTGGCGGAGGCCGCGGCGAAGCTGGGTCTCGCGACAGATGCGATCGTGGTGAACGTGCAGGGGGATGAACCGGAACTCGACCCTTCGGTGATTGATGATTCAGTGGCTGCGCTGATGCAGGGAGAAGCTGTGAAGAGTGGGGGGGCGAGTGGGGGGGCGGCAATTGCGACGGCCGCGACGCTGATGGGCGTTGCGGAGCGGGCGGATGATCCGAACATCGTGAAGGTCGTGCTCTCGCGTGACGGGTTTGCGCTCTATTTCTCACGGTCACGGATCCCGTTTGACCGTGATGGAAACGCCGGTGAACCGGCACGATGCTTGCGGCACATCGGGCTGTACGTGTATCGCCGGGCGACGCTCGAGCGGTACGCCGCCATGGCCCCAACACCGCTTGAGCAGATGGAGAAACTCGAGCAGCTTCGGGCTCTGGAGCACGGCCTGCGGATCGCGGTCGCGATCGTGCGGCCGGAAGCGACCGGCGGCGGGGGGATCGACACGCCGGAGCAGTACGAGGCGTTTGTCAATCGGGCAAGATCAAGGTGAGCGGAGCCTGCTGAACGCCCGAACATGCGGCGTACACTCCGCTCATGAACTGGCCAGTCGCACGCGTCCGCTCGACCTTCGTTGACTACTTCGCCAAGCAGCACGCTCACAAGTTTGTGGCGTCGTCGCCTGTTGTCCCGCACGATGACCCGACGCTGCTGTTCACGAATGCGGGTATGAACCAGTTCAAGCCGCTGTTTCTTGGCCGCGCAGAGCCGGGGTCGCAGTTGTTCGGCATGAAGCGTGCGGTGAACAGCCAGAAGTGCATCCGCGCAGGCGGGAAGCACAACGATCTTGATGATGTCGGCAAGGACACGTACCACCACACATTCTTCGAGATGCTCGGCAACTGGTCGTTTGGCGACTACTTCAAGAAGGAAGCGGTGGAGTGGTCCTGGGAACTGCTCACCAAGGTGTACGGACTTCCTCCGGCTGCGCTGTACGCGACCTATTTCGGCGGCGACAAGCAGTCTGGGCTTGAGCCCGACCTCGAGACCAAGGCTCTGTGGGAGCGGTTCCTCCCGCCCGAGCGCGTCATCCCCGGCAACATGAAGGACAACTTCTGGGAGATGGGGGAGACAGGGCCTTGCGGGCCGTGCACGGAGATCCATGTCGATCGCCTGACGGCGATGGGGCTAGAGAAGCGATTGGTCGCCGACAAGGTGAACGCGAGCGACCCGGATGTGATTGAGATCTGGAACAACGTGTTCATCCAGTTCAACCGTGAAGAAGGCGGCAAGCTGACGACGCTGCCCGCCAAGCATGTCGATACCGGCATGGGGCTGGAGCGGCTGACGAGCATCCTGCAGAACAAGCGGTCCAACTACGACACCGATGTGTTCATGCCGATCTTCGCGGCGATCGAGCGGTTGACGGGCGCGACGCCCTACATGGGCAAGCTCGGTGCGGCGGATGTGGGGAACGTGGACACGGCGTACCGCGTGATTGCGGATCACATTCGGACGCTGACGTTCGCCATCACCGATGGCGCGGTGCCGAGCAATGAAGGCCGCGGCTTTGTGCTGCGGGCGATTCTGCGCCGCGCGGTTCGCTATGGCCGACAGACACTTGGCGCGAAGCCGGGGTTCTTTGCGCAGCTGGTGCCCACGGTCGTCGAGAGCTTTGGCGAGTTCTTCCCGGAGCTTCGGAAGAACCCGGCGCGTGTGGTGGAGATCGTGCGGGAGGAAGAGGAGAGCTTTGGAAGGACGCTGGATCGCGGGATCAAGCTATTCGAGGAGGCGGCGCAGCGCGGAGGGTCGAAGCAGATCTCGGGCGACGACGGCTTCAAGCTGCACGACACCTACGGCTTTCCGATCGGCATGACCGTGCAGATGGCCCAAGAGCGCGGCATGACCGTCGATGTCGCCGGCTACGAGAAACTCATGGAGGAGGCCAAGGATAAGGCCCGCGCCGGTTCGGGCGGAAAGTTCGCCGCGGAGGGCGGGGGCGCGGCGACGTTGTCTCCCGATGCGATCTCGCGGCTCGCGAGCGCGCTGGGCGTGAGCAAGACCGAGGATGTCGACAAGTTCCACGGGCGCGCCATCCGCGCGACCGTCAAGGCCATCTGGAACGGCGCGAACTTTGATGAGCGCGCCCACGCCGCTCAGGGCCGGGCGGGAGTGGTCGCCCTCATCCTCGACAAATCGAACTTCTATGCCGAAATGGGCGGGCAAGAGGCCGACCACGGGCGCATCAACGTCACGCGAGAGAGCCGCGCGGGCGCGAGCGACGACCACGAGGGGGGCGAGTTCCGCGTCGAGGACGCCCGCGGCTATGGCGGCTACATCCTGCACATCGGACACGTCCTCCGCGGCGAGATCGCCGTCGGCGACGATGTGCAACTCACCCTCGATTCCCAGCGCCGAACGGGCGTCGCCGCGAACCACACGGCGACCCACCTGCTGAACCTGGGATTGCGTCAGGTGCTTGGCGAGGGCGTCGACCAGAAGGGTTCGCTTGTCGCCCAGGACCGTCTGCGTTTCGACTTCTCGCACGCTAAAGCGGTGGGCGCCGAAGAACTCGGCAAGGTCGAGGCGATTGTGCGGGACCGCATCGCGAAGAATTTGCCGGTGTTTGCGGATTCCGCGCCGTTGTTTGTAGCGAAGCAAGTGGAGGGCCTGCGGGCGGTGTTCGGCGAGGCATACCCCGACCCCGTGCGTGTGGTCTCGATCGGCGCTCCGGTCGCGGAGCTGCTCGACAAGCCAAAGGAATCGAAATGGCGTGAGCACTCGATGGAGTTTTGCGGCGGAACGCACGTCGAACGGACCGGGCAGATCCAGAGCTTTGCGCTGGTCGGTGAGGAAGCGGTTGCCAAAGGCGTCCGGCGCATTGTCGCGCTGACGGGCGTACCCGCGATGGCGGCGATTCAGGCCGCGGACAACTTGGCAAAGCGGATCGCTACGGCAGCGAAACTCGGCGAGGCTGAGCTTGGGGCGGCGGTGATCGAGATTGGTGGCGAGATCGATCAGATGACTCTCCCCGCGGCGAAGAAGTTTGAGCTCCGCGCTGAGCTTGCGAAGCTGCAGGAGCGCGTGAAGGAGGCGAACAAGCACGCGTCGGCGGGCCGCGCAACCGAAGCCGCCAACATCGCCCGGCAGATCGGGCAGGCCGCGGCGGCCTCGCTCGAAGACTTTGTCATCAATACGATCGAAGTTGGCGATGATCGCAAGGCACTTCAGGCGGCGGTGAACACCGTGTTGCAGATGTGCCCGAAGAAGGCGGTGATGCTGATTTCGCCGGATGTTGAAGGGAACAAGATCGCGATCCTGGCGGTCGTGCCGGAGGCGCTGATCAAGCGTGGCCTGAAAGCGGGGGACTGGGTGAAGGCCGCGGCGGAGGCATGTGGCGGCAAGGGCGGCGGCAAGCCCGACAGCGCTCAGGGCGGCGGTGCGGATGTTTCCAAGTTGAAGGAGACGCTGAGCGCGGCGAGAACCTTTGTGGCGAGAGCGATCACGTAAACCATGGACGCGAACCGGCCGACAGATCCGAGAGAAGACTTGATCCGCGACGAAGGTGAATCGTCCGGGGGAGCTTTACCGGATCGGGTTGAGGATCTGCCTGGCTGGAGGGAGCCTCCGAGGGCTCCGGAGATTCCGCAGATTCTTCTGAAGCCGGTGGAGCGGCCGACACGGATGACGCCCGTGGCGGAGATCGATCGCAAATCGTCTGACTCGGCGAAGGCGGCGGGTGCCTGGGCCATCGCCCTGAACTTCGTGTACGCAGTGGCGGGGTTTGCCCTCGTCGGTTGGGCCGTGCAGCGGTGGCTGGTCCCCGCTTGGGCACCGTGGCCGATTCTGGTCGCCTTGGGACTGGGCCTGATCGGCGGATTCGTCCGGTTCGTCCGCGAGGCGATGCGCGCAAATCAGTAGCGTTCGGGGCCCCGTTCAAAGTCCGAAGACTCGCCTCCGCGCACGGACGTTGCTACCCTGCTGCCCCGCATGTTGCGGTCCGATCGGGAGCGCCTCCGAGGGCAGTGCGAACGAATGCCAACTGAGCATCAGCCCAACCCCTTGCATACCCCGTTTGGAGCGTCTTTGGCGCTTTCCGGCGGCATTGCGATCGGCGCGATAATCGGTGTTGGAGCGGGCTTCATGATGGCTTGGGCGGGCGGCGATGCGCGGCAGATTGTCGCCGCGGCCGCGATGGCGGCAGGAGCTTGGGCTCTGGGCGGCGCAGTCGGCCTGGGGTTGATCATCGCGGCGACCGTGCAGGATGCGGCGAAGCTGAGCTTTGCGGTCCTTGCCGCGTCGATGCTGCGAATGATGGTCGCGCTGGCGGTCGGGCTGACGAGCTTCTTTGCGTTTTCGCCCGATGGGCGTACGTTCTGGACTACGTTTCTCGTGTGCGGATTGACGGCCCTGATCGCCGAGACTTCGTGGACACTTTTCACTCTCAAGCACGGGCAGGCAAGCGGCCGCCCGGATGGAGCGGTCTGAATGTTGCAGAGCGTGCTCACTCTTGCTGCATCGAATCCGGTTGACCATGTCGTCAATCAGTTTCCGCACGGCTGGGGCGTCGTAGAGATCGGCGGATACCACATTCACTGGTGGTCGGCGCACGTTGGCAATCTGCTTCTGGCGGGTCTGATCACGGTGTTGCTGCTGGCTTGGGCCGCGTCGAGGATCCGCACCGGCCCGGCGAGCGAGGGCTCTGCGCGTTACGTCACGCGGAATCCGTTTGCGCACATGATCGAGGTCATCTGTGTCTATCTTCGCGATACGACCGCGCGACCGCTGCTGGGGGACCGGACCGACGCGTTCATGCCTTTCCTCTGGACGATCTTCTTCTTCATCCTGATCAACAACCTGCTCGGACTCGTGCCGATCACCGACACGGCACACTTGGCCGATAAGTTTGTGGGTGGCCACGTTTTCAGCGGCATTCTGGGTGCCACCGCCACGCAGAATCTGTTCGTGACCGCGGCACTGGCGATCATCGCCGGACTGGTGATCAACTTCGCGGGCGTTCGCGCTCTGGGCGTGGGCGGCTATATCCAGCACCTCACCGCAGGTACGCCTGCCTACCTCTGGCCGCTGATGGTTCCCATCGAGATTCTTGGAACGCTCATCAAGCCCGTCGCCCTCGCGCTTCGTCTGTTTGCAAACATGACCGCGGGGCACATCTTGGTGGCCGTGCTGTTCATGTTCGCCGTCAGCGGCGTTGGCCTGCTGACCAACGGCGGCGCGGGCGTCGTCCTTGGGCCGGTGATCTCGCTGGCCTCGGTGATCGCCGCGATCGCGATCTACTTCCTGGAAATATTCGTCGCCTTCCTGCAGGCGTTCGTGTTCATGTTCCTCACGGCAGTATTCATTTCACAACTCAGCCACCATGATGAGCACGAGCATCACGGGGCACACGGCCACGAGCACGCCCACGCGTGAATAACGGGCCATTTCCCGGTCGACCGCCGTGCGGTACCGGGCTGTTCAACTCGGGTAAGAACTGGAAAGGTGATTCTCAGATGAAGATCAGCAAGCTTGGCATCATGGCGTTGGGTCTGCTCGCGACAGCGAGCCCTGCACTTGCGCAGGACACCGTTGGCGGCGTCGGCATCGGCCACGGCCTTGCCGCCCTGGGCGCAGGCATCGCCGTCATTGGCGGCGGCCTGGGCATCGGCCTTATCGGCAAGGGCGCGCTCGAGTCGATCGCCCGTCAGCCCGAGGCCAGGGGCCCCATCGGCACGAACATGATTCTCGCGGCCGCGCTCGTCGAAGGTGCGACCCTGTTCGCCATCGTCGTTGGCCTCCTGGTCGGCTTCGTGAAGTGATCAATCGCAGAGAGATGTGGGAACGCGTCTCTCTGCCTTGCCTCAACGCGTCTTGCATTCCCCCACGTACGAAGTTCGGAGCAATCGGATGAACGGAACTTTGAAGCGACTCGCAACCGCCGGGCCCCTTGCATGCGCGACCGCGTCCTTGGCCGCTGACCCCGCCGCCGGGCACGCCCCGGCAGGTGTTCTGCCGACCGTCGAGCAGGGCATCGTGCCGATGCTCGTGTCGCTCGTGGTCTTCGCGATCGTTTTCGCGATTCTTGCCGTGAAGGTCTGGCCGGCGATCTCGGGCGGCCTTCGCGATCGCGAGAACAAGATTCGCGATGAAATCGAGGCCGCGGAACTCGCCCAGCAGCAGGCGCGCGAGGCCCTGCAGCAGTACGAGAAGAGCCTGGCCCAGGCTCGCGCTGAGGCCCAGAAGATGCTCGACGACGCCAAGGCCCAGCAGCAGACCATCGCGGCCGACCTCAAGGCCAAGGCTGACATCGAGCTCACCGCCATGCGCGAGCGCGCCAAGCGTGACATCGAGACGGCTAAGCGTGCAGCTCTCGCCGAGATCTATGCGGAGACCGCAAGCCTCGCCACGTCGATCGCGTCCAAGATTCTGCAGAAGGAGATCCGCCCGCAGGACCAGCAGCGGCTCGTCGATGAGTCGATGGCGGAGTTCCAGACGGCTTACGCCCGCTGAACCTCTGCACAGGCTCTGCACACGCAGGTCTTTGCCCCTCTTCACTCCTCCTCGCTTCGTTCACCCGGTCAGTGATTCACGCCAAGCCCATCGAGCCACCATGCCCCTGACCCACACCGAGCCCGATGCTCTCGCCCGCATTTATGCCTCTGCGCTTCTGGATCTTGCGCAGGCCGAGGGCGGCCAGCCGATGATCGAGGCGACACTCAATGAGCTTGAGGACCTGCTGGAGATCGCTCGCAACGAGCCGTCGTTTGGCGAGTTTCTTGCGTCGCAGATTCTGTCCGCGGGTGTCCGCGGCGCGGCCCTGGAGAAGATTCTGGCCGGCCGGGTGAGCGACCTGACCCGTCGGTTCCTGCTCATCCTCAACCGCAAGGGGCGGCTGGGGCACCTGCCCGCGATCGCCGCGGCATTTGACGAGAAGGTGCAGGAGGCGTTCGGGCGTGTGGAGGTGGATGTGTACACCGCATCGCCGATCAGCCCGGAAGACCTTGGTGCGATCCGCGACCGCCTGCAGCAGGTGCTCGGCAAGGAGCCGATCGTGCACCCCTACACCGACCGCTCGATGATCGGCGGCCTGAAGCTGCAGATCGGCGATCAGCTTATCGACGCCAGCATCGCCACCAGTCTCCGAAAGCTCCGAGATCGTCTCAACGAGGATGGCCTGGCCGCGATTCGCGCCAAGGCCGACCGACTCATCGACTGAAGCCCGGCGCGATCGACTCTCCGGAACTTCGTTGAGCCGATCGCGACCGACCCGCCGCACCAGGGACCTCTGCCATGCCCAAGAAGACCATTGCCACCACCGACGTGTCCGGCACGCGTGTGCTCGTCCGCGTTGATTTCAACGTCCCGCTCGAGGACGGCAGGATCACCGACGATCGCCGCATCCGCGCCGCGGTTCCCACGATCAAGTCGATCATCGATCGCGGCGGATCGGCCGTGCTCATGTCGCATCTCGGCAGGCCCGAGGGCAACGGCTTTGAGGCCTCGGAGTCGCTCCGTCCGTGCGCTGAGCACCTCTCCACGTTGCTTGGAAAGCCGGTGGAGTTCCCCTCGCACGATCCTGTCGACGACAAGGCCGCCGCGGCCGTGCAGGCACTCCGTCCGGGGTCCGTGCTGCTGCTCGACAATCTCCGGTTTCACAAGGGCGAGAAGAAGGGCGACGGCGCCTTTGCCGCCAAGCTCGCTGAATATGGGGACATCTACTGCAACGATGCGTTTGGCACCTGCCACCGCGAGGATGCGTCCATGTACGCTGTTCCCGCGGCGATGGCCGGCAAGCCTCGCGTGGTTGGCTTGCTTGTCGAGAAGGAACTGAAGTATCTCGGTGAGGCGCTTGCCACCCCCGCCAAGCCGTATGTCGTGGTCATGGGCGGCGCCAAGGTATCAGATAAACTTCCGATGATCGACGCGGTGCTGAAGAAGGCTGACGCGGTGCTCATCGGCGGCGCGATGGCGTACACGTTCCTGCACGCCCTCGGCAAGCCCGTGGGCGAGAGCCGCGTCGAGACGGAGATGCTCGGACAGGCAAAGAAGATTCTCGATGAGGCTGCACGTCTCAAGTGCGACCTCCTGCTCCCGACCGATCACGTCTGCTCCACGCAGTTCGCCGAGCGATCCGGCGACATCCAGACGTTCACCGACGCCATCAAGCCCGGCTATATGGGCCTCGATATCGGGCCCAAGACGCAAACCACCTACGCCCTTCGAATCCGCAAGGCAAAGACCATCGTTTGGAACGGGCCCATGGGTGTGTTCGAGTGGATGCCTTTCCGGATCGGCACGCAGCAGGTGGCAAGCGCGATGGCCCACGCCACGAAGCAGGGCGCTACGACGATCGTCGGTGGCGGTGATTCCGCCGCGGCGGCCGAGGCGTTCGACATGAACGACGCTTTCAGCCACATTTCCACCGGCGGCGGTGCATCGCTCGAGATGCTCGCGGGCAGGCCGTTCAAGACGATCGAACTGCTCGACAACGCTTAAGCGCCGCCGGTCGTGTGAGCGTCGGGCCAAAGTGTGTTTGCCCGCCGTGAGAGTTCCGGGGCAGGCGGCCCGAGAAGCCCATGATGAGCGTTGAGCACGCACACACCCGGCATCTGTCCTGGGTGCCTGTTGCGCTCCTCACGCTGCTCTGCCTGGCCACGTACTTCCCGGGTCTCGATTCTCACGGCATCACCAACTGGCAGGAGGGCCAGCGGCTGCTGGTCGCTCGAGACATGCAGTCGCGGGGCGACTGGCTCGTGCCGACGGTTCACGGTCAGCCGTACATCGCCAAGCCCCCGATGGTCTACTGGGCTCAGCTCTCGCTGGCAAAGGCGATGGGCCACACCATCGAGCTCTGGCACCTTCGGCTGGTCGCCGCAATCGCCGGGCTTCTCGGAGTGCTTGCCGCGTTTGGCGCAGCAAAGGAACTGCTTACGCCCGACCTCGCTTCCGTCGAGGATCACCGATTCGCCACCTCCGCGGCGTTCTGGTCCGCCGCCCTGCTCGCTACCGGAATCCTGTACGTCCGCGCCGCACGCATCGGTGAACTGGACATTCTGCTGGTCCCCTTCATCGCCGCGGCAGTGTGGGCTGTTGCTCGTGCGTTCCGGACGCACCGCCTTGCCCGACGCACAAACTGGCTGGCGGTGCTCGCCGCGACGCTTGCATCTACGGGGGCCGTGCTCACCAAGGATCCGGGGCTGCTCTACGTGGCGTTCGCGGCCTACGGCGGCATCGCGGCGTGGTATGCCTTCAGCCGAGACCCGCTCGATCTGGCGCTGCTGCCTTCACGAGTCAAAGCCCCACTCGTGCTGGCTCCGAACGATGCCCCGTGGGTGGCCGTTCTGGGCGCGATACTCGGCGGGCTCGCGTTTGGTGTCCCCGCGGCGATGAATGTGCGATCGGCTGGTGATTCTCCCGGGCCGATCATCATCGGCATCGCGGGGGCTTTGGTGGGGACGACCGTTTCGCGGCTCTTGCACCCGCGGCGGCTTCGTGCCTGCCTCGTCGCCCTTTCACGCACGCACCCTGTGCTGGTCATTGGCGTTCCCGCCGCGGTGAGGCTCACGTGGGGCTGGCTCGTGGCGCAGCGAGTTGGCGCGGATGTCGTTGCGCGGCTCTCTCGCGCGGAGGCCGACGACAATGTCCGCCTGTTCGTTCCGCAGGCTCCGATCAACAACCTGGAAACAATGCTCTTTGGTCTGGGGCTTGGCTCCGTCCTCGCCGTGGTTGCAGTCGCGGTGTTGCTGCGCTGGAGGCCCCGTCTCACTCCGGGCGCTGCGATGCTCGCCGCGTGGATCATCCTCAACTTCATCGCCTTCAGCATGCTGGGGAAGGGTGTGCAGAGGTACCTCACCCCGATGTGGCCCGCCTGGGCGATCCTCGCGGGCTGGGCCGCGGCAAGCTGGTGCCGCCCTCGGCCGCTGCGCGTGTCGCCAGCGCCGTGGCTCGCCGCGGCGATCATTCTGCTCGGCGGTGCTCAGTCGTTTCAGTATGGATGGCTGCGCGAAGCACTAAACGCCAAGCGCTCACCGCGAGACTTGGTGCGTGCCATCACGGATCGACCTGACTGGCGCGACGCCTCGGCACTCTTTTCATTTGAATACACCACCCCTGCGCTCGATTACTACGCCGGTGGGCCTGTGCGGGTAGTGGGGGACCCTCGGGCCCTGGCCACGATGTATGCCGGGGACCCGTGGACACTGGATCAGTTCCGCGAGCATCTGCAAGTTAGCGGTGAATCGGTGATTATTTATCGCGATGGACCGATCCCCGGAACGACGCTGCCCCCCGCGATTGACCGTCTTCGCGACGCTGGGTTTGTCGTCGAAAGTCTTGGATCTCTCCCCGCATTTGAGATTGATAACGGCCGAACGCCGATGAAGGCAGCGAGGGTGAAAGTCCAGTCAGGTTCCGGAGCGACCTGATACCCTCGGAGATTTCCCATCGCTCTGCGCGCGAGCGACTCTGATTCCCCATACACTCGGCACTTCATGCGAACATTCGACCTTGTCGTCATCGGATCCGGCCCTGGAGGGCAGAAGGCCGCCATTCAGGCGGCCAAGCTTGGTAAGTCCGTCTGTGTCATCGAGAAGGCTCAGGTCTTGGGCGGTGCGATGATCAACACCGGCACAATTCCGAGCAAGGCCCTGCGGGAGGCCGTGCTGGCCCTTGTCGGCGCTCAGCGGCAGGGCACGGACATGTTCCAGCACTTTGACCGCAAGAGCCAGCTGCAGGGGCTGATCAACTCCTGCCAGCGAGTCATCAAGGCCGAGATCGACGTCGTCCGTCACCATTTCTTCTCGAATGGGATCGAGCTTATCAACGGTCTGGGTACCTTTGCGGACCCGCACACCGTTGAGGTCCACGGCCTGCACTCGACCGAGCTCATCAAGGGCGAGCGGTTCATCGTTGCGGTGGGCACTTCTCCCGCCAGACCCACGGGCATCCCCTTTGACGGAATCAAGGTCGTCACCTCCGATGAACTTCTGCACCTGCCCTCCCTTCCCACGTCCATGATCATCGTCGGCGGAGGTGTGATCGGCACCGAGTACGCATCGATGCTCGCGCAGCTTGGCGTGCGCGTCACGCTGATCGAGGGGCGAGGCCGTATCCTCGACTTTGTCGATGCCGAGATCGGCGAAGCGCTGCAGTACCACCTCCGCCAGAGCGGGCTGACTCTGCGGCTCGGCGAGAACGTTGTCTCGATCCGCAAGTTGGAAGCGGGAGCATCCTCGGGTCAGGCCGCCCCCGGTGTCGAAGCCACAGGCGATGCCATGGTTGAAGCCACGCTTGAATCCGGCAAGGTGCTGAGGTCTGAGTGCCTGCTGTATTGCGTTGGCAGGCAGGGCGCGACCGACGGGCTGAAGCTCGAGGCGGCCGGGCTCGCCGCGGATGATCGCGGCCGGATCAAGGTGAACGCTCAGTACCAGACCAGCGTCCCCCACATCTACGCGGTGGGCGACGTCATTGGCTTCCCGGCCCTCGCCAGCACCTCAATGGAGCAGGGGCGTGTCGCGGCCTGCCACATGTTTGGTGAGAATTTTGAAAGCGTTGCGGAGCTCTTTCCCTTTGGCATCTACGCCATTCCCGAAATTTCGATGGTCGGGTGGACGGAGGAGAAGCTCACCAAGGAAGGCATTCCTTACGAATCAGGCATCGCCCAGTACAAGGAAACCGCTCGGGGGCAGTTGATCGGCGACGAGATTGGCATGCTCAAACTCCTGATCCATCAGGATTCTCACGCGATTCTCGGTGTCCACTGCATCGGCACCGACGCCACCGAACTCGTCCACATCGGGCAGGCCGTCATGGCCTTCAAAGGCACTGTTGATTACTTCGTCAACGCAGTGTTCAACTACCCGACCCTGGCCGAGTGCTACAAAGTCGCGGCGTTCAACGGCCGCAACAAGCTCCGGAACGTCTGAGGCCGCCCCGCCGGCGCGGGC
Organism: Phycisphaerales bacterium; assembly: GCA_038247555.1. GTDB lineage: Bacteria > Planctomycetota > Phycisphaerae > Phycisphaerales > UBA1924 > JAHBXL01. Next base: position 1,570 of record JBBRUT010000014.1, on the reverse strand, counting down.
GTACCGTTCCCGGCATGGCCAAACGATCCACCAAAGCCGCGGCCTCGCTGTCCCCGGAGTCGCTCCCCGAAGCCGCTGGGCCCACGTATTCGATCACGACGCTCGATGCCGTGTTCGGCCAGCGCACCGCCAAGCAGACGCTCGAATCCGCGATGCAGGCCGGACGGGTGCACCACGCGTGGATCTTCCATGGAACCGCGGGCGTCGGCAAGTTCACCACGGCGATCGCTTTCGCTGCGGCGATTCTTGATCCAACAACGGCTCCCGGCTTGTCGGGGCAGCTCGCGCCCCAACCCGATTCTTCCGTCCAGCGGATGGTGCGTGCAGGCTCGCACCCGGATCTGCACATCATCCGCAAGGAGATGTCCGCGATCAGCCGCGTCGACACCGTTCGCAAGCAGAAGCAGAGCAACATTCCCGTTGCCGTACTCGACGAGTTCCTCCTGGAGCCCGCGGCCAAGACCCGCGCCCTCCGCGGCGACTCGCTGGTGGGAAAGGTCTTCATCATCGATGAGGCGGAACTGGTTGATCCGCGGGGTCAGAACGCGCTGCTCAAGACCCTGGAAGAACCTCCGGAGGGAACGGTGATCATCCTTGTCACCACCTTCCCCGATGAGTTGCTCCCGACGATTCGCTCCCGTTGTCAACGAGTGGCTTTTTCTGCCCTCGCGGATGAAGACATGCGTCAGTGGTTCGCAATCAGCGGGCCCTCTGCTCCGGAGGGCCAGCGAGACTGGCTGCTCCGGTTTGCCGCCGGCTCCCCCGGTGCAGCGACTCTCGCATCTCGCCGCAACCTGCATGCTTGGCACGAAACACTTACACCGATGCTCGATGCCGCGTCCCGAGGCGAGTACACGCTCGAACTTGGTGAAGCCATGGGCAAACTGGTGGATGAACAGGCGGCCGCGGTGGCCGCGGCGGACAAACTTGCGAGCAAGGATGGAGCGAACAAAGTCTGGGGCCGACGGATGCTCGCGTTTGTAGGCGAGCACGCACGCGCGAAGCTGCGAGCCCGCGCCTCCTCCTCCAAGGCGACGCCCGAAGTCCTGGAGACGGATGTGGCCGCGCAGCGGGCGCTAAGGTCGATCGAGGCGGTGGTTCGCGCGGAGGAACACCTGGATCGAAACGTGCGTCTGGGAACCGTTTTCGACAATCTGGCGGTGCAGATGGCGGCTGAAGCCGTGCGACTCTGATGCGTCTCAGTCCTTGACGCCTTCCACACGTCCCGGCGTGGTGTATTTGCTCAGCGACCGTTCCAGATCGACCCCGTGGATGTTTGCCAGCGTCGCCAGCCACGCGATGACATCCGCGAACTCCTCCTCGAGGTTGGCCCGTTGCTCCGGAGTAGGGTTCTTCCCAATCCGGTTGTCATGCAAGGCCGTCGCCAGCTCGCCAACCTCCTCGATGAGCAGAACAAATGTCCCGGCCGCACCACGGGCAGAATCCGTGGCGTAGTACCGGTCTCGGATCAACTGCTGGAAGGCCCGGAACGTGACGGGTGAGGCGGTATCGGCGGCGGGCGTATTCTGGATTGACATGCCCGATCATTGGCCCGCAGCCTCTGCCAGGG
>JBBRUT010000013.1:0-42242 GCA_038247555.1 Phycisphaerales bacterium | reverse complement strand
TGGCTCCCGAATCAACACCAGCCTCATCCCGGTGGATGAGAACTCGGGCGAGATCATCTCTGAATCACTCGCGAGCCAGGCCTCGCGCCGGATCCGCGCGACGTATCTGAGGCCCAGCTCAAGCAGCAGTGGTGGCGGCGGGGGTGATTCTGCCGGAGGGGTCAATCTGACGTCGTGGTCATTGGAACCGTGACCCTTACGTCCTTCGCCGGTTTCCGACCTTCTTGTGAGTGCTACGGAACTGCCATCAAGCCCCGCGTTGCAATGTCCGATAGCCCTCTTTGAACCAGCCTCGTTCCGGAGGTCCACAGCGTGCAGACCAGCAGTCATCATGTCTACATTGAGGTCTCGCCATCGCGGCTTGAGCTTGCCGTTGTGCGTGGACGCCGCGTTCTCCGAACAGCCGTGCAGATGTCCACGCTCGCCAGCGGTGAGCATGAGTTTCCCGAGTCCCTCAGCGGTCTTCGGGTATCGCTGAGCAAGCTTGTTGAAGAGTGCCAGTGCAAAGGCCTGAAGGCAACGGTGATCTATCAATCCGCTGCTTCTTCGGTGCTTGCCACATCGGCACCCAGTTCGCTTGGGCCCGCTGATGTTGAAGAGGCGGCCCGGCTTGCCATCGCGGGCGTGGCGGATTTCTCGATCGAGGGCGCTCCGCTGGCAATGTCCGCGTTGCTGACCGATCATCCCGTCGCCGGTTCTGCTCACTCGATGCGGCAGAGCCACTCGCTGAGTGCGACCGAGCGGACAGAGACGATCGAGGCCATCGGCGACTGGGTTGTTCATGCAGGTCTTCGGTTTGCTGGCGCGGTTCCCGCGGGCGCAGTAGCGATGCACGCCGCGGCCATGGCGGCATGGAGCATCGGCGGCCGAAGCCGCGACCACGCCGCGGTACTCTGGATCGGTGAACACGGATCCGGACTCGCGTGCGTGACCGGGGGTTCCGTACGCTTCGTCCGCCACTTCGGCGTGGGGATTGAATCCCTGGTTGGCGCGCTGTGCCAACCCCTGCGGGGCCGAGACGAGCAGGCGCCGGAACTGCTGCTGGATCGGACCACGGCCCGAGCACTCCTTGCTGACGTCGGAGTTCCCGCCCCAGATCACCCCTTGCCCGGGCTCCCCGGCTATACGGGCGCGGCAGTTCTCCCCGTGATTCAGCCCGCGCTTCAGCGCATCACCATCGAGGCGAAGCAGTCGTTGCGGTTCGGCATTCCCGAGCAGGAGCGCACCAGCATCAAGATGCAGATCGTCGGCCCAGGGGCGAATATTCCAGGCCTGGCCGAGTGGGTCACCCGCCAGTGCAATCTCGAACGCGTCGAGACTTCTGCCCAGACCCGCGCGAACGGTCCGGGAGATCTCAGCAGCACATGCGGAGCAATCGCGGGGGTCATTGCTGCCGGTCACGACATTCCGATCCTCGTTCCGGAGCAACTCGCCCGCCAGAGGGTCCGTGGGCGCGCCCGCATGGCACTGGCGGTCGGTGTCGCGCTCGCCGGTGGATGGATCGGCAGCGACTGGTACTCTGCCCGCGCCGAGCTCGATGATCAGACTCTCCGCCTCAGCGCACTGCAGTCGGAAATGTCCCAAGGCGAATCCGCTGCGAGACTGCGTCAGGCCACCATTGTGGCCCGACAGGCGTTTGGAGGCGTCGAAGGGCGAGTCGCAGCGGCACTTGGATCGGGCGCGGATGCCCCCGGCGTGCTGGAAGCCGTGGCACTCGCGGCATCGCCCGGGGTCCGGCTCTCCACCATCGAGCTTCAGTCGGCCAAAGAATCACTCACCTGCCGCATCAGCGGGTTTGTTCGGCTCAGCGAATCAAGCGACCCTACCCGGGCGATCACTTCCTTTGTCGATTCGCTTGCCGCGACACCCCTCTTTCGGTCGGTCCGGCTCGGCTCAACGCAACGTACACGCATCGACGGTGCGCAGTCCCACGCGTTCGATCTGATAGTCGAGGTCGTTCCCCTTCCGCTGGGCAGGCACGCCGCGGGAATCGGCAACAGCGCTCCGCTGGTCGTCGCCGAAAGCGAGCAACAGCCATGAACATTCGCAAGGACCGCGGCATCGCGGTAGAACTCGCCCTCGGGCTGTTGATCTGCGGCGGGGCATACTACTTCCTCGCGCGCCCGATCATGCAGCAGGCAGCAGCCACCCGCGCACGCGCCGAATCGATCATCTCGCAGGGTTTCACGACGCACGATGCCGAGCAAAGCGGTCCAACGGTCGCGGACCTTCGCGAGATCGCCCATCGAGTCGCTCGGGCCGCTCGCGATATCCATGATCGAGGACGGCCCGCGTTCAACGAAGCCCGCATGCTCACGGCGATCACGGAGTTGGCCGCGGCTCATTCCGTGCACGTCGAGCAGCTCCAGCCTGTGCCCGCGAAGTCGCAGCGCACCGCTGCCCCGGCGGACCCAGGTCTCCCGCCGCCGCCGGATGACACCGAGATCGGGTACACGTTCACAATCCGCGGCGAGTATGGCTCGATCGCCGCATTCCTTCGCGGGTTCACCGACGCATTCCCGTTCTCTGGTATCACCGGGTTTCGAATCTCAGCCAACTTCGAGCCCGGCGCTCCGTCCGTGGTCGCCATTATCACGTCGCGCCACATGGCCTTTGACGCCTCCTCTGTCATTCGCGTTGCCGATGCCGCCGTCAGCATGCCGGAGTGAATCATGCCCCTTGACTCACGCAGCAAACTCCGCCTGGGTTGGGTCGCGGCGGCCGCCGCCCCGATCGTCGCCGTCCAGGTCGCACGTCTGCTCGCGGGCGGAGGGCCCGGCCACGCCGCCGCGGCAGTCCCGCAAGTTGTTGTGGTTGCCACACCGGCGACACCGGCCGTCGCCCCGATTGAGCTTACTGCCGAGCAGACCCGAGCCCTTGAGTGGCTTACTCTCCGGCGAGAACAGCAAACCACGCTCCGTTCTCCTATTGATGTCCACGTCCCGCAAGTGCGGGAGGCTGTGGCTCAGCCAGCCGTTGAGGATGAGGCTCCTCTTCCCAAGCTGCGACTCGGCGGCGTTGTTTCACGCGGGCAGGATACCGTGGCGTCGATCAACAACCGCCTCTTTGCGGTTGGTGATGAACCGGTGCAGGGCTGGACGATCGGCGCGATTGATAGCCAGACACGCGCCGTCACGCTCGAACGGTTCGACGGGCAGCGGTTCGAACTGACATCATCCGGGTTCACGAAACTTACAGCGCCCTGATGACCCGGAGTTCTCAGCCTTCCTTCTTGGGCTGGGCGAGCAGCGGCAGACGCGAGCGGTCGGAAACGACAACTCCGCCGGGTCGTTCGATCGTGACCGCGAACAGCGTCGCATCCTCCACTCGTACCGCGGTGCGAATCGCGACGATGGTTTCGCCCGTCGACGAAATGTTGAACACGCCGCCATCGACCGGGAAACGTTCATCGCGCTTGGAGTCGAATACCCAGAGCTGATACTGCTCAACATACGGATCGTTCGGCTTCATGTTCTGGAACACCATGAAGCCTTCTTGCCGACTTGGGCTCCAGACCACTTCACCAGTAGCGCCTTCCCGAGCCTCCGAGGGCCCAGGCGCCCAGCGGATCGAAACCAGATCGGGCGCGAGACGTCGAAGTGCGAGCAGCGATTCGCCGGGCGTGGGACCGCTTCGGCCCTGCATCCACCAACCCGCAAACGCCAGAACAAGCGCCGCAGCCGCCGCCAGCCACCCTGTCGTCGCCGCGAACTTCCAACGGTCCGCATTCGCCGGTTTCGACGACGCCCGTGCATTGCCGGCCGGCTTTGGCGATATCTGCCCGGATGCCCAATCGCGGCCAAGGGCCGCGAGTTCCTGCCGGAGCGATGCGGGCATCGGTTCGATTCGGCCGCCGAGAAGAGCCAGATTGGCCGCGGCCGCCGACAGGTCGAACGAGGCATCCTCTCCCGACTCCCCGCGCAACAGGGAGTCGAGCTCTGCCGCCTCACGAGGCGAGAGTCCCTGCACCGCCCGGTCGGCGAGCAGATCAAGCAAGCGGTCGGTCTGGTTCGTGGGGGAGGTGGTCATGATGTGACCCCCTCAGAACTGGAGGTTTCACCGCTCAGGATCTCCCGAAGACGGATCAACCCGCGCCGCACATGGGTCTTGACGGTGCCCAGCGGCAATCCTGTCGCTTCGGCGATGCGTTCGTGTGAAAGTCCGTGATAAATCGAAAGCCGCAGCACCTTCTGCTGCTCGGGCTTCAGGCTGTCGAGGGCTACGGCGGCCCGCTGCGCATCCTCATCAAGCTCCGCGACGGCCACGGGCTGGGGCTTGTTGTCTCCCAGGCTCGCCCCCATGTCGCCGGAATCGAGCGAAGGGGTGGGACGGGATCCGGCGCGGCGAGATCGGTCGATCAATCGCCGGCGAGCGATCATCGCGATGAAGGTCGCCTCGGCCGCGACCGCCGAGTCGAATCGTGGGGCGCTCCGCCAAACATCGAGGAAGATCTCCTGCACAGCGTCTTCGGCGTCTGAAGGGTTCGCGCAGAATCGCCTGGCAAGTGACCACACCAGCCCGCCATATCGATCGATGCACTCCTGCACCGCCTTCGGCTGGCCAATCGCAACTCGTTCAAGAATACCGGCTTCCAAGTGATCTCCACACTCCCGACAGGGGACCGATTGTACCGGCCGTTGGACGGAAGAGCGTGGAATCCAGGATGCAAGAGCGTAAACCATGGGTTGCCGAATCATCGCAAAGGTTGCGTTGCGGACGATCATCGGCACTCCATGGCTTCGAGGCCTGCGGGCGCGACAGATTCAACGGGCTCGCTTGTCCAAAAAAGACAACGCCCCGGGACGAATCCCGGGGCGTTGCTTGAGACTTTTCAGTCTTCCTGAAACTTGGACGCTTGAGCGTCCCGAGTTACTGCTTACGCAGTATTACGGGCAGCCGGCGAACCAGGCGGACAGGAAGGTGAAGATGTCAGCCACTTCGACGGTGCCGTCGTTGTTGGCGTCGGCCATGCAAGCGGGTTCGGCGTTCGGGCCGCTCACGCTGGCGAGGGAGTTACCCGCGACCATGAACGAGAAGTCCGTACCGTTGGAACCCCAGCGAGCCGGGAACTCCTTGGTGCTGGTCCACTCGGTGACGCCACCGGGAATGTAGCCCGCGTTGGGGTCGAGGACCGCACCGGGGTTGAAGTTGATCGTGCAATCACGATCGCAGTAGGAGTTGCGGCAGAAGTAGCCACGCTCGATGAAGGAGAAGGTGTCCTGCACACCGATGGAGAGCCAGTACTGCTGACCGGACTCGAGGACCTGGCCGGCGATCTTGTGGAACTCGATGCGGTAAGCGTCGAGGCCGGAGACGCCGTCGATGGAGACCTCGTAGCCGAGGCAGACGCGCTTGGTGCCCATGCCCGTGAAAAGGGGCGAGTCACCGAACTCGTAGTCGGGGAGGCGGCAATCGTTGCGGTAGATCTCGTAGAAGCCGCGGAAGGCGGGGTCGCAGTTGGTGTAGACGCAGCCCTCGATGTAGCAGAGCTCGAAGTCAGCGCACGGGGGGACGACAAAGTCGTCAGCCGCGCGGCTGTTGCGGATGAGGCCCGAACGCTCGGAGCGAGCGCCGAACTCGGAGCCACCGCCCTGGGGGCCGTAGGCGAGGTAGTCAGAGCCGTTGTCCAGCAGGATCTTGCAGGACTCGAAGCAGACGCGGAAGGCGAGGTCGGTGCAGCCAACGCAGCACTCCTCGACCGACGTCCACTCGCTGCCTTCGTAGATCCAGGGATCGTTCCAGTTGGCCGGAGCGACGCCTTCGCGCTTCTTGGCGACGGAGCCCTTGATCTCGTTGAACGGAGCGTTCGTGGCGCTGCCGGTGGTCGCCCAGAACGTCAGGTCAGACATCTGACCGTCGGTCTTGCCGACCACGGAGAGCCAGTAGGTGCCGCCGCGGAGAGCGATGTTGCGAACGCAGGTCGGGTCGATCCCGCCGGTGCTGCAGATATCGCCACGAATCTCTTCGCCCGGGCAGGAACCTTCCTGCTGATCGTTGATGTCGAAGGTGTAGACGTACTCGGTGAAGCCGTTGCCCGCGGAGCCCTGGGACTCGACGGAGTGCTTCTTGAGGACGTAGAGCAGATCGGCGGGGCAGCCGTTGCAGTCCGAGTAGATCTCGAGACGTGCGCGGGTGAGGCCGAACGCGCTGTTGTTGAGGACGGTGACCGAGATCGACTTCAGGTTGTGGATGTAGCCATCGCACAGGAAGAAGTCGTCGGCCGCAACAGCGCCCTGAGGAGCGCCGCCGCCTTCGTGAGAAACCTGGCCGTCGAGGCCGTCCCATTCGCCATTCCACCAGGAATTGGCGCCGTCGGGGCACTCGCAGCCATCGCTGATGCCGCGGGTGACGAGGCCGGTCCAGCCGGCGCCCATCGCCTGCTGGAAGCTGCCCGGAGTCACTGCGGTGGGCTGAGCCTGGATGGGCGCAGCAGCCTTGTCATTCGCCGTCGCGGCGGTACCAGCCGCCATGACGGTCGCACAAGCGAGAGTCATAATATCACACATACGGACCATCTGAGAACCTCCTAAAAATCAGGAACACATGAACGAAACCACGTTTCGCCCGCAGCGACGAGAACCAACTCGTCGCCTGTGAGTGCGTGCGCTTTGCCGGACCACCTGTCGCCGGTTGCCTCCATTGACCTGTGGCTGGCTCCAATAAAACGAATGACCCAAACCAAACCAACCTGAGCACCCTTGCTCTCCTGGACCTCCAATGGCCCAAGACCCGCTCGTATGCTCGCGAGCAAAGACCGTTGTATCACAACCGGTTTTGGGGGTCAAGACTTTTCAGTCGAAATTCCGCTCTCAGAAGCACTTGCAGCAACTTCTTTGCACACCTTGCACAATGTGCGTCCGTATAACTCCTATGCAATCGTTGAAGTCGTTATACAGCAATGACTTACGAGCGGATTTCGGCGGAAGAATCAAGCCACGTCAGTACCCACAAGCGAGTGATAACCCTCGCGTAAGTGCAGGCTCCATAAGGACTTGCGACTCAGTGGCACTTCCCTGGTTGAGGTGAACGGTTTCCGCTCAAACCGAGGAAATTTCCGCAACTACGGGCGAATCTGCGGCCGCACTCTTTCGCCACTCGAAGCTCAGCGGCAAACCAAACGTGCGTGTAAACAGCCGCGATTTGCGGGCAGCGCCCCAGATATCCACGGCCGGTTCGGTCGCGGCGAGAATCGTCGCAGCCGCCGAGCCATTCTCGATGACCATCGCGACGTCCTCAACCTGTTGCATGTGGGTGCGATCCAGTCCATCCGCGATGCGCAGGACTGCCGCGAGTGCGCGCACGCGCGACTGGTCCTCCTCGCTCAATGTCGCATAGTCGTGATGCCCAACCTTGGGCTCCGACGCCCGGTGATACCGCGCGACGTTGGCGATCACCTGCACTTCCCGGCTGGTGAAGCCGGGCAGTTCCGCGTGCACGATGAGGTGATACGAGTGCTTGTGGTGCGAGGCGTAGTTGATCAGATACCCGACATCGTGGAGCAATGCAGCCGCTTCCAGCAGCAGGCGGTCACGCGACGTAGAGCCCACTCCTGCATCAGGTTTCGCAAGTCGAAGCGACGCGTGGCGCGGCGCGAGCTGATCGAAGATCCGCAGGGCGAGCCGCGTCACATGGCACGCGTGAGCTGCCTCGTAGTTGCAGGCCTTGGCAAACCGCTTCACGCCGCGCATCGGGCTGACTTCGCGCTGTGATACCGGTCCGACTGACGCCCGCACCATCGACAGCAGCAGGCCGTCGCGGATGCCGCCTTCGTGCACAAAGACGCTGTTTGCATGCAAGAAACCAAGCGTTTCATCGATTACCGCAAGCCCGGACACGATGATGTCCGCCCTGTCGGCGGGCAGCCCGGGCACCTTTGCCCGCTCCTTTACGCTCATGTCGCGCAGATACTCAACCACGTGGCGCACATCTGCGCGGCGGATCTCCCGACCTTGTACAGCACCCGAGAAAAGCCCGCTCGCTCCCGGTCCGAGTTCTTTGTGAGCCAGCAATGTCGCGAGCGCGGTAAACGTGCCGCCGGTTCCCACGACGATCTGCGGGACCAGCGGCGGCTTACCGATCTCCTTCCGAAGTGTTTCTTTCACGAACCGGGCCAACTCCCGGAACCGCTTGCCTGCGGATCGCTCGGGCCCGCCAAACTGCTCGGTGAGCCGGACCGCGCCAAGCGGCAAGCTGTGCACGCGCTCGATCACGCCTCCGCCGAGTCCCGCGCGGCGAACATCGCCCGCCGCGGAACCCGCTGAGAGCACAACTTCCAAGCTTCCGCCACCAAGATCGATAACGCTCGCGGGAACTCCGGTGAAGTCAAAGGCGCCCGCGGCGGACCGGTAGGCGAGCAGAGCCTCTTCCTCCGGGGAGATGATCTCGACTTCAACTCCTGCGCGCTCCCGCACAAGTTCCACAAACTGATGGCTGTTCCGGGCTTCCCGGCAGGCCGCGGTTGCGACTACCCGAAGTTGCTCCGCTCCATAGCCCTCCGCGATCGATTTCATCCGGGCGATGGTGACGGCCGAGTGTTCCTGGGTTGCTGGGTCAAGCCGGCCGGATTCGTGCAATCCTCGGCCCAGCCGCGTGATTTCCTTCTCGTCGTCAAGCACCTTGTACGTTCCGTCCTGGGCTGCCTCGGCCACGATCAGACGGATGCTGTTGGTGCCGATGTCGACGGCCGCCAGCCTGCGTTTGCCTTTCCGGACGACCTGCCTGGCGGCAGCGACTGCGCCGCGTTCAGTTCTTCTCGAAGTACCTTCCGATTCCGCCTTGGATTCCACCAATGAGGCTGCTTCGGGTTTGCCCTGAACTGCTGGTGCAGTTGGCGATCTCCCGCTCAGGCCGAGCACGATTCGCCGGAGCGAATCAATCAGCCCGCCCTTCTCAATCTCTTCCCAAGCCCGGATGGCCTTCTTCTGGCCGCGGCGAAGCGCCGTCCGTTCGCTTCGGAGCATTGCCCCGAGCGCTGTCATTGCTTTGGGCACAGCGCCCGATGCTGCGGACCTCTCCGCCTTGCCCTGGTCTCGGATCGCTTCGATCGCCGACGCGCGCATCGAGGCGTCGGTAAACTCGCCCAGTTGCTCCTGAAAGACTTCCAAGGGCTCCAGAAGCTCCTTTGAGTGGGCCTTGGGCAGCACCTGCTGGAAGAGCTCGATCCCGTATCGAAGCCGTTTGCAGGCGATTCTGAGGCGGTGCAGACACTCGACGTCTGTCAGATCCGCCGCGGCGGCTTCGAGCACCCCGTCGCTGTTGGCTTCCAACGCCGCCCGCGCCACGTCCCCAAAGCTCACGCGTGATTCCGCACGCTTTGCTGGTCGTTCGGCTGCCCGCGTCAGCCGCTTCCGCAGCTTGTGCTCCAGTTTGGGCAGGTCCTTGAGCAGCGAGGCCTTGGATGCACGACGAGTCCTTCGCATGCAGCGTTCGAGGTATTCGAGACCTGCTTCCGGTGGGGGGTTGGGCTGCTTGCGGGCCGTGATTGCCCAGCTCAACATCACATCCGCATCCCGTGTCGTCGCGCAGGCGCGCCGCATCGATCGAATCACGCGGCGTGCACGATTTGCGTCCTTCTCGCCAACCAACGTGCCAAACGCGTCGATCGCGGCGGCCATGCGGCGAGTCGCAACGCGGACCTCGTGAACGGCTTTCGAACTCTTCCTCCCGCTTGGGTTGCGAGACAGCATGCTTACGGCTCGGAGCAGAGCTTTCTGCCGCGAACGGATGAGCGATGCCGCGGCCGAAGCCGCATCGGCGGAAGCCCGCGATCGGACTCGCATCATCTTGGCCATCGCGGTTGCTCCGCTCCACACCCCTGCAAACGATTCTAACGGTGGCCCTGCCTTCTACCCCGCGCGAAGATGGCGTTCAGGCGCAATTTCACAATTCGCGCCCGTAGACTGTGGAATGTTCACCCACGATCGGGTGGATGGAATACATGCAGTCTCCATCGCGAGTTCGACGCGCGGTGGGCTGTAGAGGAGTTCTGATGTCCGGCACTTTGATCGATCTCCGAAGCGACACCGTGACACGACCTACACCCGGAATGCGCAAGGCCATTGCCGAAGCCGTCGTGGGCGATGATGTCCTTGGCGACGATCCGACTGTGATCGCTCTTCAAGAACGAGTTGCCATGATCATGGGCAAGGAAGCAGCGTGCTTTGTGCCGACGGGGACGATGGCCAACCAGACCGCCATTCGCGCGCAAACCGAGCCGGGTGACGAGGTGATTGCGCACCAGGACAGCCACATCATCCATTACGAGACGGGTTCTCCCGCCGCGCTCTCGGGTGTCATGATCCGGCCGCTCACGGGGCATGCTGGACTGTTTGACGAAGCGGATGTCAACGATGCTGTGCGGACCGACACGGTGCACAGTCCGCACTCGGCAATGCTGCTTATCGAGAACACCCAGAACCGAGGCGGGGGAGCGGTCTGGCCGATCGCGCAGGTGGAGCGTGTCTCGCGAGCCGGCCGCAAGCACGGCCTCCGCGTCCACCTGGATGGCGCACGGATCTGGAACGCGTGCGCCGCAACGGGCCTTGCGCCGCGCGAATATGCGCAGCACTTCGACACCATCTCGTGCTGTTTCTCCAAGGGGTTGGGCGCGCCCGCAGGGTCAGCCGTCGCAGGCAGCAAGGCGACCATCGCTCGTGTGGCACGCTTCCGCAAAATGTTCGGAGGCACCATGCGGCAGTCGGGGGTTCTCGCCGCCGCGGCGATCTACGCGCTCGACAATCACCGCGAGCGGCTGTCCGAGGACCACGCCCATGCCAAGCGACTGGCCGAGGCACTGGGCAACACGCGCGGTCTTTCGATCCCGTTGCGCGCCGAAACCAACATGTGCTTCGTGGACCTTGATGAACGTGTCGGGCCCGCATCCGAGTTCTGCCAGAAGCTCAAGTCACGCGGCGTTCTGGCTCTGCCCACCGGGCCGCGGCGTGTCCGCTTTGTATGCCATCTCGATGTCTCGACGGCGATGATTCAGCAGGCGATCGATGAGATCGCCTCCGTCGCGGCTTGATTCATCCGCCGAAGCGCTCACTCCGGCTTCGCGGCCGCTGCGGCCTCGCGCCGGATCTTCACGCTCGTCTCGGTGCGGAAACCGATCGGGAAGCCGTTTGCATTGCCCTGCAGTTCCACTCGCTGGTTGAGTTCCATCGACTCAAAGAACCCGATGGTTCGGTCCCAGTGGATCGAGCCCGTGACCGCAGAATCTGTCACAAGGAACATCGGCGCCTGTCCATCGGCACCGGCGGCGAGCGCATAGCTTCCCGTGAAGTTGATCACCGCGAGCCGATCCGAGATCGACGAGAGCACGTATTCGCGAGTTTCTGTGAACTGCCCAAGGGGCGGAGTGTTCAGCTTCTCCTCGCCGGACCACTTCTGCCCGAGGTTCACCTTGAAGTCTCCCTTACGCGGCGCCAGGACCGGGCTCCAACGGGCGCGAACCTCTGCCGGGCCAACCGCCAGCCGGAAGAAATCCACAATCTCGCCCGTCGGTATCTGCACGCCACCGTTGCCGACGTTGGTGACGTTTCCCTCAGCGTCGAACTCGATGGTGATGGTGGATCCCAGCGCGGGGCGCATCGTCGAAAGCGCGGTGTTGGTGTTGTCGCCGGTCGTGCGCGGGTCGGTGCTCTTCCAGGCGAACTCGCCGCGAATCGTCTTCGCGGCCATCTCGATGCGATCTACGCGCAACGTGACAGCTGAGCCCTTGTCATCGCTTCTTGCGACGGTCAGCAGGAACTCGATGGTCTGCTCACCGCTGGTGGAACTCTCCTGCGGCTTGGCTTCCGCTTCGCCCATCTTGAGAATGCGAGTGCTTTTGCGAGTCGTTTCCATGATGACCTTCGCGGTATACCCGGGCGTGAAGGTCGGCTGAAGGCTCACGGTCTTGGGTTCATCCGTCGCCGCGGCTGTCGCATACAGAGACGGCACAATGGCCAGGGCAACTGCGGCGCTGCGGAACAAGGTGGACATCAGATGGCGCATCGATGAATCTCCGGGAAGCGGGCCGATCAGGACCGCTAGATGGTGCTCAAGAGTGGGGGCAAATCATGAAGTGACAGTGCTTTACAGTAGCTCAGCGCGGCGGCGCAGCGATGCTTCCGGGGGGCGGATTCCCTGCACCCGGCGCTGCGTCCTTGGGGGCAGTCGGGGCCGGTGGGGGAGTGTTGCCTTCAGATGCGAGGGTAATGCGCACGGTGGAAAGGTGCACGGAACGAGCCTGCTTCACCACGCCCTCCATGGCGATCTTCTGCTCCAGCACCATCCACTTCAGCACGCCCTTGGAGTGGTCCCAGTGATGGCTGGTGGATGCGTCGAAGGATTGCATCAGCTGCTGCGGGCGGGTCCCCGGCGTCACGATCCTGATCTCCGCCGTGCCCTTGGAGTTGATTACTGCTTGCTCGAGGTCCGCACTCTCCAGCGTGCGAAGGTGGCGGATCGCAAGGACTGTCCCCTTCTCGCCGGGCAGCTCTTCTTCAGAGGTCCAGCGATCTCCAATCTTGCCGCTGGAAGGTTTCTTCTGCAGGCCATACATCCCCGCCAGCGAGTTGCGCACCAGTTCGTCGTCCACGATCAACGGCCGAACAGCGCCGTCAACCGTTCGCGACTGCGGATAGCCCGTAATCTCCATCACGCGGTCCTCGGCATCGAGCTTCACACGGAGCGGAGTGCCGATCATCGGGGCGATCGCATCTTCCAGGACATTGCTCCGGTCGGGGTCCGGCGGCTTGGCCGAGTCAAACATCATGAACATCCGGCCCTGTGTGATGACAACCTTAATGCGCTCAAATGCCAGTTCGAGCGTCGTGCCTGCGGGCCCGGTCTCGATGACCTTGCGCCGGATGGTCATCTCCTGACGCGTGCGTTGTTCTTTGGTGGCCTGTGCCGCGGGCACCGAGTCCCGCCGCGTTGAGTCGCTGGTGTACGAGAACACCGTCTCGTCCCCAGCCTTCCACTTCGACGCCAGCGAGATATCCGCGCCCTGTGCCGGGAACGCGAGTGCGAGCGTCGCCGAGAGGGCGAGCACAACCCAGCGGTAATACACGTTCAACGTTTCAGACCTCCTTCGCGACGCAAACCGCGCCGGCAGGAAGTCTTATCGAACGGTGAGGGGTCCGGTTTTGGTTTCCGGGCTGCAACACGCCAACCAACGCGAGTTGTCCGCCCGATAACCCGGCCGCAATGCGAACGGCCCGTCAGCGATCGACAACGTTCACCGAAACCGTCGTCGCCGTCTCGTGCTTCATCATCACGCCGGTGAGCGTGGCCTCGATCCCAACGCGCATTTCCGCATCCATCTTCTGAAGCCGTCCCCGCTGGGTGTCCCATTCATACGTGCCGTCCGTACCCATGCCCTGAAGCTGGAACCCGGTCGGGCTCGCTGCTCCGGCCGAGCCAGCCTCGGCCTTGCCCGTGAACTTCAAAGACGCCCGCTCCCCTCGATTTGAGACAAGGGTGTGCGTGGTCTTCATCTTGAACTCGCCAAGAGGCGTTCCGCTCAAGCTGTCCTCGTTTGTCCAGCTCTCGCCGACGCGAGCCTTTCCGGTGGTGCGCGGCCCAATGATGATCCACTTGGCCGCGTCCCCGCCCGAGGGCATCGCTCCGCCCAGGCCCGGAACCGAGCCGCCTACCGAGTTCATGAAGCTCTTGGACATCCCCGAAACGCCCCCATCGCCGGTCATAGCTGTGATATTGCCGGCGGCATCCGTTGTCAGCGTGAGCTTGCTCCCCACCATCCCCTTGACGAGCGACTCCAGCAGCTTCGATGCATCAGGGCCATCGAGCGGATCCGCCGGCCGATTGCTCCCTGGTTTGCTTGCCGGAGGTTTCGCGCTGTCGTACTCCGCCTTGAGTTCGTCGTTCTCGAACGCGATTTTCGCGGAGTCGTATACGAGCTCGATCGTCGCGCCATCCGATCCCACCTCTACCACTTTCATCGAAAGGCGAAGGGTCTGCCGCATGGTCTGTTTCTGATCGAGTTCAGGCATCTCGGCGGAGGTGAGCGTGGAGTTCGAGTTGGCCTGCATCTCGTATCGCGTGGTCTGTCCCTGAACGAACCGCGGCCGAAGATCCACCTCCTGCGTCGAACGACCCGGCGAACTCTCCGGTGGCGACGCTTCGCATGGACGGGTATAAGTGCTTGAAAATAAAGCGATTGCGATCGTTGCCGTGGGTCCCAGCAAAGCGACGTGCCGCCGACTCAGTCTTCTCACGCCGTCCGCCATTTTGCAATCTCCTCGTGCCTGTGGGACATTAGCTGTAGATACGTCTCCCAAGGGCCGTCCCTGCTTGAGCGGCCGAATTTCGCAACCCGTCATCGATTCATTTCGAACCGGGCCTTCATTCAGTCACTGTCCCGCTCGGAAGGGCACATTTCTGGTCAGAGGGTTGATGTACAAGATGGAATGCTGGTCGGCCCGGAATGTGCCGGGTCGCCGCAGTACATTTTTCTCTGGAAGCGGAGCTTCGCGATGGTCAATAAGCCATGGAAAGATCGCCTCGGAGTCACAGCCGCGGCGACGCCACTGCTTCGCAACGCTTGCATCGATCCAGAGCGACTCTGCACCTGCGGAGTCGCCCTTTTTCTTCTTGGCGTGTCAGCACGTGCCCAAGCTCCTTGCTCTCACCACTTGCCCCTGGCACTTGCTTCCGCAATCTCCTCCAGATCGCTGGAGCTGAACTGACGTTGTAGTGGTGACGCGGCAGATCCGGCGTGACAGGGGTTTCCGCCCCCCCGCCGAGGCCCCCCGCCGAGGCCCCCAGCCGAAGCACCCCAGCCGAAGCACGCCATTTGCCTGCGATGTCCACCTTGACCGCGAGCCGAACCGGGTTCATCTTTGGTTCGTATAGGTTCGCGGCGTCCGCTCGGACGCGCCGCATCCGAACTGGCTGTTCCTGGGGGGGTGGCTCCCGCGCGCTATCGCGCCGAAAGGTTGTTATGCCCACACGCATGTCCTTGTCCGGTCTGGCTTTGGTGTGGGCCTCGGCCGGGCTCCTGAGCCTGATCGCCCCGCCCGCCGCGGCCCAGCCCTTTGCCCGTCAGGGCATCGACCTGCTTGCCCAGATCCCCCTGAGCGGCTTTTCCGCGCCGGCCCCGCAGAGTGGCAACGACTGCTGGGGGTACGTCTCGCCCTCCGGTCGCGAGTACGCCATCATGGGGCTTGATGACCGTGCCGCGTTCATCGAAGTGACGAACCCCGCGGCCCCGGTGATCGTCGCCGAGATCGCCCACCCCGGCAGCCCGTGGGGCGACATGAAGGTCTACGAGCAGCACTGCTACGTCGTGAACGAGAGCAGCGGCGGGATGCAGGTCATCAGCATGGTCAACATCGACGCCGGGGTGGTGACGCTCGTCGGCAGCGTGACGGGCAACGGCCTGACGCACTCGCACAATGTCGCGCTCAACCCGCAGTCGGGGTTCCTTTATCTCTGCGGGTCCGACGTCAGCGGGTCGGGCGGGGGCCTTGCCGTCTACTCGCTGGCCAACCCCAGCGCTCCGGCGTTCGTCGGCTCTTGGAACGGGCACTACGTCCACGACGCCCAGATCGTTACCTACACGTCCGGCCCGTTCGCCGGGCGCGAAATCGCGTTCTGCGCAAACGAGGGCGCGGGCCTGGCCGTCGTCGATGTCACCAACAAGGCCTCGATGTTCAGCGTCGCGACCCGGACCTACCCCGGCGTGCAATACGCCCACCAGTGCTGGCTCTCCGAGGACCGCAACTATCTCTATCTCAACGACGAGCTCGACGGCCCATCCCAGGGCTTCGCGTCATCGACCACGCGCGTTTTCGACGTCTCGGACATCGCCAACCCGACGCTCGTCAACACCTTCACCAGCAATGCCTCGACCGCGATCGACCACAACCTCTACGTTCACGGCCGCTTCATCTACCAATCCAACTACCGCTCCGGCCTGCGCGTTTTCGACGCCATCGACCCCGTCAACCCCGTTGAAGTCGCCTTCATCGATACCTACCCGGAGAACGATTCCAGCGGCTTCAACGGCGCGTGGAGCAACTTCCCCTTCTTCCCCAGCGGGACCATCGTCATCAGCGACATCGACCGCGGCATGTTCCTTGTCCGCCTGAACCTCGACTACCTCTCCTTCGTCTTGGCCACGCCCGCTTCCGGTACCGTCGCCCCGGGCATCGCCATCCCGGTCTCCGTTCGAGTCGAGTCCCTCGGCACGCCCCTCGCCACCGCCAGCGTCATGGTGCACGCCCGCAGCAACGGCGGTCCCTTCACGAGCTTGCCCATGACCCCGGCGGGCGCCGACCTGTTCACCGCCGCCCTCCCGGCCGCGGCCTGCGAAGACCTTGTCGAGTTCTACTTCTCGGCCGAGAACACCTCCGGCGCGACGTTCACGCATCCTTTCGGCGCGCCCGGCGCACTCCTTTCGGTCGAGGCCATCTCCGGCACGCAGGCCTTGCTGGTGTATGACATGGAGACCGCGGCCGGCTGGGTCGGTGGGGCGCCCGGCGACACCGCCACCTCGGGCCAGTGGGAGCGCGGCATTCCTCAGGCCACCACCGCCCAGCCCGGCGAGGACCACACGCCCCCGCTGGGCGTGAACTGCTGGGTCACCGGCCGCCAGGCCGGCACGGGCGCCGGCTCGTTCGACGTGGACAACGGCTTCACCACGCTGCTGTCCCCGGTGATGAACCTCGCGGCCGCCGCGCCTTCGACGCGAGTGGGATTCTGGCTGTGGTATTCAAACAGCGCTGGGGCCACGCCCAACGCCGACACCTTCCGAATCGGCCTCTCCAACAACGGCGGCACGAGCTGGGTCAACGCCCTGACCATCGGCCCCGCGGGCGCGGGCACCGGCGGCGGCTGGCTGTATTACGAACTGCGCCTGGCCGACATCCTGCCGCTGACGGCGTCGATGCGCCTCCGGTTTGTTGCCGACGACGCCGGCGCGGGCTCGCTCGTCGAGGCCGCGCTCGACGACCTCACCGTGTTCGAGATCGTCTGCGACACCCCGTGCCCGGCAGACTTCGACGCCAACGGCGTGCGCGAGGTCCCCGATATCTTCGCCTTCCTCGCCGCCTGGTTTGCCCAGGACTCCAGCGCCGAGTTCGACGGCGTCGGCGGCATCACCGTCCCCGACATCTTTGCGTTCCTCAGCATCTGGTTCGCCGGCTGCTGATTTCCGCCAGTCGTTCGCAGAAAATTGTCAGGAATACAGGCCCCGGGCGCTCTGCCCAGGGCTTTTTTTCTGGTTGTACGGCAAGGTTCGAAAGAATGAGCGCGAGTTCATGTGTTGTTCACCGCTGCGCGAATCTGACTGGGCATTATCTGTTCAGTGTTAGCAACCATGTGCTGCGGCTGAGTGCGAAAGCATCCCCCGCAGTCTTTCGGAGATGGCCCCGGTCCGCGGCTTCACCCTCCCGTTCGCCGCGACCGGGTCTCTCCGATCTTCGCCCGCTCTCTCTCTCTCTCGTGCCATGCATCTGCGAGCCACCCGGTCAGGGGCTCGCAGATGCGCGGTGGCACTGAGAGTGACGACGAGGCGTCTGTACGAGGCTGGGGCTCACGCTCTCGCAGCGTCGCAAGACAGCGTGCGAGTTCAGGCTCGACACAACCAATGATGAATGCAGGATCTTTGCCATCGTAGCTACCGAAGCACGATGTACAGCGCGTGCAGCAGGCCCGGCAGCCAGAACAGCAGGCAGAGCAGGATATTCAGGATCAGATGACCGCCGATCCCTTCCTTCAGCCCGACCGCGAGGGGTGGCAGAAGGATCGCGATAATCACCAGCAGAAGCTTTTGTTCGTTAAGTTCGGCCACTCTTTGTCTCCCTGCGGACGCTGAAATCCTGCTTAATGCAATCGGAATTCAGCGACGGCAGTTTCGCACGGTCAATCGATCATCCCACCGCTGCGCAGACTTTCTTCGCTGCATCGGTCAGGTCTATTGCCGGCTGCATTGTCGGGATGTCCTTCCGCGCGGCATCCAGCAACTTCCGTCCAGCATCCACGTTGGTGCCCTCCAGCCGAACGACAAGCGGCACCTTGAAGCCGACTTCCTTCGCTGCGTTCACGATGCCCTGCGCGATCACATCGCACCGCATAATGCCGCCGAAGATGTTCACCAGTACGCTCTTCACCGCTTTGTCGGACAGGATGATCTTGAACGCTTCCGTGACGGCCTGCTCGCTCGCCGAGCCGCCCACATCCAGGAAGTTCGCCGGCGTGCCGCCGTGCAGCTTGATGATGTCCATGGTCGCCATCGCCAGGCCAGCGCCGTTCACGAGGCACCCGATGTTGCCATCGAGCGCGATGTAGCTCAGCCCGGCCGCGGTCGCCCGCACTTCCGCCGGGTTCTCCTCCGTCGGGTCGGCATACGACTGCAAGTCAGGGTGCCGGAACAGCCCATTGTCATCGAAGTTGAACTTCGCATCGATCGCGAGCAGTTGGTTGTCCTTGGTAAGCACCAGCGGGTTGATTTCCGCGATTGTGCAGTCCTTCTCGACAAAGACTTTCGCGAGCTTCTGCATGATGTCCGCGGCCTGATTCGCCAGCTTGCCGCTGAACCCGAGCGAATAGGCGATCTTCCGGGCCGCGAAACCCTGCAGACCGAGCGTGGGGTGCAGGAACTGCTTGATGATCGCCTCGGGGCGATCGTGCGCGACCTGCTCGATCTCCACTCCGCCTTCTTTCGAGGCGATCAGGACGTTGCGCCGCGACGCGCGGTCGGTTGTCACGGCGAGGTAGTACTCCTTGGCGATATCTACGCCCGCGGCCAGCAGGAGCTTCTTGACCTCAAGCCCCTCCGGCCCGGTCTGCACGCTGACCATCTTGTTGGTCAGCATGAACTTCGCCGCGGCCTCGGCCTCGGCGGCGGTCTTGACGAGCTTCACGAACCCTGCCTTGCCGCGCCCACCGGCGTGCACCTGCCCCTTCACGACTGCCAGCGCGGAGTCGGCGGTCATTCCCGCCGCGCGTGTCACTTTGTTGAAAGCCTCTTCCGCCATGAGCGGTGACTCGATCACCATCGAGGAGGGAACGGGGATGCCGGCATTGCCAAGGATTTCGCGGGCCTGGTACTCGTGGATCTTCATGGAGGGGGTCGTCTCGTGTCAGAAGTATGATGAATGCCGATGATACCACGTCGCCGCCCCACGCCGATCAGGTGCAGAGCTTCTGCTGCGCTTCCCGATACCGGGCGAGCGTCCCTTCCACCACTCGCAGGGGAAGTTCGGGGCCCGGCGGAGCTTTGCTCCACGTGCCCGCGGCCACGAGTTCCTCGAGATATTCCCGCATGAACTGCTTGTCAAAGCTCGGCTGAGCCCGACCCGGCTGATACCGGTCCGCGGGCCAGAAACGCGAGGAGTCTGGTGTCAGGGCTTCGTCGATCAGGATGGGCTGCTCCCAGGCCCGCCCGAGTCGTGACTCGGATTCGGCCGGCAGGCCAAACTCATACTTCGTATCCGCGATGATGATCCCGCGTTCCAGCGCGTGCTTCGCCGCGGCGTTATATATCGACAGCGACAGGTCCCGCAGAACGCCCATGGTTTCGAGCCCGACTTCTTCCGCGGCCCGCTCAAACGAGATGTTCTCGTCGTGCCCTTCCGCGGCCTTGGTTGCCGGGGTGAAGATCGGCTCCGGCAGTTTGTCGCACTGCTTGAGACCTTTGGGCAGCTTTACGCCGCACACCTCGCCCGTCTGCTGATACTCCTTCCAGCCTGAGCCCTCCAGATATCCTCGCACGACGCACTCCACCGGCACCACGCGGCACTCGCGGCAGATCGTCATCCGCCCCGTCAGCCACTGCCGCGTCCGCGCATCCGCGGTGTCAGCGGGCAGGTCCCGCACATCCGTCGAAACGACATGCGTCTCGCAGATCCGGTTGCGTTTGATGAACTCAAACCACCACGTGGCGATCTGCGTCAGCAGTACACCCTTGCCGGGGATCGGCGTTGGCATGATTACGTCAAACGCAGAGATCCGATCCGAGGCCACCATCAGCAGGCGTCCCTCGCCGGAAGCCTTGTCGGGCGGGAGCCGGTAAACATCCCGCACCTTCCCCCGCCGGACCAATGGCAGCTGGGGCGAGGGAGTGGTGGAAACTGCTGCGGACTCGGAGGGGGCTGGCGGAGGTTGGGAAGTCATGTGGAGGTCGTCTTGAGCGGGCTTAGGCGGGGAAGCGACTTTGGGTGAGCGGCGGTCGATCGGGTCGGCCCGACCATTCCCCATCGTACGGGTGTGCCCGTCACAGAATCTGGCTATCCTGCCCGTCCCGGGATCCGAGTCGCGGCCCCCGGAGCAAGGGGTCCCAGGCCGGATGCTGAGCTTCGCAGTCCTCGAACAGAACGTTCCCGCCTATGTCGGCACCGGCTCTACTGGCTGGCCCTTGCGGCATGCGCACCTCTTTGGTCCCGACGATGTCCCCATCCAGGCGGACATTCGCTGCGTCGACGGCATCATCCGTTGCGAGAAGCGCAGCACCGAATCCGCAGGCATCAGCCTCCAATATCCGGTCGATCCGCCGGAGCTGGGCGGCGTTCCTGGCGCGATGCCCCAGAGTGGCGCAGGTGGGGTGATCACCCTCCAAACCTGTCTCCTTCCCGAGCGCGAGCAGCCCTACCTGCTCAGCCTCGAGCTTGCGAGGCACCGCCTGATGTTGATTCTCAACAAGCTTGAGGATTGGGCGCTCTTTGATCTCCCAGCGGATGACAACCGCATGCGTCTGTTTGAGCGCGCCCGCCGCGCCTTCACCGAGGCACTCGTTGCCCACGCGACGGACGCCAAACAGAATGGCCATGACAGCCCATACTCCGCACACACCGATCAACTCGCGCGGGCCGCACTCTCGCTCGCCATCGAGGCTAGCGAGGCCATCACCCTCCACCAGGCCAGGGCGCAGTTCAGCAAGCGCATGACCGGGGAACTCGCCGCCGCGGCGGCAAAGATCGGCACTCCAGCGAACGCACTCACCGATCACGAAGCCGCCGAGAGCCGCAACGCCCTTATCGGAAGTGTCGGCGTCATTCTTCCCAGCACGCCGCAGATCGGCGCGGTTGTTAGTCCGGAGTGCTTCAACAGTCCGCTGTGCAAGGCCACCTCACTGGGCTGCGACTTCATGACGATCCCCATGCGTTGGGTCGACATGGAACCGACCGAGGGCAAGTACCTCTTTGCCAAGACCGACAAGTGGATTGAATGGGCCGTGCGCACCGCCAAAGTCCCGCTTGTGGGCGGACCCATCGTGGACTTCCGCCGCGGCTGCGTGCCCGAATGGCTCTACATCTGGGAGCACGACTACGAAACACTCCGCGAGCTTGTCTATGAGCATGTCAAGAACATCGTCACCCGCTATCGCCGTACAATCGGAACGTGGACGGTCTGCTCCGGCCTGCACGTCAACTCGAACTTCACGTTCTCGCTCGAGCAAGTGATGGATCTCACCCGTCTCATGGTGATGGTCGTCCGGAAGCTCCAGCCCAGCGCGAAGATTCAGGTGCAGATCGATCAGCCCTGGGGCGAGTACTACGCCTACAGCCCTCGCGCTGTCCCACCCATGATGTACGCCGAGATGATCGGCCAGGCAGGCATTAATCCCGACCTCTTCTCGCTGCGAGTCGAGATGGGCCAGCCCGAGCCCGGCCGCAGCACGCGTGACCTCATGGCGTTCTCGGCACTTCTTGATCGCTTCGCCGCGCTCGACAAGCCGCTGACACTCGGCGCGGTGTGCGTGCCCGCCGCCCCAGCGCCCGGTACAGATCCCGAGATCGGCTCGCAGATGGAGCCCGGCTACTGGCGCACCCCGTGGAGCCCCGAAGCCCAGGTTGCGTGGATGACCAGCATCATGGGCATCGCCGTCAGCAAACCCTATGTCCACAGCGTTTCCTGGGACGAACTGCACGAGCCGCCCGCCCGTCCCGGTACCAACGGCACCGAGACCCATCACCACGCTCTGGTGGATCGTGCGGGCGTGCCGCGGCCCGCCTTCTGGCGACTGGTCGAGATCCGCCAGGCCATCCGATCCAAGGTATCTCCCCTGTCACTCGCCGCGGACCCACAGCCCGGCTCGATCGTCTGACTCGAGGGCCTCATGGATTCCAGCCGTTCACCAGACTGGACAACCGGACCCGCGAAACTGGTCGCGGTTATCGTCCTGGGGGGCGCGAGCATCTTTGGGATCGTGTGGTCAATCGCCACCCGCGAGCCCGCCGCGGCCCGCGCCGGCGTGCCTTTTGTCTCCGCCACGGCCACAACTGCCGGGACGACCAGCGCGGACCCAACCGCTCCCAAATCTGCTCGCTCAATCTCCAGGCTGATCAATCTTAATACGGCTTCCGCGGCCGAACTCGAACTCCTTCCCGGTATCGGCCCCGCCATCGCGCAACGAATCATTAGCGACCGCGCATCCCGCGGGCTTTTCCGAAGCCTCAACGACCTCGACCGCGTCAACGGCATCGGGCCACGAACAATCGAGCGGCTCCGAGACAAAGTCACAGTCGAGTGATTCCGCCCAGCAAGCTTGCCCCGCAACTGCCGCGCCACCGCCGCGTCGAGCAATCGCTAACATCCGCCGTTCGCCAGTCCTTCCGTTCGCGCCGATCGGTACTTTTCCCGTTCGTCGGCACGCCCCTGCGCGCCCCGGCCGATTCAACCAATGAACCTGCTCGCCCATCTCGCCGCGGCCCCTTCACTGCAAAGGCTCTGCGCGCAGCTGGCAAGCGGCCGCAGAGTTGTCGCCCGCGGCTCGCAGGGTTCGAGCACCGCATTCGTGGCCGGCGCGATTGCCCGAACGCTCGCGCGGCCTGTCCTTCTCGTTGCCGCGCATCTGGATGAAGCCGATGAGACCCTCGACGAACTGCTGGATGCGGGAATCGCCGCCGCACGATTTCCTGCGCTCGAAGTTCTGCCCGGCGAGTCGCAGGCCAGTCTCGATCTGTTTGCCGAGCGCCTCGCGCTGCTCCGCACACTCCCCGATGCGCCGCCGCAGGTGCTCATCGCGCCCATCCAGGCGCTCATGCAGCCCGTCCCGGTTCCCGCATCGCTCTCCACACTTTCAACGACGCTCCGCCGCGGCCAACGCATCGAACTCACCAAGCTCTCCAAGTGGCTTGTCGATGCCGGATACTCGCGGCAGGATGCGATCGACGAACCCGGCGACTTCGCCGTTCGCGGCGGAATCGTCGACATCTTCCTCCCAGCGGGGATCGGCCCGACTGTTCGCAGCGCGAAGGGCGCGAGCGCAGGAGCGGGCGGTGGCAGTGGGGGGGGTGGGGGGATGCCAATTCGTCTCGACTTCTTCGGCGATGAGCTTGAGAAGGTCAACGAGATCGATATCGACACCATGGCTTCGGACCGCGCGATCGATGAGGTTGAGATCGTCTGCGCGAGCCTCGAGAAGGTTCTCGCCGATGCCGACGCCGCGGGCAAAGAACGTGTCAGCGTGATCGACTACATGGCGGGTGGCGCGAGCGGTTTCATCTGCATCCTGCACGAGACAATGGAACTCGTCGAGCAGGCGCGCGGCTACTACGAGCGAGTTTCCGATGGTGGCAAGGGCATCTTCGCGCCGCCAGCGGTGCTCAGTGCGCTCCAGAAGCGATTCCCATCTCTTGCCGAGGTCAATCAGTTCTCCGGCGGCCGCGGCGGCGGAACAAGCGCCGATGCCGAGATCGAGCTTCCCGTGCGGGCGTTGGGGGAGCTTCCCAAGGACACCGCCGATGGCATCCGTCACCTCGCGGCCGAGTCTTCGCAGGCCGGGATCGCCATCTTCTGCCAGAACGACGGCGAACTGTCTCGACTACGCGAGCTGATCGCCGAGCACACGCCCGCCTCGGCATCTCGCCTGGATTCTTCGCGCGCGTTCGTCAGCCGCGGCTTCGCTTGGGGCGAGGCGGACGACTCTTCTTCGTCTGCTTCCTCTTCTTCCCGATCCCTTGATCCCTCGATCCCCTCCTCCCTTCTTGTGGTTCCCTACCACGAGCTCATTCATCGCTTCGAGTCGCGCCGCCGCGGCCCCGGAGGCCTGGGCGGACCAGCGGCTCGGCTGCGCGCCGGCCGCGCGATGGACACGTTCCTCGACTTTGCTCCGGGTGATTACGTCGTGCACCGGGATCATGGGATTGCGATGTTCCGCGGCCTGATGCAGATGAAGCCCCGCGAAGTGAAGGCGAGCGCGCCCATCGTTCTGCCCGGCGAGAAGGCCAAGAAGTCCCGCAAGCGCATCGGACCCGGCCGAGAGCAGGATGTCGACCCCTTCGAAGGCATGGAGGAGTATCTGACGCTGGAGTTTGATGGTGGATCCAAACTGCACGTGCCTTGCACGAAGATCGACCAGGTGCAGAAATACATTGGCGGATTCCGCGGCAAGCCGCAGCTTTCGACCATCGGCGGCACACGCTGGAAGAACCAGAAGGAGCGCGTGTCCGAGTCCGTTCGGGATCTGGCAGCGGAGATGCTGCGTGTGCGGGCTGCGCGCGAGTCTCTTCCTGGCGTGCGATACCCCGCCGACACCACCTGGCAGCGCGAGTTTGAGGAGGAGTTTCAATACGACGAAACCGAGGATCAGTTGGCTTCGCTCGCGGAGATCAAGAAGGATATGCAGAGCGAGCGTCCGATGGACCGGCTGCTCTGCGGCGATGTCGGCTATGGCAAGACCGAGCTGGCGATCCGCGCCGCCTTCAAGGCGGTCGAGTTCGGCAAGCAGGTCGCGGTGCTGGTGCCGACTACGGTGCTGGCGGAGCAGCATGAGCGGACATTCAGGTCGAGGTTCGCCGATTATCCCTTTAGGGTCGAGAGCATCTCGCGATTCAAGACGACCCAGGAAGTGAACAAGGTTTTGGCGGACCTGCGAAAGGGACAGGTGGATGTCGTCATCGGCACGCACCGGCTGCTCTCCAAAGACGTGAAGTTCGCGGACTTGGGGCTCGTCGTCATCGACGAGGAGCAGCGATTCGGCGTTGAGCACAAAGAGCGACTGCTCTCGCTTCGCATGACCGTCGATGTGCTGACGCTGAGCGCGACGCCAATCCCGCGGACGCTGCACCTGTCGATGCTCGGGCTGCGGGACATTTCTTCGTTGGCGACACCGCCGATGGACCGGCGGGCGGTGGTGACGGAGGTGATTCCGTACAACGAGCGGCGGATCCAGCAGGCGATCGCGCGCGAGCTTGCGCGCGATGGGCAGGTCTTCTTCGTCCACAACCGTGTCTTTGACATCACCAGCGTTGCGGATGATGTGCAGAAGCTTGCGCCGGATGCCGAGATCGTGATTGGGCACGGGCAGATGCCCGATGGCGAGCTTGAAGACGTCATGCTCAAGTTCATGCGCCGCGATGCGAATGTCCTCGTCAGTACCACGATCATCGAATCCGGCATCGACATCCCCACCGCGAATACCATGATCATCGACGGGGCGGACCGCTTCGGCCTCGCCGATCTGCACCAGCTTCGCGGGCGCGTCGGCCGCGGCAAGTACCGCGGGTATTGCTACCTGCTGCTGCCGGCGGACCGGCCAATCCCTGAGAAGTCGCTCAAGCGGCTCAAGGCGATCGAAGAGTTCAGCATGCTGGGTGCGGGATTCAAGATCGCGATGCGGGACCTGGAGATCCGCGGGGCGGGGAACATCCTGGGGCCGGAGCAGTCGGGGCACATCGCGGCGGTGGGGTACGAGATGTACTGCCAGTTGCTTGACCGCGAGGTGAAGACGCTGCGCAACGAGCCGACGCATGTGGCCAGCGAGACCAGCGTCGAGATCGGCATCAGCGGGATGCTGCCCAAGCCGTACATCCTGTCCGATCAGCGCCGCATGGAGGCGTATCGGCGCATCGCGATCGCGGCGACGCCGGAAGAGCTTGCGAAGGTTGAGCAGGAACTCAAGGGTGCATATGGCGTGCCGCCCGCGGCCGCGCGGCGGCTGCTCGATCTTGCGGAGCTTCGTGTTCTCGCCAGCGTCCTCCGCATCCGTTCCATCTCCCTCCGCGGCCAGGATGTGCTGATGCGTGCAAAGCCCGGCGATGCGCAGCAGATCGGCATCAAGCTCCGTGGCGATGCATCAACGCCCGCCACGGCGAGTGGGACTGCGTTGAGCGTGACAGTGCTTTTGCCCAAGACCGGCGAAGAGAGCTGCGAGATCTATTTGAGGCCACCCGTGGCGTATCTTGAGCCGGGGACGCTGCTGGCGGTGCTGAGGAAGAGGCTGGCGGCGTAGCTCGAATGTGGCCCTCTGGCAATTTGCGATTTGACCATCCCTCACGCCGGCCTGACCCCGCTCGACAACTGCCGCACGCGCTCGACCTGCTGCTTCTTCACTGTGTCCAACACCAGCCGCGGGATCCGCCACTGGGCCTGGTCCTGTGTCACGTTCGAGCAATGCTCGACCAGGCACTGGTACAGCATCTTGAACGCATCGCGCGGCTGGTGCATCTGGTCAAGCGCATCGACGATGTCCTGCCGCGTGACGTCTTCGGCAAAGAGATCCAGCAGCGTGATGAGAGTCGCGGCCGTGCGTGCGCCATCATCCGTTCCTGCCGGTGGCTGCATCAGGCATGCCTGGAGCCGCGCGTTGCACAGGTCATACAGCATCGCGCCGGTCCAGCTCAGCCGCTCGATCAGGTTCTGCTTGTCGAGCCGGGCTTCCTGAAAGAACGCCGCGGATTCGCGGAACAGCGCGTGGCGGAGTTCCATCGGCAGCAGCATCTTTACGCCAAAGCCTGCCTGCTGGAGGAACTTGTTGTTGAGCATCGGCCAGACGACGGACTTCATGCGCTCGGGGTCGCCGGCGATGAGCGTTGGCTCATCCACGCGATCGACGATGATCATGATGCTTGCGAAGCCGAAGTTTGCCAGCAGGCGTCGCAGTCGATCAAACAGCGAGTAGCGGTGCTCCTCCGATGGCGTCGTCGGCAGCAGCCCGACTTCGAGCATCGATGGATCCACCTGGCGCAGCGACCGCGCGAACGACGCATCGCCCCTCCCGCTGGTGCGCACCTGCCGCCGGACTTTGTGCGCGAGCCGCAGGTATGAAAGTCGGTCCCACCCCCAGCGTTTGGCGATCACCAGCAACCAGAGCGCAGTGAGCGCGGCGACGCTGTAGATCGCCCAGCCGCCGTTGAGATCCAGCTTGCCCTCGGAGTATGCCCAGTATGCCAGACCCGCCGGCAGCAGCCAGCCGAGCATCGCCAGTGAGTTCCAAAGCCACACGCGGCCGGGCAGCGGCAGCCGCAGAACTCGGCGCAGCTTCCGCGTCCGCCGCTCTGCCCCCTCCGCGCGGTCATACACCGCCTGCAGCAGCAGCAGCTCTTCGCGCGTCGTGGTGTCGAGCTTCCGGATCGTGCGCCGCGGCTCAACACCAAGCCCGAGCGGGGTCACGCCCGCGCCCTCGGCAGCCTCGCCTTCCTTCAGCATTGTGTCCACGATCCGCGGCACAATCAGCGACAGCACCGCATCCATGTGATCCGGCAGCCGCATTTTCGCCAGCGCCTCGGGCACGTTGGGCTTGCGCTCGCTCCCCACACGCTCGTTGAAGCGGTCGAGGATCGGATTGAGTTCGTCATACGGCACCAGCAGGCATCGCGCCGACGGATTCGCGACGTTGTATGCCGCGACGCGATCGGCGATCTGCAGGCGCATCGCCGTCTTGCCGCTCCCCTTCTCTCCAAAGACGATTGCGGTGGAGGGGCGGGCGAAGTCGCCGAGGATCTTCTCAAAGTCCGAGTGCGTGGTGAAGCCGGTGCCCTGGGCCGAGATGTGCCCTCCCGCCGCGCTCGCGCTGGTGGTGCCGAGCGATTCGAGCCTGCGGAAGACCGGGTCCTGCCGGGCCTCTTCGCCGCGGAAGGGGTTCTCGACAATGCGCCAATGCTCGAAGAACGTCGAGAGGTTCATTCGTGGTTCCAGTCAGCTCCGCATGTACTGCTTTGCGGCATTGTTGATCAGTTGCTTCTCGCCCACATCAATGATCGACGCGAATTCCCAGCATCGGCGCGATCTTCGCCATTGTCGCGTCGAGCGTCTTGCGGTCCTTGGCCTCAAGATTCAACCGGAGCAGCGGCTCGGTGTTGCTCTTGCGGACATTGCACCACCACCCCAGCTTGTCGAAGCAGTCGATGGTCACGCCGTCGAGTTCATCGACATCGCCCTGATCGCCGAACTGATCCTTCAGGGCATTGAGCGCGCCGTCCTTGTCCTCGATGGTGAAGTTCACCTCGCCCGACTGGGCGTACTTCTTGGCCGGGGCGACGAGCTGGCTCATCTTCTTGCCCGAGGCCTTGAGCATCGTCAGGACTGTCGCCATCGCGATCGCGCCCGAGTCGGCGTTGTAGTTCCCCTGAAAGTAAAAGTGGCCGGAAAGCTCGCCCCCGAACACCGCTTTGTGCTCGGCCATCGCGGCCTTCATGAACACGTGTCCCACGCGGCAGCGGACTGGTTTCCCGCCGAGCTTGGTTACCTCTTCCGCCAGAGCACGGGTGGAGCGCAGGTCATATGTCACCGCGGCGTGCGAGCCCTTGGGCAGCTTCTTCAGGAAGAACGCGGCGATGGCCGCGGTCAGGTGATCGCAGCCGACAATCACGCCGTGCTCATCGACCACAACCAGCCGATCCGCATCGCCGTCGAAGCAGATTCCAAGGTCCGCGTTCTCCGCGATGACCGCCGCCTGCAGCTGCGCGAGATTCGACGCTACCAGCGGGTTGGGCTCGTGCACGAACTCGCCCTTGGAGTTGTCGAAGTTCATCGCGACGATGTCGAGATTGGGGATCGGCGCCCCAGCGCCCGCGGGAACCTTTTTATTCGCGCCCGCGACGCCGAACACCATTGGCACCATCGTGCCCGCCACGCCGTTCGAGGCGTCGATCACGACTTTGATCTTGTTGCCGTTGCCCCCGTTGAGATCGAGAAACGAGCGGACGTGCTTGATGTACGCGTCCCAGAGGTTCCGTTCTTCGCGGCGGCCATGGGCAGATTGCACCGTCGCCTTGTCGACCATCGCGGCGTGCTTGCGCACCTCCGCAAGGCCCGTTGCCTCGCCAACCGGCTTGGCTTTGCGCTTCGAGACCTTGAACCCGTTGTACTGAGGCGGGTTGTGGCTGGCCGTCGTCATCACTCCGCCGGCACAGTCGAGGTGATTCACCGCGAAGTAGATGAACGAGGTGTCCACCATGCCGACATCGATCACATGCCCGCCCTGATCGTTGATCCCCTGCATCAGCATCCTGGAGAGCGAGGGAGAACTCTTGCGCATGTCCCGGCCGACGACGATGTTGTGCATCATCGGGCTCGTTTCGCCGGCCGCTGTGGCGTCACTCAGCAGATACTTCGAAACCCCGAAGCCGATCTGCCAGGCCATCTTCTCGTCGAGCGGGTCGGGCGTGGTGCCCCGGATGTCATAGGCCTTGAATACCTTACCGAGCATAAAGGGCCTCCGTGAAACGGGGGGGCGGGGAGGTTGGAGCGGTTCCGAAGCGGGGAGTTCAGCGATGACGGCTAGCCTAGCGGCAAACACCCGTTCTGTCACTGTTGTTCGGAGTGTGATCGGATGCTTTTCATCAATGCACGCTCCGATCGAGTCCTTTAGAACCACTCATCCGCCTCGGCCCGCACTTCCTCGATCCGCACACCAGGGGGCAGCGCGCTGAGGAACATCTGTCCGTAGCGTGCCGTCTTGATCCGCGGGTCGAGGATGACCACCCGGCCGCGATCAGACTTGGATCGAATGAGTCTCCCGAAACCCTGCTTGAATCGGATGATGGCGCGGGGGAGGGAGTCCTGAGCGAAGGAGTTGCCCCCTTGGTTCTCGATCCGCTCCATTCGCGCCTGTGTGAGCGGACGGTCGGGTGGTTCAAAGGGGAGACGGGTGATGATGACGTTGCGGAGGCGCTCGCCGCGGACATCGACGCCCTGCCAGAAAGTCGCCGCGCCCAGAAGCACAGCGCGTTCGGCCTCGATGAACTTCTTCAGGACGAGCGTTCGTGGCCCATCGCGACCCTGCGCGAAGAGTGCGATGTCCTGCCGGTCGAGTTCACCCTTGATGCGATCGGCCACGGCGTTGAGGGTGGCGAAGCTGGTGAAGAGCACGAACGCGCCGCCATCGGTGGCCTTGATGTGATGGAGCACGCGGCCGGCGAGGGCGTCGAGGTAGCCCTTGCCGGAAACGTCGCCGACGCTTGCCGAGCCGTCTTCGGAGCGTCTGGCGTCGCCTGACTTCGGGTTGGGCAGGGAGAGGTCGACAAACAGCGTGGCCTGCTTCGCGTAGTCAAACGGGCTGCCAAGCTGGAGCACCCGGGTGTCCGGAGGGGGAGGGAGGCCGAGGTTCTGGATGGCGTGGGCAAAGGCGGTCTCCGCGCGCTCGACCTGCTCATCGGGGCTAGCGGTGCGTGTGGCCAGTGTCGCGGAGGTGAGGACGATGCCCAGGGGCTTTCGTTTGGCGGGCACGGCGTCGGCCGCAGCTGGGGAGGAGGCGTGGTCACCGTCGTGGTTGAAGGGGTTGTCGCCGGCGTCGCCGTGCTCGGATTCCTCGTGGGCGAAGGAGTCGATGTCGTACTCCTCGACAGCGGTGTCGAGTTCGCCACCCTCATCGATGTGCGCGGGCTTGAGCTCGACCGCCGGGTCGAACAGGACGCGGCGAAGGATCGGCGCTACTTCGACAGGTGCGCAGGCGAGTTCGACGCGGGGGCCGAAGCCCCGGCCGCGGCCGGTGCCGTTGTCGTCGATCTCCACCCAGTACACGTACCCCTGCATGGTCTGGGCGACGAGCGCTTCGGCGGTATCGGCGATGTCGGCGGCGCGGCGGGCATAAGACTGCAGTTCGAACCGGTCCTGTTCGTTCTCGATCTTCTCGCGGATGTTGCGGAGCCGGACGGCCACGTCGCGCATGGCGGGGGTGAGGTCGTTGTCGATGACGTCGGGGCGCACGATTCTTCCGGAGTTTGCGCGGTTGCGCTGGGCGTATTCCAAGAGTGCTTCGAAGAATCGCTTGGCGGCGTCTTCGGCGTTGATGACGAGGTGAACCGCGCGCTCGACGGCATCGGCACCTGCGGGGGCGAGCTGCAGCTGGCGCTCCATGAGGTAGCCCTTGCCGCGGCGTGGGGAGAAGAGGGTGCGGAGAAGGCGGTTGACGCGGGGCTGGGCGAGCGAGAGGCCGAAGTGCTCGCAGGCGGCATCTTCGACGTTGTGGGCTTCATCGAGGATGACCTGGTCGTAGGGGGGCAGGATTGCACCTCCGCCACCGGAGGGTCGCTGTCGCATCGCCAGGTCGGAGAAGAAGAGGGCGTGGTTGCAGACGATGAGGTTGGCTTTCTCCAGCTCGCGGCGGGCGGCCTGGTAGAAGCACTTCTGGTAGGTCGGGCACTTGCGGCCCATGCAGTTGTCGGTGTCGGAGCGGACGTGGTCCCAGACTTCGGGGCGTTCGAGGGCGGGCAGGCTGGAGAGGGTGCCGTCTTTGGTGTCGTAGGACCAGTCCTGGATGACGTGGAGGGAGGTCTTGGATTCGGCGTCGTAGAGAATGGCGTCCTGGCGCTCGCTGGCGATTTTGAGGCGGCGGATGGAGAGGTAGTTGCCGCGGCCCTTGGCGAGGACGGGGACGAGTTCGCGGGCACCTGGTCCAAGATCCCAGTCTGCGAGGGTGCGGTGAAGGAGGGGGATGTCCTTCTGGATGAGTTGTTCCTGCAGGCAGATGGTCGCGGTGGCGACGACAACGGTTTCGTTGTGCAGGACTGCTCGGAGGATGGCGGGGACGAGGTAGGCGAAGCTCTTGCCGACGCCGGTACCGGCCTCTGCAAGGAGGCGGGAGCGGGCTTCCATGGCGTCCATGGCGGCCCGGGCCATGATTCCCTGCTCAGGCCGGTGCTCGAAGTCGATTCCGGATGCGACGAGCGCGCGGGCGATGGGACCATCATCGGCGAGGATTCGGTCGAGTGTGCTGGTCGGGGCGGACACGGGCGGAGTGTAGTTCGGGGGGCGTTGTCGGGCGGAAACAGCGCGCACGGGCAGGATGCGCGTGGTACGGAGACTCGGAAACGCGGGGTCGAAACCGTGCAGGGCTCAACCCGTGAGCTTTGTCGCAATGCCGGCTCAGCCTCGGCGTCGGGGAGTCGATGGTGGCGCGGGGGGAGGAGCGCGGTCGTTGATCCATGCTTTGGAATATGGCGCGCCGATGCGGATGAGCATGCGGAAGGTGATCATTCCGATGAGCATGAGGAGGATGGAGACGGCGGTGTGCCAGGGGAGCATGTGGCCGCGGTCCGCGGCTTCGAATGCGATGACATCCCAGAAGATGTGGAGGAGGATTGCGCCAGCGAGGCAGGCGAGGAGGATGAGCAGGCCGCGGAGTCGGCGCGAGGTGTGGGTGGTGGCGAGGAAGCCGACGCCGAAGCCGCCGATTCCGCCCATGATGAGGTGGCCCATGAGTCGGACGGGTTCGGCGGCGGGGAGGGTGCGGGGGAAGTCGATGGGCGAGGGCCAGCCGAGGTGGACAAAGGACTCGTAGACGGCGGCGCCAAGACCGGCAAATGCGCCGTAGATTGCGCCATCGAGGG
Source organism: Phycisphaerales bacterium (assembly GCA_038247555.1). Classification (GTDB taxonomy): domain Bacteria; phylum Planctomycetota; class Phycisphaerae; order Phycisphaerales; family UBA1924; genus JAHBXL01. Next base: position 9,741 of record JBBRUT010000013.1, on the reverse strand, counting down.
GATCGTTGAACCAGCGCGGGCTGGCGAGAGCGATGAAGGCGACGACGGCGAGCTTGGCGAGCTCTTCGGTGGTGCCTGCGGCGAAGGCCATCCAGAGATTGAAGTTGGCCGCGGCGGTGGGGCCGAGGAAGCGGATGAACTCGATCTGTGTGAGGCCGGCGAGCCAGAGGCCGATTGCACCGAGGATGAGTGAAAGGAAGATGGCGTGAGGGGGTTCGCGGTCGTAGAGGTCGTAGCGATAGACCTGAGCTCCGATGAGGGCGGAGCAGAGGAGAAGGGTTGCGTAGAGGAGCATGCTGTGCGGAGAGTACCCGAAACCTTAAGCCTGAAACCTCAAGGCGCAAATTTGAACTGGAGCAAGTCCCTCAGGCTGGTTTGTCGATGCCGATGGGCTTGCGTGAAGGTTCGCCGTCTTTGCGTGGGTAGTCGCGCGGGGTGGCGATGGTCTTCTCGAGGATGACGATGCGGCCGGTGGGGGTGTGCACGGTTTCGGTGTGCTTGAGGCCGATGACGCCCATGGCCTTGGCGGATTCGGCGAGTTCCTGCTCGGCTTTGCCGCCCTTCACCGCGAGGACGAAGCCGTCCTGCCGGACGAAGGCGGCCAGGAGTTCGGCGACGACGGCGAGGTGGCCGAGTGCGCGGGCCATGGCGACGTCGTAGACCTCGCGGCGGGAGTTGATGCGGCCATCGTTTTTGCTGCCGCGATAGTGTGCGACGGTTTCGGCGCGGCCCTGGAGGACTTCGATGTTCTTCAGGCCGAGGGCGGCGGCGGCGGCTTTGAGGAAGTCGACCTTCTTGCCGGTGGCTTCGAGGAGGGTGAAGCGGACATCGGGCAAGATGATGGCGAGGGGGAAAGCGGGGACGCCGCCACCGGAGCCGACATCGATGATGCGGAGGGTCTTTGCGCCGTCGGCGGGTTCGATGCTTGCGAGAATGGGGATGAGGGTGAGGGCATCGAAGATGTGCTTGACCCAGGCTTGGGCGGGGTCGGTGATGGCGGTGAGGTTGGTGGTTTTGTTGGTCTCAAGCAGGATGGCGACGAAGCGGCCGAGCTTGTCGAGATCGCCGGGTTCGAACTCGATACCGAGTTCGGTGGCGAGGTTGAGGAACTCGGGAGTGGGGGGGATGGGGCCGATGGCGGCGAAGGCGGCCGCGGTGACGGCGGTGGCTTCGGGGGGGCGCGGAGTTGTTGGTTGGCGTTTGGACCCGGAGAGGGGTGGAGGCGGTGGGGGGATCGTCATCGATGCGAGTTTAGACGTAGATGGAAGGGGAGCGTGGGCGTTTGTGGGTGTCACTGCCGAAGTGGCAGACGCGATGGGGGTGAGGGCGCGGGAGAAGCGCTGTACTGCCCGATCGACAGGGGTTTGCGGGGGGAATGGGGGGTCGCGGCGGGAGAGGGTTTGGCATCGACCTTGCCTTGGATAAGGGAGCATCGGCTTGGCGGTCCCGAACACGGGTGTTTGGGATCGGTGGGTCCGGATGCGGAAGCACAAGAACCACAGGCCACCCGCCGGTTTGCGGTGGGTCGGGTAAGGAGCAGCACCATGTCCAAGATCATCGGCATTGACCTCGGCACAACCAACTCGGTTGTGGCGGTGATGGAGGGCGGGAGCCCGAAGGTATTGATTAATGCATCCGGCGCGCGGACAACGCCGTCGGTGGTTGGGTTTACGGATAAGGGGGAGCGGCTGGTCGGCCAGCCGGCCAAGCACCAGCAGGTGACGAACCCGAAGAACACGATCTTCTCGATCAAGCGGTTCATGGGTCGGCGGCACAAGGAAGTTGAGTCGGAAGAGAAGCTCGTTCCGTACACCATCAAGGGCGGTGCGGAAGAGTTTGTGAAGGTTCACAACAACCAGGGGGAGTTCACGCCGCAGCAGATCTCCGCGTTCATTCTTCAGGATTTGAAGAAGACGGCGGAGGATTATCTGGGCGAGAAGGTGGACCGCGCGGTGATCACCGTGCCGGCGTACTTCAACGATGCGCAGCGTCAGGCGACGAAGGATGCGGGCGAGATCGCGGGGCTGAAGGTTGAGCGGATCATCAACGAGCCGACGGCGGCCGCGCTGGCGTATGGACTTGACAAGAAGACCAACGAGAAGATCGCGGTGTTCGATCTGGGCGGCGGCACGTTTGACGTGTCGATCCTGGATATTGGGGACGGTGTGTTTGAGGTGCTGAGCACCAACGGCGACACACACCTTGGCGGTGACGACTGGGATCAGCGGATGATCGAGTTCATCGCAGAGGATTTCCGAAAGAAGGAAGGGATCGATATCCGCAAGGATGCGATGGCGCTTCAGCGGCTGAAGGAGGCCGCGGAGAAGGCGAAGATCGAGCTGTCGACGATGCAGGAGACGGCGGTGAATCTGCCGTTCATTACGGCGGATCAGAGCGGCCCGAAGCACCTGCAGGTGTCGATCACACGGGCGAAGTTCGAGTCGCTGACGAACGACCTGTTCGAGCGGCTGAAGGCCCCGTGCATCCAGGCGATCAAGGATGCGAAGATCGACGCGAGCAAGATCAACGAGGTGGTGCTGGTGGGCGGCTCGACGCGCATGCCGCGGGCGCAGCAGATCGCCAAAGAGATCTTCGGCAAGGAGCCGAACAAGAGTGTGAACCCCGACGAGGTCGTGGCGATCGGCGCGGCGATTCAGGGCGGCGTGCTGCAGGGGGATGTAAAGAACATCCTGCTGCTGGATGTGACGCCGCTGAGCCTTGGTGTTGAGACGATGGGCGGGGTGATGACTCCGCTGATTCAGAAGAACACGACGATCCCGACGAGCAAGAAAGAAGTGTTCTCGACGGCGAGCGACAACCAGCCGAGCGTGCAGATTCATGTGCTGCAGGGCGAGCGCGAGTTTGCCAAGGACAACCGGACGCTGGGGCAGTTTGAGCTTGCGGGGATTGCGCCTGCACCGCGCGGCATGCCGCAGATCGAGGTTGAGTTCTCGCTGGATGCCAACGGCATTCTGACGGTGACCGCGGCCGACAAGGGCACGGGCAAGAAGGCGGACATCAAGATCAGCAACTCGGGCGGCATCGACAAGGCCGAGATCGAGCGGATGAAGAAGGATGCGGAACTGCACGCCGCGGAAGACAAGAAGCGGCGCGAGGTTGTTGACTTGAAGAACCGCGCGGACGCGGTGGTGCTGCAGACGCGGAAGGCTCTCGAAGAGCACGGCGGAAAGGTGAGCCCGGAGATTCGCGGGAAGATCGAGTCGGCACTGTCGACCCTTGAGACCGCGATGAAGGGCGAGGAGAAGGATCCGATCGATCGCGGGCTCAAGGAGCTTGAGAGTGTGTCGATGGAACTGGGCAAGGCCGTGTATGAGGCCGAAGCGGCGAAGGCCGGCGCGGCGGGCGGTGGTGGGCCGGCGTCGACTGCTGAGGGGAAGCCTTCGGGCGGGGATGGCGCGGGCGGCGATGTGATTGATGCGGAGTTTGAGGTGAAGGACGAGAAGAAGAGCTAAGGGCCTGGCTCCGTACGTTTGCTTGAATGCTCGACCCGACCCCCGGCCCCGCGGCTGGGGGTTTTTCGTGCGAGCAAGGCTCGGGACCGGTGCGAGTGGGAGGGGCAAGGCTGGCGGGTTTGACCTTCGGGAAGGGTGCACCAACGATTGCGGTTCCCACTGGAGAGGTGGCAGAGCGGTTGAACGCGCCGGTCTCGAAAACCGGTATGGCGCTAGTCGTCATCGGGGGTTCGAATCCCCCCCTCTCCGCTTGAAGCAGCCCTTGCGAATGCAGGGGCTGTTTTCGTAGGGGCTTATGAGCATCGGGCCGCGGCGGCGCTTTGCGACTGTCCCCATTCTGTCCCCGGCGAGGCGAGTCAACTTGCGCGCAGCGGTGCGCATGACGCGCAGGCATCGGCCCGGGTTGCCGCATCGCTTGCGCGGGCTCCAAGAGTTGTTCAGATCCTGGACGCAGTTTGCGCGGGAAGGCGCTCTGGCTTGACCTGAAGCGGCTCACGGTGCGTCTGCCGCCAAGCCCGCTGGGCGGCGTCCGTGAAGTTGCCCTTGGCCGACGGCCGGAATCTCCGGCCGGAGTGTTGGAGCAGGTGCTTGATCTTCAGGAAGCGGAGCACGACGCGGAAGAGGTAGATCGGCGGTGACAACCCCGAGGTGCTCTTCAGCGAGCGTGATACAAGCCTGCGCAGCTCATCGAAGCTGATCGGTCTCTCGGCCTCGGCCAGGACTTTGACGGTCGCTGTGAAGATGTGCTCGGGGCACCGGAAGGGTTGGGCGCCGGTCGAGCGGACCTCGACGAGCATGTCGCCCTCTGCGCCCGGCTCGATCCGGTACTCGCTGATCGCGTGTCCGCAGTTGGCCGTAGAGCGTGACGATCGACACGACGCCTCTCGTTGTCATACTCGGCGGTCTTCGCCGCCTTCAGGTCCGCACCGAGGGTCCGAGTTGTCGGCAGCGTCGTGAAGACCCGGTCTGTGGACTCGGCTTGGGCGGGCTTGAGCTTGGTGATCCGTGAGTCACGCGTTGGTGTGCGCACGGGAATAGTCTGCTCGACTGGGCTGTTCCCATCACGGGTGGGCAATCACATTGCCGCACAGCCCCGAAGATATAGAGGACCCCCGTGAAGACACTTTCCGACCGATCGCTGCTTCCCGAGTTTGATTCGAACGGTCGGCACCGGGTGCCCGCAGAGCCGTGGCAGCCAACAGTCGCCGAGAATGGTTCGGCGCTCATCGAGTTTGTGCGGGCGTCGATGCGAGAACTTCCCGAACCGCAGCGGTCCACTATGCGTCTACACGACGGCTGCGGGTGGAGCGTGGCACGCATCGCCGAAGGTACGGGTGCGGCACCAGAGCAGCTGCGGTGTTGGGTACACGAAGGACGACAGATGCTCAGAACTCTTCTGGACCCCCACATGCGGTCGGCAGGGACGGGCCTTTGAGTTCCCAGCCAAAGTCAGCCGACACTGGCAGCCCGACAACGTCGCTTCCGCATGTCATGCAGTGGATGGAAGTCTGGGGCGGCAACTTCGCCGTTGAGAGTGGCATCTCCGTGCATGGCATCGACGCCTGGATCTCCAGCCAGCCGTACCACGGCGACGTGGGCGGAGGGGACATCCACTACGTCTCCATGTGCGGCGCGGGAAGGATTGCCCGGTTCGTGCTGGCCGATGTGGCCGGGCACGGTGACGCCGTCTCCGGCCTGGCTTTGCAGTTGCGCACGCTCATGCGGCGGCACGTGGGCACGGTCGATCAGACTCGGTTCGCCCGGGCGCTCAACCGGGCTTTCGGGCGGCTGAGCCGCGACAGCATCTTCGCGACCGCCGCGCTGGCGACGTACTTCGCGCCCACCGACCAGCTCATCACGTGCCTCGCCGGTCACCCGAGGCCGCTGTGGTATCAGGCCGCGACACAGCGCTGGTCGCTGCTGTCGCACGAACTGACAGACGGCTCCAACGCCTCGCAGGATGTCCCCTTGGGGATCATCCACCCAACCGAGTACCACCAGTTCGCCGTGACGCTCGGTCGGGGCGACCTGGTTGTGCTCTACACCGATGCGCTCATCGAGACGGGCGGGCCGCCGTCGCGCTCGATCGGCGAGGCAGGTCTTCTGCGTCTGGCCGCCGAGGTTGGCGGGACCGACCCGGCGGGGTTCGGTCGTGGCCTCATCGCCGCGGTGGACAACGAGTTCGGCCTCACCGGCGCCACCAGGACCGACGACCTGACCGTGCTGGTCCTGCACCACAACGCCGCTGACCCGCCGCCAATGTCGGTCGCGCACAAACTGCGGATGATGGCCAGGATGATGGGGCTGTGAACGACTCGCAAGCAGAGCGGCGGACAATCCGCGGTGACCCGTCAAGCAGCCACGGCGTAGCTCACGCGGACCCGCCCAGCGCCCGGTCGAGGTTGAACGCGGCGCTGATCAGGGCCAAGTGTGTGAACGCTTGGGGGAAATTCCCGAGCGCCTCACCGGATGGGCCGGTCTCCTCGGCGTAGAGCCCGAGGTGGTTGGCGTACCCGAGCATCCGCTCGAAAATGAGTCTTGCCTCGTCGAGGTAGCGGCGGTCGAACTTGCCGGCGCGCGTGAGGGCCTCGACCAGCCAGAACGTGCAGATGTTGAAGGTGCCCTCGTCGCCCGCCAAACCGTCGGCCCCGTGCGCCACGTTGTAGCGGAACACCAGGCTGTTCGACACAAGCCCGCCCGCCGACGGGGGCTTCAGCATGGCTTCAAGCGTCGAGAGCATCATGGGGTCACTCGGGGCCACGAAGAACACGAGCGGCATCATCAGGTTGGCTGCGTCCAGTTCGTCACTCCCGTAGGACTGGGTGAAGGCACCGACCTTGGGGTTCCACCCCTTGGCGAAGATTTCGGCATAGATCTCGTCGCGGGTGCTCATCCAGCGGGCGCGGTCCGCGGGAAACGAGCGTTTGTCAGCCAGTCGCAGGGCACGGTCGATCGCCACCCAGCACATGAGCTTGGAATAAACGAAGTGCCGCTGCTCGGCACGGATTTCCCAGATCCCTTCGTCGGCGAGTCGCCAGTTGTCGCACACCCAATCCGCGAGTCGCCGGAGTGTCTGCCACATCACGGCGGACACCGGCTCTCCCCACTTGTTGAAGACGTACGCCGCGTCGAGCAGTTCGCCGTAGATGTCCAGTTGCAGTTGGTCGAACGCGCCATTCCCGATCCGAACGGGCTTCGAGCCTCGGTACCCATCGAGGTGGTCGAGGGTCTCCTCGGTCAGGGTCGATCGACCATCGATGCCGTACATCACCCGGAGCGGCCGGTCACCGTGCTGCTCGGCGCACGCGCGGGCAAGAAAGCCCATGTAGGCCTTGGCCTCGGAGCGGAATCCCAGCCGGAGAAAGGCGTAGACGGTGAACGCCGCGTCGCGGACCCAGGTGTAGCGATAGTCCCAGTTGCGGGTACCGCCGATTCCCTCGGGGAGCGAGCATGTCGGGGCGGCGATGATCGCGCCGGTGGGCTCGTAGGTCATGAGCTTGAGTGCCAACGCCGACCGGATGATGATCTCCCGCCATCGTCCGGTGTAGCGACACTGGCCAACCCAGGCACGCCAGTAGTCCACGGTCTGCCGGAAAAGGCGTTCGCCCTCGGTCGCGGAGATGTAGCCCAAACACTCGGCCACCTGCTCCTGCTCGCCTGGACCGAGGAGGACGAAGACGAACGTCTCACCCTCGTTCACAAGCAGGTCGCATGTGGCGCTCTTCCCATCGGTGGTCAGCGGCACCGGGCTGACGAGCCGCAACAAGGTGGTCCCCGACTTGAAGTCCGCGCCGTGCTCGCTGAGGTGAACCGCGTGGTCCGCTCGGGCGTAATCGAACGCAGGTCGGCAGGTGAGTCGGAGACAAACGCTGCCGCGAACGCCGGACACCTTGCGGATCACCTGGCGCCCGGAACCCGGCGGCAATCCCACGGGCATGAAGTCGGCCAGTTCGACGGCGCCGGCCTCGGACAGAAACCGCGTGACCAGGACGTTGGTGTCGGGCCAGTAGTACTGGTGGGCGGTCGCCCGTCCGTCAACGGGCGCGATCGAGAACGAACCTCCCTTCTCGTCGTCAAGAATTCTGGCGAAGACGCTGGGGGAATCGAACCGGGGCAGGCACAGCCAATCGATAGAGCCGTCGAGCCCCACCAGCGCGGCCGTGTGCATGTCGCCGATAAAGCCGTAGTTGGCAATTGGGTGGTAGGTCATGGTTCCCTCCGAGAACCGCATTCAACGTCGTCGCCGCGGCGGCGCGGGACCACATCGTAACACCACCGCGCAGCGCGCGAACCCCGCATGTGCGAGGGCCGCGCGCCGCCGGAGTGGGAGAACACGTCCGCATTGAGCAATCGTGGATCAACCGGAGGTGCACACGCACGAGGCAAAGAGGGTCCGCCGCGTGTCCACTCATCCCTTGAGCGCGGCCATGAGCGTGGACTTGATCTGCTTGACCTCCTGCTTGGAATCGATCGTGGCCACGACCTTCTTGGTCTTGGTGTCCACGAGCAGGACGTACCCGGTCTTGCCCGCGTGCTCCTTCCAAAGGTCGCCCAGGCCCAGCGCGGCGAGCATGTACTCGGCCTGGTGGGAGTCCTTGTCGGTCTGGTCGAGCTTGACCGTCAGGCAGGGCTGACCCGCCGCGTCCTTCATGGCTTCGTCGAGCTTGGGCTGGAGAGCTTTGCAGCCGGCGCACCAGTCGGCGTAGAACTGCAGCGCGATGACCTTGGGGGCCGTCGCGGCGGCCTGGACCCCGCTGGGCTTGCTGCCCGAGCCGGGCTGTTTGGCGGGCGCGGGCGTGGGGGTGCCGCTGGGTGCGGTGCCCGACTGCGCGAAGGCGATGCTGGCGGCGGTGAGCGTGAGGGCGGCGAGTGCGGGGGCGACGAAACGAGCGATTCGGGTCTTCATTCGGATGCTCCGGGCGGCGAGACGCGGGGGTGGAGGGGGCGCGTTCACCGTGGTTCTGCCCGCCCGCCGCATCGCACACTGCGGCGCGGCATCGGGCAAGGCGGGATGGGAGGCGGCCGTGTGGCCGCCGTCTGCTAAGGGGAACAGGCAAGGCGTGCGGTGTATTCCGTGCAAACCGTCCGACGCGAGAGCAATCGTCATCACCGGAGCACGCGGCGCTTACTGACGGCCCGTGATGGCCTTGACGGCGGCGATCACCGCGTCGGGGTCGGCGCGCTTCTTGTAATCCCAGTCGGCGAAGGCCCAACGGATCACGCCGGTCTTGTCGATGACAAACGTCGCGGGCGCGGGGAGTTCCCACGTGCCGCTCACGTTGGATTCGGCGACCTTCAGGCCGAACTTCTCATACTGGGCCTTGGTGCCCTCATCGACGACGAAGTGAACCTTGAACGCCTTGGCGGCCTCGAAGGCGCCATCGCTGTAGACGGCGTAGTCGTCTGCCTTGCCCCCGGTGGCCTTCTCGCGTGTGGCCGCGGCGAGGTCGGGCTTCTCCGGCGTGAGCGCGACGAACGTGCCGCCGGCGGCTTTGAGCGCATCCATCTTGTTGTGCCAGGCCGAGAGGGCGCGGGTGCACAATGGGCACCATCCGCCTCGGTAGAACGTGAGGACGATCGGGCCGTCCTTGTAGAGGTCGGCGAGGCGAGCGGGCTTGCCGTCCACGCCGGTGACGGTCGCATCGGGAGCCTTGTCGCCGATGGCGAGGCCGGGGATGGCGGGATGCGCTTCGGCCTTGGGTTGTACTGCGGGCATGACGACCTCCGTCTTGGGGTAAAACGCCGACCACGAGTAGTAGAACGTCTGAGCGGTGCGCACGCCCTTGGGGGCGCTGGTGACGGCGACGCCCGCCTCGCTCTTGGTGAGCACCACCGCCCCGGCGGGCGTGTCAATCGTGCGCCCTTCGCCGATCGCCTCCACCGGCACGAACCACGAATTTGCATCGTCTCCGTCGCCCACCGCGATGCCCACGCCCAGCGTCTTGCGCGGCAGCGCTTCGCCCACGCCCGCGACGGGCACCATGAGGTTTTCGTTCTTGAAGTACGACTCGTAGGGCGACTTCGAGTAGTCGCGGTTGTGCCCCGTGTCCTTGCTCACGATTTTCGCTGCGGGGTGAGCATTCTTGAAGGCCGCGAACGAGACGACCTCGACGGGGAGCATTTCTAGCGCGGTCCCGGCGAGGGGCCCGCTCAGGGCGTGCATGCCAAGTTGGCTCCACAGGGCCTTATCTTTCTTGTCGTACATGAGCACGTTGGAGTTGTAGAGCGCGCCCGAGACACCGAACTCGAGCACGACGGGCGCGGGATC
>JBBRUT010000012.1:0-43806 GCA_038247555.1 Phycisphaerales bacterium | reverse complement strand
GCCTGCAAGATCGTACCCGCATGCCACGCAAAGGCCACGGCGGAGGCGGCGGGCACATTGGGCCGCGAGCCAGAGCACCATTCCGTAGAACGCTGCGCTTGCCGCAAAGCCGGGCATGTCAGGGCGAAGACCGACGCTTCCGGAGTACGGCGTGCTGATTTGCACAAACCTGGGAAACCAGAACGGGATCGAGAGCCCATCCTGCCAACGAGTCTGCCCGGGCGCTTTGCCCGCGGGCCGTTGGATAAGTACCCACGACTCCATCGAACGGAAGGGCCAGCCGTGCTGCTGGTGACGGATGAAGTAGCGTGCATCGGCCCACCCACCCCTCTACGTCAAAGCTTGCTTGGGTCTCGGCGATACCGATGTTCTCGCCACGGCTGACAATGATCGGCGAAGGCCAATCCGCGGGCACCATGTGCAGCGACCGCGGCGTCACCTCGCTGGCTCTGTCACTGGCAACACGTGGCATCGGCACCCAGATCGCGATTCCCCACGCTACTCCGATCGTCACAGCCGCTCCCGCGGTGAGATAGCCCTGCGTTGTCAGGGCGATCTTGATCGGAGAGTGCTTCATGCAACTCCACGATCTGATTGCGGATCTTCGGGGAAGGTACCGGTGCGCGGGGCAGTACCTTCGGGCATTCGCATCTGAATCACCTGCCGCGGCAACGGCCGCCCGCACTCGGTGCAGTTGGGCGAAGTGCCGATCGGGTATGCGCAGCGGGGGCACATGCCGCGGCGGAGGCGGGAGCGTCCGCGAAGGCGACCGCACATAATCGAGAATCCGCTCAGGATGATGGCGAACACGACACTGTCAACGGCAAGCCCGGTCCACAGCGGCTTGATCGGGAGATGGGTTGAGCTCTTCCGCGATGCCAGCTTCCATTCCCACGCGATACCTGGGATCGGAATCCCCGAGTCCCAAGAAAGGCCGGCCGCAGAGTACCCCACAGGCTGTGGATCAATGAAGTGATCCTCCGAAACAAAGGCACGAGCCGGCCAGCCGTACGAGCGCCTCCGCGAGGTCGGGAGTCGACGGTCGGCCAGCGACGAAAAGCCGACTCGAAGTTCGGAGTAGACAAAGTCACTTCCCTCAGCCGCGAATCTCGGAATACCCCATTCCGTCGGCGCTCCGGAGATCTGACGCCCTTCGACCGCGACGGTATCAAACGACCACGGAGAGAGATCAGAACCGCGCAGCGCAACGTACCACGCGACACAAATCGTGATCGCCGCACCGGTGACCAGATGCAGAGAAACGATGATCGACCAACGCACTGGTTGGGACGTTGCGTGTTGTGCCCTCATGTCAATGCTTCACTTCCCGCTTCCGCATTCCCCCTTCCCACTTCGTCACACCTCCTCATAGTCATACCGCGCCGAGTACTTCCCGCTCCCCTGCTTGCGCACCTGACGCACAAGGTCATCCACAAGCGAGCTGGCGCCGAAGCGGAACCCGTCGGGGCTGAGCCAGCGGTCGCCAAGCGTCTCCTTCACCATCACCAGGTAGTGCAGCGCATCCTTCGCCGTGCGGATGCCGCCGGCGGGCTTCATGCCGATCATGTGCCCGGTGCTCAGGAAACAGTCGCGGATCGCCTCCAGCATGCACAAAGTCACGGGCATGGTGGCCGCGGGCGTGACTTTGCCGGTGCTGGTCTTGATGAACCCCGTCCCCGCCGGACCGTCCACGCCATCCACCAATAGTGCCTCGATCGCCAGGTCGCTCGCCCGCCGCACGTTGTCGTATGTTTCCAGTTCACCCGTTTCGAGAATGACTTTCAGATGCACGTGCTCCGCGGCGTCCCCACCGATGCTCCCCGAAGCGTTGCACACAGCCTTGAACTGGCGAATCTCTTCGGCGACGAGGTCGTACTTGCCCGACAGGAACGCGCCGCGAGAGATGACCATGTCGATCTCATCCGCGCCATCGCGGATCGCCCGCCGCGTGTCTTCTATGCGCACCGCCAGCGGATACTGCCCGCTCGGAAACCCCGTCGCCACGCTCGCGACCTTCACCGCCGAGCCAGCGAGCGATTCCCTCGCCACCGCCACCAAGTTCGGATATACGCACACCGCGGCGACCGGCGCAAGCGACTTGCCTGTGTGATCCACTCCGGGCGTGATGGCCTTGCGGCAGAGGGCGCGGACCTTCTCCGGCGAGTCTTTGCCTTCGAGGGTGGTGAGATCGACCATCGACATCGCCAGATGCAAACCGGCGACCTTGGTGCCGGCTTTGATCGACCGGGTCTTGAACGACGCCGCCCGCTGCTCCAGCATCACCGCATCAACAGTCCGCGCCTGCATCGCTTCGTCCCTTTGTCAAGCTGTCACCATGGATCACACGGAGATCACCGAGCAGATATCTTGCTTTCGCGGCCCAAGCTCACACACCAGTTCCATCCGAATCTCCGTGGTAAGGCCTCATCACTCCGCATTCGGCATTCCAAAAGCTCAAATCCAAAGACTATCTTTTCGGCCTTTGTCCCAGCGGGTCTCGCGCCGGCGGCGGGCCATCGCCCAGTGGCGGCGCATCCACCAGCTTCGCGCTCACGATCCGCGGCGGTACCAGCGGCCGATTATCCGGCCCCACCGGGCTCGCCGCGATCGCACGGAGCACATCCGCACCGCTCACAAGCTGCCCGAACGCCGCGTACTTCCCATCGAGTGTCGCCGCGGCGGAACCGCCGAGGCTAATGAAGAACTGTGAGCTTGCCGAGTTCGGGTCGCTTGCGCGCGCCATCGAGATCACGCCGAACTCGTGACGGAGCGTGGAATCCTCGAGGTCGATCAGGAAGCCCGCTCCGCCAAGGCCCGTGCCGGTGGGATCGCCGGTTTGAACAAAGTCGGGCGATGACGCCGCGGCGAGCGAGGCGATCTTGTGAAACTCGGTGTCGGTGTACATCCCGCCGCTGACCAGGTGCGAGAAGTGGTACACGGTGTTGGGCGCGAGGTCGGATCGGAGCGCGAAGCGAAGCTCGCCCTTGGTGGTGTCAAGCACCAGCAGCCGCATCGGCGAGACGCGATAGCCCGAGAACGTCGGAGCCGCCCTCGCGGCATTGGGGGGCGGAAACATCGGGAACCCGGCGCGGTCCAGGCGAGGCGCATAGGGCGGCGGCGAGAACATCGGCGTCATGATGAGCGGTGCGCCGATCCGCTTGCCGTCGATGCGCAGCTGCGCGAGCAGTGCACGCTTGTCGTCGGATTGCCACAACCGGGGGAACAGACGCGCGAGGTCGGACTCGCCCGCCGCGGCGGTGGAGCGATCGATCACCTCGCCCGTGGCCGCGAGAATGACTTCGATCTCGATACGTGCGGGCGGTGGCGGCGGTGTGCGTGTGGGTTGAGGCTCACCGCCTGCTGTGGGCTGGAGCGGAGTGCCAGGTTCGGCGGTCTGCACAGGCTCATCAGGCGCTGCGAGCTTTGTGGGCGCATCGGTCGGTTCTGACAAGCCCGAGGGAGCGGGGACTGGAGCGGTGGTGGCGGGCTGGGGGGCGACGAGCGGGGGGGCAATGAGCGGGGGGGCGACTGCGGCGGGGACGGAGATGGTGATCGGCACAGGCCGATTGACCGTGCAGAACTCTCGTACGGGGGCAAGCTGGGCGCTGACGCGCGAGCTGGCGGTTGAGGCGACCACTAGAAGAATGAGCACCTGCGGCAGCCGCGAAGCCCGAACAGCGCTCTCGCGGCGGCGGGCACAGGGTGGGAGATGTGCATGCTGCTGGGGCATCGTTGATGAGGTAGCGACATCGCTTCGCAGGCGGAGCGAAGCGTCTGGAGCGATCCCCATGTTATAGAGAGATACCGCGGCGGCGGTTCCGCCGGATGTCAGAGAGACTCACCGCCGATCGCCGTTGCTGTCGATCCCGTCGAGGACGATCCAAGCGTCGGAGACGAGAGCCGCGGCCTCAGCATCGGATTCAGATGCCGGGAGACTGGCGGCGATGGAGCGGACAGAGTCGGTGTACCAGGTGGTGCTGAGATCTCGACGCAGGAAGTTGCAACCCACATCGTGGTTGAAGTCCGCCTGCGTCCGAAGCGCATCGGCCACCAGTGCGCGGTCCGGATTGCTGCCGTCGAGATAGGTATCGACGCGGAACTGGTAGTTGGAACGGATCTCGGTTCCAGTCACGGGCCAACGCGCAGCGTAGTCGGCGTACGGATGATTGCCGTGGTGGGAAGGGCAGTAGAACACGCCCGGCGCGATGAGATAATCGGATTGATAGAGAATGCCCAGGCCGTCCAAGACGCTCTGTCCGGTTGCCAAGGCGGGAGCGAGCGCACGCACAAGCGTGGACTGGTGGATAGCGTTCTGCGAAGGTGTTCCAAAACGGCTGGGCGGGAGGAACTGGGTGTAATCGTCTGCGTACATTGCCAGACCAAGGCCGATCTGTCGGACATTGGATCCGCAGACGACTCGGCGTGCTGTTTCACGCACTGTGGAAAGACTGGGGAGGAGAAGGGCAATCAGCACCATGATCACCGCGATCGACGCGAGCACGTCGATCATGGTGAAAGCACGCCCGCGAAACGCGAGCGAAGCAGCACTGGATTGTCCACCATGACGTCTACGCACGCCTTCCTCCGCCAAGGAACGCCTTGCTTGCACCGAAGTTTACCAGAACATGATCAACAGAGCAAGCGAACTTTGGTACGATCCGAACTTAATGCGAACAAGTTCTGCTATCCACGCGATCAGTTTCCCGCCAATGAGTAGTACGTCACACAAGCCTGCGGGTTTGCCCGCGGCAGACTTGCACATTGAGCGGTTTTGGGGCATCCTGTAGGGAAGGTGCCGCGTATCGATTCTCGCGGGACTTTCTCCCACGGTCCTCAAGGCCTGTCGGTTCTCGATGGGGCTGGCGAGTGGGTTTGTGTTCTTGATTCTTTGAGCCACCCATGTCTGGTGCAGGCAAAGTGCAGGATGTCGATCTGGATCTGATGCGCCGGGTTTCGGAGAACGATCCGGAAGCCGTCTCACAGCTCTACGACCGATTTGCATCGCTCGTGTATCGGCTCGCGTTTCAAGCGATGCCGACAAGAGCCGATGCTGAGGATGCTGTTCAAGAGATCTTCGTTCGACTGTGGCGGACGGCGGATCGATATGACCCTAAGCGGGCGGCCTTGGTGACCTGGGTGATGCTCATTTCTCGACGCCATCTTGTTGACCGCTTGCGACGCACACGGGCGCGCGTGAAGGCGATGAGCCTGGATGACCGTCAGTCTTCGGTGGAGAACTCCGAGAATCCGCAACCCACAGCTGGGCTTTCGCTTGAAGAGAGTGAAAGATTTGGAGAGTTGATGCGTCGTGTAAACAAGCTGCCGGACCTTCAGAAGACGGTAGTGACGCGAGCCTATCTTGGCGGGCAGACCCTCCGTCAGATTGGTGAAGAGTTGGGAACACCGATTGGCACGATTAAATCTGCGCTCTCCCGGGCGCTGGTACGGCTCCGCGAGCGGGGCCCCAATGAGGAGTTGGCCTCATGAGTACTTATGAGTTGTTGGAACTGGCATCACTGGACGCGATGGGTTTGCTGGACCCGGAGGAACGCGAATCCTTCGAGCTCGCCTTCCGGGCGGCCCCGCCTGCGCTCCAGGCACAGATCCGTCGCGAGCAGTTGCGGCTGTCCGACCTGGACGGCATGCTCCCTGCGATCGATCCGCCCCCGGGTCTGCGGGCCCGTGTGATGGCGAAGGTACGCGAGGCGATCGGTTCGATGACGATCCACCGAATCAGCGGTGGCGCGATCGTTCCCGACCTGCGTCCGGCCTTTGGCGTCAATCGCTTATGGCGCGTTGGCGCAATCGCCGCCGCGGCTGCATCGGTGGTCCTGGGCTTGTCCGTTATCCAGATGCGCATTGATTATCAGGATGTGCAGCACGGTGTTGGCGACAACTTCGCACACGACACCATCCTCAAGGACTTTGGCATCAAGTTCAGCCAGTCCATGTTCGATCCGCAGACCCGGTTCGTGCAGTTCAGCCAGCCTGCCGCCGTGTCGGAAGATGCCCAGCCTTTCGCCGGGCGTGCGCTGCTCGTGGTCGAGGGAACCGGTTCGGGCGAACTGTTCCTCAAGGACCTGACTGCGGGCTCGGAGTACGAGGTTGTGGTCATCGATGCGGATGGCCGCGAAGTGATCGCCGATCTCACCATCCGTTCCTCCGGTGCGGCGATCGAACGCCGGCAGTTTGATGACGTGGTCATGGGGAGCACTCGCGAAGTCGGTATCCGACTGCGGGGCTCTTCGAGGCTCCTGCTTCGCACCGCAGGCATCTGAATCACCAGACAGACTCGCGCCGGCTTCAGTGAGCCGGATGACCCAATGAATGAGCCCCGGCAGAGTTGTTGCCGGGTATCTTCGTTTTTGCGTATCTCTTACTGCTCGCGGCCGCGCTTGCCCTTGCGCCCCTTGGGCCCATCGACGGTGGCACCGGCGGGAGCCTTGGCCATCGTGGCTTCGAGCTTGGACCACTCGACGCGGCTGAGCGCATCCTCGACCGCCTCGCTCTGCTCGAACTTTCGCTTGGCCGCGGCCATCCGGCTCCAGACCAGGATGCCGCCCAGAAGCGCTGCGAGGCTTCCTCCAGCCAGCAGCATTCCCGCGTGCTGGAGTCTTTCGTCATTCACCGGTGAGGCGAGAACGGTTGTTGGCATCGAGATGAAGGTTGCCAGATCCTCGGCACGCCCCTGCCGGGAGGCGTCGGCCACGCTCTTGAGCGCGGTGATGTAGGTCTCGAGCACCATCTTTACCCGGTCCTGCCCCACCTCGCGGAGTTCGAGCGTCAGCTTGCCCGCCTGCGGCGACTGCACGAACAGGTCGGTCTCGAGCTTTGCTCGCAACTCGGCGGGCGTTCCCAGCTTGGTCAAGCCGCGTCGGCTCATGCGTTCGGCGGCGATCTCCAGCAGCTGCGGGTTCTTCACCAGGTCCTCGTGATAGGACTGCCAGGCGGCGAGTTCATTCTCGGAGGGCTTGCGGCCCCGGGCATCCGCTTCGATCTGTGTTTGCGCGGCGTAGGTCCCCGGCCAGATCTTCTCGGCGAGAGTCCAGGAGAATGCCGCGAGAGCCGCGAGGGTGATGGCCGTACAGCAGACGGCCACGAATGCACCAGATCGCGCTCTGGCCGCGGCGAGCCGCTTCTCGCGCTTATGTACGTCGTCGAAGGCCGCCTGAAGCTTGCCACGCTGGGACAGCACCTGCTCGCACTCGCCATGCCGCTTCTGCAGCGCGGACTGCGCCTGGATGATCTTTCTCGCCTGACTCTGCAGCAGCGACTTGTAGCGCCGAAGGCGCTCCCGCCGGCCGGTGATGCGATGGGCGATCTCCGGGTCGGCTGCGCCGCCGGAGTTTCGGGCCTCGCGAGCTTTCCGCTCGGCCTGCTCCGCACGCTGGCGGAGCGACTCAACCTCGGACTGCGCCTCGTCGAGGCGCTCTTTAAGCTTCATGATCGCCGCCTCGCGACGGGCGATCTCCTGCTCATCCGCGCCGTGCATGTTCGCTGCGGCGGACTCGCTTTCATCGAGCCTCGACTGGAGCGATACCGTGGCCGCGCGGAGCTGCTCGATCTCATCCTGAAGCTGCTGGATGGTCCGGTCGCGACGCTGAAGGTCTTCGGGATCGACGGTGCTGGTCAACTGCCCC
This sequence comes from Phycisphaerales bacterium, assembly GCA_038247555.1. Classification (GTDB taxonomy): domain Bacteria; phylum Planctomycetota; class Phycisphaerae; order Phycisphaerales; family UBA1924; genus JAHBXL01. The sequence continues at coordinate 36,166 of JBBRUT010000012.1, read as the reverse complement.
GCCGCAGATTGGGCCTGGGCAAGCTCATCGAGTGCGTTGGCAAGGTCCGCGCGAATCTGCTGGAGTTCTGCTTTCAACCCCGCGGCCCGCGCGTTGGCCTCTCCGAGCTGGATCTGTGCCTGCTCCGCCCGGCCCGAGTGGATGGCGCTGGCGTGCTCATCGCTGGCTCCGGCCTGTTCGGCCAGCGTGCGTGCCTGCTCGGTCACCATCACCCGCTCACGATGCACCTGCTCTGCTTCGAGCTTCAGCTCGGCCAGGCGCTCGTTCAGGTGTTCCTCAAGCTCGCGGAGCGACGCCTCCCGATCACGTGCATCCTGCTCGCGTTCATCCATCTCGCGGCGGCAGCGGGCCGACTCCTCGGCCAGCCGCTGCTGGGCGTCGGTGAGGCGTTCCTGGGCCGCGGACATCTCGGCACGCTGCTGTTCGATCTTCGTGGCAGTCTGGGCAAGGGACTGCTCGCGCGCGGCAAATGTTGTCTCAAGCGAGGCCAGCTCTGTGCGGGTGACATCGCGCTCGCGCTGTGCTTCTTCCTGAAGTTCCTGCGCGGCCGCAAGCTTCTCCTGAAGCTCCAGTTCCCGCTTATCGAGCTCCTCGGTCCGCGACAGCGTCTGCTCTGTTGCCGCCTGGGCCTCTGCGGCGAGCTGCTCCATCGAGGCTCGCCGCTCGTTGAGCACACGTGTGTGCTCGGCCACCTGCTGCTCCGCCGCGGCCGCGGCTTCGGCGCGGCGCTGCGCTTCGGCGCGAGCGTTCGCGGCCTGGCTGGCGAGCTGGTCGAGTTCGGCCTGTCGCGCATCCAGCGCCGTAACGGACTGCTCGAGCTGCTGCTGCCGCTGGGCGAGGCTCGATGCGAGCGAATCAACTTCGGACTGGCGGCTGGCCAGCGCGGCGATGGATTGACGGAGCTCGTTGTTGCGAGCGGCAAGCTCGGCTTCGCGCCCGTCAAGATCGAACTGCCGCCGAGAGCCCTGCTCGTGCATCTGCTTGAGCGCAGAAAGACGCGTCTCCAGATCGGCGATGACTGCAAACACCCCGGCATCACTGCCCGCGGAACTCTGCCCGGCGTTCGGGGTGTACATCTCGCTGTTGGGCGGGGTCGGCTGGCTCATCTGCTCGCACCTTTCTCGCAACATACGCGCGCCTGAGAGCGGTTCTGCACAGCTTGCACAGGACCGCCCCACCCCCCGCTCCACCCCCCGCTCCACCCGCCACCCTACCGCCGACCGACGCGATCCCTGTCCCCCGGGACCAATCCGGTGTATCGACGCAGGACAGCCCTCCCTTCATGCATGGGCGGCAGAGTTGCGCTACTCCGCCCGCGCCGCACGCACGGTGGCGTCCGGGCAGGGTTCGGCACAGCCGATAACCCGTGCGAAGAATGCCGCATGGCCACCTACCTCTTCAAGACCGAGCCGTCGGAGTACTCGTTTGCTGACCTGCTCCGCGACAAGCAGGCGCGGTGGGACGGCATCACCAACGCCCAAGCGATCAACTTCCTTCGCGAGGCGAAGAAGGGCGACGATGTTCTCATCTACCACACCGGCGATGACAGGGCAATAGTCGGTCTTGCGATGCTCGCCAGCTCTGCGCAGCCCGATTCAAGGCACACCGAGCTCGATGGGCAGGGTCGGCCGAAACTGGTCGTCGTCGACATCAAGCCGGTGAAGGCGGCCAGATCCCCGGTCACACTGGCAACCATCAAAGCAGACAAACGCTTTGCCGAGTTTCTGCTGGTGAAGAACTCGCGGCTCAGCGTGATGCCCGTCCCGCCCGCGCTCGACAAGCTTCTGCGCGAGCTGGCCGGGCTCTGAAGCTCAGTACAACTGCTTGAGCGTCGCGCCGGGATAGAACCGCAGTGCGATCGTCCGCCAGTCATCGCCGCGATCCGCAAAGCCCTTGGCGCAGTACTGGCACATCCCGACGCCGTGGCCGAAGCCGCGGCCGGAAAAAGTCATCCCATCACGTGTCGAGCGCACACTAAAGTCGCTTGAGTGGACACGCGTTTTGCGTTCCACCAGCGGCAGACCGGGTATCGGCGCTCCGGCAACACCCGCCACCGGCCCCGCCGCGACCGAGTTGTTGCACGCCAGCCGCAGCTCCTCGCCCGAGAGCGCGTACCACGTACCGCCGGGCTCGATGACCTTGTACTTGCTTGGTCGTCCATCGTCGTTAAAGGTCATGGGCTCGATTGAGTGCAGAGCCTTGAGCTTTCGGACCATCAACTGCTGCCGCTCGCCAAATCCCCGGATCCGCCGCGCCAGTTCATCGCGGTCGCGATCAACCGTCCAGCGATACAGAGGCGACTTCTCGCACATCGATTCGCGCGGGTGCGCCTGAATCGGTGCCGCGAGGTTGTACTCATACCCCTTGCCGGTCGGCCAGGTATCCCGTGCTGACGCGGTTCGCCCGCCGCATGTGCTGGAGTAGTACGTCCGGAAGATCGTGTCACGCTCCACCAGAACCTGCCCGCGCGTAGAACGCACCGCCTCGAGCACCGTCGGGTTCCGCTGCACGCCCGCATACACCTGGTCGCGTTCTGAGTTCTCAAGATCAAAGTGCTCGTTCCGCCGCGCGCTCAGCGACCGCTCGTGCAATGCATACGTCCGCGCACACACAGCCTGAACCTGAAACGCGGTCAGCGGCCAACCGATCACCATTTCCTTGCCGACCACACCCGGCAGGTAATCCTCCAGCGACACATGTTCCACCACGTCAAACGCCCGTGGCGAGACATCGCTCCGCGCGACAAAGTGCACCCGCCCAGGATGTTCAACCCCGTCAATCGCGATCACGCTGATTCCGCCCGCCCCGGGACCGCTCGCATCTACGGGTGCGGCCCACACGCCTGTTGAAACGTCTGCCGCGGCGACGCCCTCGGGCGATCGCAGCACAAACTGCCCGTTCTCCAGCGTGACATTCACTGTCCCGGTGCTGCGGAGCGGGTTCTTCTCACCCCCGGGCACACCCGGCCAGAACATCACCGGTGCCGATCCGCCGAGCTTGACCGACTCAACGCCCGTGCGGATCCGCACGCGCAGGTCCGGGCCGCGGTCGCCATAGTGCTCCGGCGGAAGCGCGACAATCGGCGCTTGGCTGGGCGCGATGGACTTGTCCATCAAGCCGCCCGGGCCCCCGGGTTCGCCCAGCGGCTGCCACCCGCTGCCGCGGCCGGGGGAGCTCTGACACGACGCCAGAGACAGATTGAGAAGCACGGCCACCGTCGCCAGCAGCCCAAGGGCCGCCGCGGCGAGGAGGGATTCGGGCCTGTTCATCCATTTGGCCATGGTGTGGATGGGTTTCACAAAGGTGGGATCGGCAGGATGGCGAGCACAACGCCAGAGGATATCGCGGGTCAGGCGGTGGGCGGGATGCCGATGTCCTCGTTCCAAAGTTCCGGGCAGCGGGCGATGAACCGCTCCATCACCTCCACGCACCGCTTGTCATCCAGCACCCGCACGGCGATGCCCTCATCCTCCAGCCAATCCTCGCGCCCCTGGAAGGTCTGGTTCTCGCCGATGATGACGCGCGGAATGCGGTGGAGCACCGCCGTGCCCGAGCACATGGCGCACGGGCTGAGGGTGCTGGCCAGGGTGAGGGTGTGCCAGTCGCGGCGGCGTCCGGCGTTGCGGATGCAGACGGTCTCGGCGTGGGCGGTTGGGTCGCCTGTCTGCACGCGGAGGTTGTGCCCGAGGGCGACGACGACCCCGCTCGGATTGACGAGCGCGGAGCCGATGGGGATGCCCCCCTCGGACTGGGACTTGAGGGCCTGTTCAAAGGCAGCGTCAAGCGCCAGACGGTCGATTTCGTCCTGCGTCATCATGGTGGCAAACGGTAGACGCGAGGGGCTCGGGGGTAGGGGGAGGCAGGGGGTAGGGGAGGACGAGCAGGGCGAACGTACAATGTCGCCGGTTCTCCACGCCTGTGCTCGAAAGCCATTCCCATGACTGATCGCCTTCAAGTCTCCAAGACGTACAAGCTGTTCATCGACGGAAAGTTTCCACGCTCCGAGAGCGGGCGGACGCTCGCCGTTTCCGACAGTCGCGGCCGGGTTGTGGCCCACATCTGCCATGCCTCGCGCAAGGACTTGCGCGATTCGGTGACGGCCGCGCGGAACGCGCTGACGGGGTGGCGCAGCGCGACGGCGTATCTGCGAGGGCAGATCCTGTATCGCATGGCCGAAATGATGGAGGGAAAGCGGGAGGAGCTCGCTCAGGCGCTGGTGATTGGCAGCGACACGCCCGCCGCGGCACGGCGCGAAGTCGAGGCCTCGATCGATCGGCTGATCGCGTTTGCCGGCTGGGCGGATAAGTACGCGCAGGTGCTCGGGTGCAACAACGCCGTGGCCGGTCCGTACTACAACTTCACCGTGCCCGAGCCGACGGGTGTGGTGGCGGTGGTGGCGCCCGACTCTCCTGGCCTGCTGGGGCTGATCTCCATGTGTGCCCCCGCACTGTGCGCGGGCAATGCCGTGGTCGCCGTGGCGGGGGAGTCTCACCCGATCGCCGCGGCGGTTCTCGCGGAAGTCTTTGCGACCAGCGACCTTCCCGGCGGTGTGCTGAACCTGCTCACGGGAACACGCAGCGAACTGGTGCCGGTTATTTCCGGGCACCGGGACATCGATGCGGTGATCGCCGCGGACGTCGGGGCGGATCACGCCCGCACGCTCCGCGAGGGTGCGGCGGAGAACGTCAAGCGTGTGAAGATCATCGAGTGGGCCAGTGCGCAGCCACGGAAAACGGCAAGATCGCGGCCCGGCACTGCATCGCTTGACTGGTTTGACGACCGCACCTGCGAGACACCGTGGTGGATCGAGGCGAGTGTGGAGATGAAGACGATCTGGCATCCCAGCGCGGTGTGAACTCCAAAAACAAAGCTCCGAATCCTCGGCTCGGTCCGTAGAGCTGGGGATTCGGAGCTAGAGAGAAGAGGTTCTCTGCCGCGGCTCAGGCTTTCCCGGGCCGCGTGTGTGTCTGCGTACTTATACGACTACGCCCACAGGGCGGATGCAGTTCGATTCGCAGATTGCGATTCTCGGGCGGTGCACGTGTGTGCGGCATGGTTATCCGGCAGTTGTGGCAGCAGCGGGGCGGCCGCCAACGAGGTCGAGCAGCATTCGCTCATGAAGCGCGGTTGCACCCTGGTGTTCATGCACGCAGTCACGCCCGGCCTCGGCCATCTCTGAGCGGCGCTGCGGATCGGCGAGTAGCGCGGTCAGTGCCGGCTCAAGTTCGCCTGCCGTAACGACTTGGATGGCCCCGGCCTTGCGGAAGGCTTCGACGATCGACTCAAAGTCGGTGAACCGCGGTCCGATGACGGTAGGGATTCCAAGCGCAATGGGCTCGATGGGATCAGATCCGAACAAGGTACCAAAGGAACGTCCGATGACCGCGATATCCGCAAAGGAGTAGGCCGCGCGCAGCTCGCCGATGGTGTCGAGAAGGAAGCGGTTGGGCGGCGCAGGGTGTGCCGGGCGCTCATGCGCGAGGGTTCGCCGGACGCAGTGCATCGGACCGCCCAGCGCCAGGAACGCATCGTCAAATCGATCGGGTTTTCGCGGTGCGCAGAGAAGCTGGGCTCCAGCGGGGCAAGAGGCATGAAGGAGAGCCTCCTCGCCCAGACTGGAGAAGTCGGCATCGCGCCAAGCGACAAACCTTTCTCGATGCGCGTGATAGAGCGAATGGGCGGAGGGCCGCGGAAGCTCCGCGGTCGAACCGGCAACGATCAGGGGCGCTTCGCGGTTGATCCGGAGGCTCGTGGCGAGCTCATCGGCCCCGGGCACGGTGGCGTCGAGGTTCACAGAGTCCCATTTCATCGACCCGGTGATCCGGACGTGGTCCGCGCGCACACCCATCGCCTCGAAGCGCTCTGCATAGGCGGCGTCCTGCACCGCCGCGAACTCGATCGCGCCGAACGTGCGCGCGAAGAACGAGCGAAATCGGTGGTATCCGCGAAAGGACCGGGCGGAGAGGCGGCCGTTGATGATGCACATCGGGATGCCGCGGCGGCTGCACTCGCCGACGAAGTTCGGCCAGAGCTCGAGTTCGACCAGCCCGACGGCATCGGGCTTGACTGCATCGAGGAACCGATTGACGGCGAGAGAAAAATCGAGCGGGTAGCGGACGATGTGGATGGCAGTTGCACCATCTTTGGATGCCGCGAAGAGCGCCTGTGCGCGAGCCAGGCCGGTATCGGTGGTGACGCTGACGACCACATCCGCGTGGCGAGAGAGGAGCGGCACGAGCGAGCGGAGCGTGTTGACCTCGCCGACGGAAACCGCGTGGAGCAGGATGCGCTTCCGTCCGACCGGCGGGGGGGGAAGATCATCAACCCGGCCAAAACGCTCACTCCACCCGCCGCGTGCCTTGCGTGCCCACCAGGGCGCGGTGGCGACGGCTGCGGGTAGATACAGGGCGTCGAGAAGGTTCATGAGTGGGAGACGGAGCGGGGCTCACGCGGCCGAAGGTTGGTGGAAATGGGTGGCCTTCCGGACTCCGTCCGCTGATCAAATGGGCAGGCCGGGACTCGAACCCGGGACCCTTCGCATGTAAAGCGAATGCTCTAGCCAACTGAGCTACCCGCCCGTGGGTCTGATAGGGTAGGAATGCTGCCGCGCGGACCATCCGCGGCGGGCCTCGCCGGTACAATCTTTGCCGCGATGTTCGCGGCCGTTCCCGGAGACCCGATTTGCCGCATCGCCCACCGCAATCCGGGTCCAAAGCTCCACGGCAGGCGTCGCGCGATGGGGGGAGGGGGGGAGCGACAGTCACGACGACGCCCCTTTGCCTGCCGATGTGGTCGTGGGCAGGGGGCGTGGCTGCGACGATCGCGGCGGCCGCGGCATCTGGAGCATTGGTGTGGCAGCATTTCTCCGGGAAGTCCCTCCCGGGATGTGGCCCGCAGAGCGGGTGCGCATCAATCGAGAACCACCCGATGGGCAAGGTGCCGCTCCCCGCGGCGATCGGGGAAGCTCTGAGCGTGCCCGCTTGGCCCGCCTCGTTCCTGGGATTCACGTTCTTTGTGGCGATGCTGGTCCTGTGGGCGCTCTCCGGTCGCAAACTCACCCGCTGGGTGCGGGCGGCGGTATGGGTGGGGATCGCCGTGTCGATCACTTATTTGATCGCGATCGTTATCGATGTCGGCGGAGGCAAGGATCCGTGCAAGTACTGCCTTGCGAGCCACGCCGCGAACTTCGTACTGCTCGCATTCATGGAGGTTGGGATCATGGTGGCACGTTCGCGTGAACGGTCTTCGCGTCTGGCTCGTAGGAAGGTGTTTGGACCGCCGGTGTGCGCGGCGGCGGCGGTGTTTATCGCCGCGTCCGCCTCGCTGGGCTACTTTGAGAGCGCCAAAGTCTGGCGTGAGGCCGCGGCGTCGGAAGGCGCACGCGCGGATGCGGAACGCGAGATCATCGAGCAGGCCGCCGCCGCAAGAAGCCAGCCCGCAACCACCGGCGAGAACTGGGGCTTCGGGCCCCAGGGGTTCAGCGGGCGATACCGCGAAGGCCCGGAGCACGCCGTCGCGCGGATTGTGATCTACTCCGACTATCAGTGTCACCAGTGCAAGCGGATCGAGAATGAGGCACGGGCGCTTCGGGCCAAGTACCCCGACAAAGTCTCGGTGTCACACAAGCACTACCCGTGGTGCTCGGATTGCAACAAGTATCTCAACGGTCAGACGCTGCACCGTAACGCCTGCTGGGCTGCACGCGCGGCCGAGACGGCGGCGATGCTCCGAGGCAGCGACGGCTTCTGGCTCATGCACCGCTGGCTGTTTGACCGCGGCGGCGGATTCACGGACCAGGAGCTCGCCCAGGGGCTCACAGAGCTGGGCTTTGATCCGAAAGTGTTTGTGCCGGTGATGACGGGGGAGGGAACGTTGCGTCCTGTGCAGCAGGATGTCGATGAGGCGCAGGCACTGGGCATCTCCGGAACGCCGATGGTGTTCATCAACGGTGTGGAGCTCAAAGGGTGGGAAGCAGCCCGCGCGCTCGAGCGAACGGTGGAGGCGGTGCTGAACTCCGGCGCCGTCGCGGCGACAAGCGTGAATGACCGCCCGTTGCTGGCACGGGAGAAGTTTATTGCCGACTGGCGCGATGAGCCGGTTCGCGCAAATGTGACCGGTACGCCGCGGCGCGAGCTGAAGAACGATTCCGCGAAGGTGGAAGTTGTGGTCTTCGGCGACTTCCTGGAATCGAACACGGCCAAGGTTGATGCGCAGCTCCGCGAGTGGGCGGGCAAGCCCGTGACCGCTGGGGGCAAGCCGATCCGCTACGTCTTCCGCCATTACCCGGGCGACAAAGAGTGCAACCCTGCGCTGCCGCGGACGTTCTTTGAGCATGGGTGCCTCGCCGCGAAGACCGCAGAGGCGGCGTCGGTGGTGGGTGGGGCGGAGGCGTACTGGCAGATGCACGCGTGGCTGCTGAGCAATCAGAAGGGGTTCGGCCCGGCGAGCATTCCTGTCGCGGCGGGGGCGATCGGCATAGACGCTGGCTCGCTCGCCGCGGCGCTGGGACGCGCGGAGGTGCAGTCAGCGATCAATGAAGACCTTGCGGCTTCGCGACTGCTGGGTGTCGGACAGATCCCGTGTATCTATGTGAACGGCAAGTTTGTCAAGCGATGGTGGCGCGAGGGCGACAACGTCATGGAACGCATCATCGACGAAGCCGCAACCAGATAGACTCGAATCAGACATTGCAGGTCACTCATTCGGCAATGTGCGCCGTTCCGAAGGGAAGACAACTCATGATTCTCCGTTCGATTGTTGCGTCACTGTGCCTCGGTATTGTTGGTATTGCCGCCGCGGCGGGGCAGGGGGGAGCTACGCAGGGAGGGGCGGAGTCTTCCGCGGCGCAGCAGCAGGCGGCGGACACGATCGCCATGAAGGACGTGCTGCTACTGCAGAACGTTGCGAGCGGTGGCCGCAGCTGGCTTCGGAAGGATCATTACGAAGGCGCGATGGTCCATGTCGGCACCGAGCAGTATTTTCCTGATGTCGGTGACTCGGTCACGACCGATCGCGATGCGGAAGCCCAGTGGTTCCAGGCTTCGGCCAACCCCGATGGGTGGGTTGCGAACGATGCGCTCCGCGGCGGCTACTGCTTCTGGAAGCTTGCTTCTCCGAGCGCGCGGGTGATGATCCTCGAGGCAGCAGGTCACTCGATGGTGTATGTCAACGGATTGCCGCGTGTCGGCGATCCGTACGAGACGGGGTACGTGCGTCTGCCCGTGTTTGTCCGCAATGGCGACAACGCGCTGCAGTTCCGGGGCGGCCGCGGCCGGGTCCGGGCGACGCTGACGGCGGCGCCCGCTTCGGGCGTCGCGCTGAACGCTGCCGACGCCACGATCGGTGATGTCGAAGCCGGGACCACGAGCGTGTGGCACGGCGCCATCGTGGTGCTGAATGCGAGCCGCGAGCCGTTGTCGGGCCTCCGGGCCGTTGTGGAGGGCGATGAGGCGCGCGGGATCGCGGTACCGACGATTCCGCCCCTGGGCATTCGGAAGGTCGTGTTCACGACTCAACAGGCGTGGGGCGAAGCGGGAGAACGAGAATTGAATCTGCAAGTCATCCGGCCCGGTGCCACGGCGTCTGCCGCGCCCAAGATGGCCGCCTCTGCGCAGGTACGGATCCGGGTGCGCAATCCGGCATCGGGCGAGACCTTCAAGTACACGTTCTTCAGTAAGGTCGATGGCTCGCTGCAGTACTATGCCGCGAGGCGTGCGACCGGGTCCGATGTTGACAAGACCGGCCTTGTGCTCACGTTGCATGGCGCGAGCGTGGAGGCGACGAGCCAGGCGGATGCGTATGCGCCCAAGCCGGACTTTCACATCGTCGCACCCACGAATCGTCGGCCCTACGGCTTTGACTGGGAGGATTGGGGCCGGATCGACGCGCTGGAAGTGCTGGAAGATGCCGCGCGTCGGTTTCCGCACAATTCCCGCCGGGTGTACCTGACGGGCCATTCCATGGGCGGTCACGGGACCTGGCAGATCGGTGGCCTGTTCCCCGGACGGTTCGCCGCGATCGCGCCAAGCGCGGGATGGCCGACGTTCTGGACATATACCGAGCGCGGCAGCAAGGCGCCGTGGGACGATTTCAGCCCGGTGTCCTTGAACGGCATCGTTCAGCGTGGCGCCCGCACGAGCGACACCCTGGCGCTGGTCGACAACTACGCGGGCGTTGGCGTGTACATCCTGCACGGCGACAAGGATGACAATGTGCCGGTCGAGCAGGGCCGAATGATGAAGGACTTGCTGAGCAAGGCGGGGCACACCGATCTGGGCTATCACGAACAGCCGGGCGCGGGCCACTGGTGGGGGAATGAGTGCGTTGACTGGCCGGCAATCTTCGAGATGTTCCGGCGAAGGATGATCCCGCTTGCATCGGAGGTGGATGCGGTGACGTTTGTCACGGCGGACGTGGGGGTTTCAGATCGGCTGCATTGGCTGCGCGTTGAGGCACAGCAGCAGCGGCTCGTGCCCACTCGCATCGAGGCGAAGCTGGATCGTTCCAGCAAGCTGCTGACGGTCACCACGCAGAACGCGCTGGTGATTTCGTTTGATGCCGCGGCGATGGGCGTGGTGGCGGGGCTTGACTTGGAGATCGACGGAACGCGGATAGCGGAGACAAAGCCGGGGAAGGGGGGATTAGTGCGCCTGGCCCGCGAAGGTAACGTTTGGAAAGATGCGTCCTCCCGGGCCGCACCACGCCCCGTTGCCGGGCCCTTCAAGCGGGCGTTCGACAACAACTTCGTGCTTGTGTACGCCACACGCGGTACCGAGGAAGAGAACGTGCACACGCTGGCCAAGGCACGCTTCGATGCCGAGACGTGGTGGTATCGCGGCAATGGCTCGTGCGACATCGTTGCCGATGATGCGTTCGATCCCGACGCCTCCGAGAACCGCTCGCGGAACGTGATCATCTACGGCAATGCACAGATCAACTCCGCGTATGGAAAGATTGTCCCGGATGATGCTCCGGTCTCGGTGACGCGCGGGCGCATCATCGTCGGTGACCGCCGCATGGAAGAAGAACTCCTGGGCACAATCTTTGTCACGCGCCGCCGCGGCGCGGATGAGAACGGCCCGTTGGTCGGCGTCGTGGGCGGAACCGCGGCACACGGTCTTCGATCGCTGGATCGCATGCCGTTCTTCACTTCCGGCGTCGGCTTCCCTGATGTGCTTGTCGCCGGTGCGGACATGCTGCAGCGTGGGCTCGATGGCGTCCGCACGATCGGGTTCTATGGCCCTGATGGTACGCTCGGCACGGGGGATGTGATCAATCAGAAGGGCTTTGACATGCCCGAGCGGCCCTAACGCAGCGGCACACCGCCCGCGCGATCAACACCCCGCGAACCATGCGCTGAGGAACGCGAAGATGTCGGGCACCTGCACCTGCCCGTTGCCATCGAAGTCCGCGCCCGGTCCCTGCGCGAACCACGCGCTGAGGAACGCGAAGATGTCCGGCACCTGCACAAGCCCGTTGCCGTCGAAGTCCGCTGCACATGGTGTGCTTCCTTCGACCGGCAGGATCACGAGTACCGCGTCATAAGCCTCAGCCATCCCCGCGTTGTCGTAGGTAAGCACGGTGTTCACGGCGAGACCACCAAAGGCGTTGATGCTCTCCGGGTCGGAGGTGGCGCGTCCGGGGAGCTGCTGCTGGATGATCTGCTGGGCGTGCAGCGTGCCCGAGGCAATGGAGTCTCCATCAAGCAGCGCCAGCTGCGAGATCGTGTAGGTGCGTCCGGAGTTGGGACCGGCGATCTGCTGGCCAGTGGTAAGGAGCAGTTCCAGCCGATGCCCGTTCTGCCCGCCCGGCACAGCCTTGAATAATCCCGTCTGCGTCTCGGGCGGCATCGGCTGCCACCGGGCCACGAAGTAGACATTGCCCAACAGATCGACCGCTGGAGCGCTGGCCACGAGCGGAGAAGACAGCAGGCCGATGGTGCCGCCGCTCGGCCCGTTCAGCACGGGCATGCCGGCATACGCGGCCACGGTCCACGCGCCGCCGGGGACGGAGTCCGTCACGGTGACGATCGCATCGCCCAAGGTCGGATCCGTAAGCACCATCGCGGCGACGAGGTCGCCCCCGTCGTCGAGGCCCAGGCCCACGGGGCCATTTCCGCCGCGGAACGGAAGCTGCGAGAGGTACTGCTTCGCGTCCGCGGAACCCGAGGAGTTGGTTGAGTAGGCAGGTGAGGTCACAGGAGAGGGAACCGCAAAGCCGCGGCGCGATGCGGCATCCACCGTGGGCGGAGTGCCCGCGAGCACATCGAAGACGTTGATGGCATTGGTCTTCGCGGCGGGAACATTCGGCCGAGCCAGGCTGGCAAGCGTGCCGAGGCTGCCCGCTCCGCCTGCAAAGGGTGAGAACGTGGGATTGCCACGGTGGCCCGCGATCGCCGGGGCAAGGTGTGCCGTGGTGCTCGTCAGATTCGCGACGGCCGACCCGGCGCGGAAGCGGTTGGCAAAGTCGAGCGCGAAGACGAAGGGCGATGTTTCGGGAGCGCCGATCAGCGAGGGGACGTTTGTCGGCGCTGACTCATTGCTCACAACGTAGGTGGTGGCCGCGATGTCCGACGCAAAGTTGCTCCCGCCGAATGCGGCAAGGCTGTTGACACCCGCCGACCGAGCCGAAGAGCTGATCAGCAGGAGATTCTCTCCAAGCACGCGTGTCGCGGTCGCCGGAATGGTGTTGAAGTTGTCCGCGCGAACGGCGATGTTTCCCGCGGCATCAGCCGCGCCAAGTGAAAGCGTTGCGGTGTCCGCCCCGCCCGCCGCGGGCCGGCTGGCAAGCGCCATCACACGCTCTACGTACAGGCGTTCGGGCTCGCTCATATCGAGGCCGATGGTCGCGCCGATCACGCTGCTCGCGGCAAGGCCAAACTCCGACGTGGCTATTGCGAACTGTGCGTCGAAGGTTGCGACCGAGACGCTGCTCGCGGCAGAGTTCGCTGTCGGGTGCACGCCCGCGCCTGGAGTGTTCCAGAGCGCGAACGAGCGCGAGGCAAACGACTGCGGCCCGAGGTAGGACGGACTGGCAGCGCTCGATCCCAGGATGAACGTCCGGAACAGCGGATCAAGTTCGCGTGAAGCCTTCAGGATTGGTGCGACGACCAGTCCGTTTCCCCAGGAGGTCGCGATGACTGCGCCGTCAACGACATACCGGATGCGCTGCGAGGCGGCCTCGTATGGCGAAAGAGCGTCGTTCCCGCCGGGAATCGCTGGTACGCTGTCCTGTGCGAACGCGGACGCGGCGGCTCCAGCCGCAGCAAACATCGCCGCCGTTGTCATTCGGGACCATGTCATGTGTGCGGACACTCCTTACGGGAGGGGGTGGGCTATGCGGCAGGCGTGGCGGGCGGGGGCTTGGGGGGAAGGAAGCCTGCCAAGTGTGCCGCGCCGATCGTATATCGCAAGGATAGGAGTCCGCCCGTGTGTGGATGTGTTCAGAATGGTGCTGCGATTCTGAACGCGTTGCGGGCAGTCCCTGACCCGGTGGGCCTGAGCACAGTGGGCCTTAACACAATGGGTAACAACACCCTCCCAAGTCCCGCATTTCCCCGAGGCCTGGAAGCGGGTACCGTCCTGTCATGCCAGCGGTCCGAATCACAGTCATCTGCGATGAATGCATCCGCATCGAGTGGTCCCCGGCAGGCGTGGACGATGCGGGCGTGTTCGTGGATGAACCGTCTCTGCTGGTTCCGGTGCGGCCGCTGCCTCGGCGAGTCATGATCGCGGATGCCGCTGCCGGCGCGCCCCCGATCGATGTACGCACCTCGCGTGTCCTGTTGCAGTTTCGGCCCGATGGCGAGCCGCTCGGAGCGGCAAACTTCGCGGCGCATTTCCAGGTTGCCAGCGCGAGCGGTCGCATGCGATCGTTCTGGCACCCCGGAGATCGAAGCGAACGGAATCTTGGCGGAACGATTGAAACGCTCGATGGCGTTCGAGGTCCGATTCCACTGGGTGAGGGCCTGCTGTCACGCGATGGTTGGCACCTGATCGATGATTCCGCCGGTCAGTTGCTGGTCGATGGCTGGGTTGCGGCGCGAGCGTGGCGCGGCGTTCCGGGGACAAGCACCGACTGGTACCTCTTTGCCTATGGGCATGACTATGGCGCAGCCCTCCGGGCATTCACACGCTTGTGTGGCGCTATCCCCGCGCCACGCCGAGCGGCGATGGGCTCGTGGTACTCGCGGTACTGGCCGCACACATCCGCGGAGTTTCGCGGCATCGTCGCCGATTATCACCAGCACGGCATTCCTCTGGACACGATGGTACTCGACATGGACTGGCATTCCGGATCGACACGCGATGAGTGGACGGGCTGGTCGTGGAATCGGGAGCTGCTCCCCGATGCGGAAGAGCTGCTGAGCTGGATGCACGCCCACGGGCTTCAGGTTGCGTTGAACCTTCACCCGGCCGATGGTGTGGGACCGCAGGAGGATCGATACGCTGCGTTCATGCGGGCGCAGGGCGCAGACCCGCAAACCGGCGAGCGGCTCGCGTTTGATGCGGGCAACCGGCCCTACATGACTGCGCTCTTCGGCGAGGTGCTCGTTCCGCTAGAGGAACGCGTACGCAACGACGTGGCGACGGTTTGGGGCGATCCTTCCGCAAGGATGTTTGGACCCGGACCTGACGGTGAAACCATCAAGCAGGCCGACACCGGGGTGGACTTCTGGTGGGTCGACTGGCAGCAGGACCGTTACGTGGCGTCGATTCCCGGGCTGACGAATCTCGCGTGGCTCAATCGGCTCTTCTTCGCGCATTCGTCGCGGGAGGGCCGGAGGGGGATCAGCCTCTCACGCTGGGCGGGAATCGGCTTCGGAGATCACCGCCACCCGGTGCACTTCTCGGGCGATGCCCATACGGGTTGGGAGATGCTGGCATTTCAAGTGCCGTTCACGATCGTCGCGGGCAACGCGGCATGCTTTTTCTGGTCGCACGATATCGGCGGGCACTTCGGGCCGCGGATCGAAGAGTGTACTGCCCGCTGGTGTTGGTTTGGCTCGCTCTCTGCGGCGATGCGGCTGCACTCCGCCCGGAGCGCCGCGCTGGATCGTCGCCCGTGGACGTACACGGAGCCATTTGCATCAGCGATGCGGGCGGCGTTCGCGCTGCGATCGAGGCTCATGCCGGTGATTGATGCCGCGGCGCATGAATGCGAGGACAAGTCGCTGCCGCTTCTGCGGCCAATGTATCTCGCGCATCCCGAGCTCGAGCGGGCGTACCGCATGCATCATCAGTACACCATCGGCGAAGACCTGCTTGCCGTGCCGATCACCACCGCTGGAGTCGGCCCGCGATGCATCGCGGCCGCTTCGGTGTGGTTCCCGCCGACTTCAGCATGGTTCAACTGGTTCACGCACGAGCGGTACGAGCGCGGAACGGAGGCATACGTCGCGGCGGCGGTCGATGAAGTGCCCCTGTTCGCCGCGGCCGGCGTACCAGTTCTGACGCGGACGTTTTCGCATTGCCCCGCAATCGAGCCGATCGACCACTTGGTGATCCGGCTGTACCCCGGAGAGCCCGGGAGTGTGCACACACGCGAGTTGTATGAAGATGATGGCGACACGCTCGGCTATCGCCGCGGTGAGCTCCGGAAGGCCCCAGTGCGCGTGGTGTGGGGCGAGGGCGGGCGCGTGAGCGTCACCGTCGGAGCCGGAGTCGGAGCGTTTGCCGGAGCGATCAAGGAGCGGGCGATCTCGCTGGAGATTGGAGGTGTGAAAGCTGTTGGCGACATCACGGTCAATGGCAGGCAGGAAGATGCGGTGCGCGATGAGGAGGCAGGATTGTGGCGTATCTCTGCCGGGACGTTCCCCGTGGCGGCGCCGATCGTGATTGATGCTCGGCTTGAACAGCGAACCGCCGCGGAGTACGCGAGCCACGCGGCGGAGCGGCGAGAGGAACGCGCCGCGGCGCTTGGCGAGATGCAAGAGCACGCGGAGCCGACATCGCAATCGATGGTTCTTGCGGCCAAGTATGGCATCGGAGCCTGGCCGGAGACGTCGGCGGCGGGGGGAGTGGGGGTGTGGGAGCGCGGGCGACCCGACTCCGTCCGCATCTGCGACCCCTTTGCATCCATGGATCACGGCACGCTGCGGGCGGAACTCATCGAACGCATCGGCCTTGCCGCGTCGCCGGTAACGGAGCGAGTCTTGAGCGCCCATTCGCTGGAACTCGGCCGCGAACTCGCGGCGAGCATCCCGCTCCCTGACGAAGCGATCGCGCAACCTCCGACCGGGCTTCGATGCTCTCGCATCGCGAGGTTCACGTTCAGTATCGGCGGGAACACAATCGTTCGCGATGCGCTCGCCGAGACGCGCGGCACACCCATTACCAGCTTCGTCATTCGCGGCCCATATCCCTGGGACTGGCGCAAGCCGATTCAAGAGCAGGTGTTTGAGCCTGAGCAGAGTCTCCCAGAGGCTCATGGGCTGGAAGGGTGGGCCTCGGCGCACCAAGGCGATCAATGGCCCGTCGATTTTCGGCGGTCCTTCCCCGGGCAGAAGGGGGTTGGGTATGCCGCGGCGGTGATCCTTTCCGAGCGCTCGCAGCGGACAACGCTGCATCTGGATTCGGGTGACCGAATCGAAGCGTGGCTGAACGGAGCAAAGGTGTTTTCTCTCGATGGTCAGGATTCGCCGGAGGCATTGACCTCGGAGGTTGAACTTCAACTGCCCGCAGGCAGGAGCGTGCTGCTCATCAAGACCAACGACGGTGGGGGGGGCTGGGGCTTTGCGGCGACGCTGGAGGGAGAGTCGGCCGTCAGGGTCGTAACGCCCCCGGAACTGTCAAATGGTCACGAGTGAAGGTCGGGACGCGTGTTGCAACCGGCGCGGGAACAATCACAACTAAAGGAGTCCATCATGGCCAAAGGCAAATCTCGCACTTCTCTTCTGGATGCACTGAACGAAGACCTGGCGTATGAACTCAGCGCGGTGATCCAGTATCTGACCTATGCCGCAAAGATCAGCGGCCCATACCGGCCCGAGCTGAGCAAGTGGATGCTCGCTGAAGTTCCCGAAGAAACCTCGCACGCGCAGTTCCTTGCGACGAAGATCGTGGCAATGGGCGGCGAGCCGACCACGACGCCCAAGCCCGTCGCGAAGGCGAAGAACAACAAGCAGATGCTGGAGGCGATCCTTGAGGCCGAGACCGATGCAGTGAAGCGGTACACGAAGCGTGCTGAGGAGGCAGAGGCAATGGGCGAGAAGGGCCTGCAGGTTCAGCTCGAGGACATGGTGCGCGATGAGACCGAGCACCGTGACGAGACGCAGCGGATTCTCCGCGACTGGAAGTTGTAAGGCAGCCACGGCTCGCCAGACTCTACTCTGACACTCAACCATCATAAGCAGGTGATGAACGCCCCTGTCGCCGCGATTACGATTCACGAGGCGGCGGTGGCGCGCTGCCCAGTTGCGGCGTGGCCGGCTCGTTCCGGGGCGGATTCGGCGCCCTCCCGCCCACAATCGCCGCGACCACGGCGTCGCCGGTAACGTTGACGATCGTTCGGGCCATATCCAGGAATCGATCGACCGCGATGACGAGGGCGATTCCTTCGACGGGAATGTTCGCGCTCTGCAGCACGGCTACCAGCAGGACGATTCCGCCGCTAGGGATTCCCGGTGCGCCGATCGAAGCAAGCGTTGCTGTGAGCATGATCGCGAACTGCTGGCCAATTGTCAGGTTCTCTCCGAAGACCTGCGCGATGAACACCGCCGCCACCGACTGCATGATCGCGGTGCCGTCCATGTTGATGGTGGTGCCCAGAGAGCACACCAGCGATGCGGCATCCTTCGGCACGCCAAGATTCTCAACGCACTTGAGTGTCACCGGAAGCGTCGCTGCCGAACTTGATGAGCTGAAGGCTAGTGTCTGCGCCGGGATGATCGCCCGGCCAAACTCCCAGAACCCGTACGGCGAGAGCAGTCGCACCATCAGCGGATACTCGACCAGCAGAATCACCGCAAGGCCCCCGAGCACACACAGCGAGTACGCAAACAAGGCGAGCAGCGCATCCCACCCTGCCGCTGCAACGATTGGAACCAGCAGCGCAAACACGCCCCAGTGCGCATACCGCATGATGAACGTCACAATCGCGTGGAACGCGCCGCTTAGGCCTTCAAAGAACTGAAGCACCGGCCTTGAAGCTTCTCGCGGCATCCACGCTAGCGCAAGCCCGATCGCCAGCGACGCCACGACCACCTGCAGCATGTCGCCGCGGACAAGCGCATCGAACGGGTTCACAGGAACAGCCTGTACGATCATGTCCCCGATGCCGCTGACACTCTCCGCGGCCTTGATACGGGTTGAAGAGTCCGCCTGGTACGCCGCGAGAATTGATTCCCTCGATTCCACCGACACGCGGTCTCCCGGCCGGAACACATTCGCGATCGTGATTCCGACCGTCGTCGCGACCAGAGTCATGACGACAAAAAGCCCGACGGTCTTGAGCGACATCCGCCGCAGCTTGCCGAAATCGGACATTCCCGCAGCACCCGCGATGAGCGAGCACATGATGATCGGCACGGCAATGAACCGCAGGGCCCGGACGAAGATCTGCCCCATTGCTTTCACCGTCGCGGCGATGAAGTCAAAGGTCGCGGCGATCGCAGGGGACTGCGCTGCCAATGCCTCAAGGCGCGGCATCTGCCAGTTGATCAAAAGGCCGACTCCCACGCCGAGCACCAGCGCAATGAGAACCTTCACATGGGGGGGGATCTTCATCCGCCGAGTGTACCGAAATCTTCGCGCGAGGGCTTCAAGCCTGCACCAACTGCGGCGGCAGCATCACCCACCGCTCGCTCCGCGTCCATAGCAGTCCGCAACGTGTTCCGATGCCCCAAACCGCCGCGACCTGACCGAACCGCCAGCAGAGTTCCAGCACAGGCTCGCGCGTCATGCCCTCGAGCAGGAAAGAGCCTTCCTCCCAGCGGCCATCTGCCGCCGTGTTGCGCATGCTGCGAAAGGCCGCGACCCGTGCCGACAGATCTCGCCTCATCGCCGACGCGAGAATCTCGTTCTCTTCTGCCGAATGCGACACTGACCACGGATTCGACGCGCTCACGATCGCCCACGTTCCCCGCGGCAGCAACTCCGAGAGCCGTGCAGATCGCCCTTCCCCCCTCGCGGATGATTCAAACGTGAGCGCGATCCCTTTCTCGGGCGCTGGCAGCCAATATCGTGCCGACGCGAACGCGTCTGCCAGTTCCCACTCTCGGCGTGGATGTCGCATTGTTCATTGTTGCGCGTGCGTACGATTGAGCCGATGGCAAGTCAGAACAACCGAGCAGGTTTAGGGGTCGGGGTGGGGAGCAACGGCAGCAATCCTTTACTCGGCGGCAAGCACGCGCGGTCGCAGCCTGTGCGGGCCATGAAATCAAGCCGCGCCCGCTTCACCGCGTACCTCCGCAAGCGCGCTGAGCAGGTCGCGAAGGCAAAGGCCGACAAGCACGCCGCAAAGAAGCCGCCCGTGCACTCCGAGGGCGCGGCCGGCGACCCCAACGCGCCCGAACGCACCTATCGCTCCCGCAACTTCTGGACCCTGTTTCGCGAGTTCTGGGCGATGCTCCGGGGCAAGCGGCTCATCGTCGCCGCATGTATCGGCACGGTGACGCTGTCGGTGTTCGCCGGTCTCATGATGCCCGCCGGCACCAAGGTCGTCATCGACTACATCCTCACAGACCACCCCGGGCCTTCCGGACTGCCCGACTGGGTGCCAACCCGCGATCGGGTTCAACTGCTCTGGTGGGTGGCGGGAGTGATCACCGCGTTGAACGTGGTATCGGTCGGCGTGGGCATCTGGGGGCGCTACCGCATGACGCTACTCGGGCAGCGCATGCGTGTCCTTGTGCGGCGCCGCGTTTTCTCCCATGCCTTCCGCTTGCCGCTGACTCGCGTGTACGCGCTCAAGTCAGGCGGCGCAACGAGCATGCTTCGCGAGGATGCCACGCAGGCCGGCGAGCTGCTCTTCAGTCTGCTCTACAACCCCTGGCGAGCGATCGTTCAACTCGTCAGCACACTCGCGATCCTTGCGATCGTCGACTGGCGACTGCTGCTGGGAGCGCTCGTGCTCATTCCCGCGGCCTGGTGGAGCCAGAAGACCTGGATCAGCCGCATCCGCCCCGTGCACCGCGAAGCCCGCGCAACGCGTCAGGCGATCGATGCCCACGCCACCGAGGCCTTCAGCGGGATGCGAGTGGTCCGTGGTTTCTCCCGCGAGCGCGGCGAGGCCGCACGCTTCACCATCGGCAACCACCTCCTTTCGCGGCAAGAGATGCTCGCCTGGGTCTGGTCCCGCGCGATGGAAGTCGTCTGGATGATCCTCATCCCCCTTGGCTCCGTCGCGGTGCTGCTCTATGGCGGCTGGCAGGTCATCGAGGGCAACCTCACCATCGGCGACGTGATGATGTTCTCGGCATATCTCATCATGCTGCTCGGCCCGCTGGAGGCACTCTCCGCAAGCGCGACAAGCATCCAGAGCCAACTCGCCGGGCTCGACCGCGTACTCGATCTGCTGGAGGAAACACCCGAGTTCCAGCAGCCCGTACCACCGGATCAGAAGCGCGGCACACTCATCGCACGGTCGGAGGGTTGGCGCGGCGACAACGAGCCGCAGGAGACGACCGGCCGCGTGCTCGATCCGCAGCGCATCGCCGGGCGAATGACCTTCCGCGATGTCTCGTTCAAGTATCCCTTGGCCGCTGACTGGGTACTCGAAGGCATCAACCTCGATGTCGCGCCGGGCAAGACGGTTGCGCTCGTCGGCCCCAGCGGCGCGGGCAAGACAACACTCTGCAACCTCGTCGCACGCTTCTACGACCCGGTAGAGGGACTGGTGATGCTCGACGGCGTCGATCTCTGCGAGATCGAGGTTGCGTCCTATCGCGCCCTGCTGGGCATTGTGGAGCAGGACGTGTTCCTGTTTGACGGCACGATCCGAGAGAACATCGCGTATGCCCGCCGCGGCGTGTCCGATGCCGATGTCCGCGATGCCGCCCGCGCGGCGCACGCGCACGATTTCATCGAGAAGCTGGAGCAGGGGTACAACACGCTCATTGGCGAACGCGGCGTCCGGCTGTCGGGCGGTCAGCGCCAGCGTCTGGCGATCGCGCGAGCCCTGCTCGCCGACCCGCGAATCCTCATCCTCGATGAGGCGACGAGCAATCTGGATTCTGAGAGCGAGGCGCTCATTCAGGAGTCGCTCCGCGGACTGATGCGCGGCCGCACATGCTTCGTGATCGCGCATCGCCTCAGCACCATCCGGTACGCCGACCAGATCGTGGTGCTGGAGAAGGGCCGCATCATCGAGACCGGAACGCATGATGAACTCGCGCTGCGCGAGGGACGCTACTGGGAGATGCTGCGGCGGCAGCTGCATCCGGGCGGCGCGGCATCAACGGTTCCGGCGAGCGAGGCGCGAAGGCTTGTTGAGCCGGGGTG
The DNA here is from genome assembly GCA_038247555.1 of Phycisphaerales bacterium. Classification (GTDB taxonomy): domain Bacteria; phylum Planctomycetota; class Phycisphaerae; order Phycisphaerales; family UBA1924; genus JAHBXL01. Next base: position 14,726 of record JBBRUT010000012.1, on the reverse strand, counting down.
AGCGCTCAGGGCGAGTGCTCATGGGTGGCTCACCCGAGGTTAGGAGGCCTCGTACATAGTCGATGCCGCCGTGATCAGTATGGCACAAACTTGTATTCTCTGAACGGCATCACGCCTTCGACAGTCTCCTCCGCACCACCTGTTCCGCCCCGCCAGCCACCACCAGTTCCTGCGCCACCGGGCTCAGCGCCGGGAACGCGAACTCCCGGCCACCAACGCGCACCACCGACCGTGTGTATTCGACTTCAATCTCCCCTGAGACCACCGTCTTTGCCCCACCTTCATCGCTTCGTCGCTTCGTCGCTCCGCAGCCACGCCACCAGTTCCGGACACTCAAAAACCACGAACCCGTTATTGAACGCGTTGCGCTTGTATGTCTCCGAGAAACTTGCCGCGATCACGCATGGGATGCCGAACGCCTTCAGCGCTGTCGCCGCCTGTTCACGGCTTGATCCTGTGCCGAAGTTGAGCCCACTCACGATCACGTCACCCGCCTTCGCCTTGCCGCGAAGCTCGGGGTCGTAGTTCTCAAAGATCAGCTGCGCCATCTCCGGCACCGAGATCTTGTCGTTGTACGTGTGCTTGCCCGCGTAGATGCCATCGGTGTTCAGGTTGTCCTTGTCAAGCCAGAGCAAGCGGCCCTTCACGCGCTCCGGGAACCCCGCGATCACTTCGACAATGCTCTTGGTCGTTGGGACTTCACTGGCCTTTCCACTGTCCACTGTGCGCTTTCCACTTTCGACCACCCTCGCGATCAGCGTCACATCCTCAAACTTCGTCGGCGAGCAGATGTGGCCCGCAACCGCGCTTGCCGCAACGACCGCGGGTGAGCCCAAGTAGACCAGCCCGGCGCGGTCGCCCATGCGGCCCTCGAAGTTCCGGTTGGTGGCGGAGATCCCGACTTCTCCGGCCTTGATCGTGCCGCGGCCGAGCCCGATGCAGGTTCCGCAGCCCGGCGGCAGTTCGATCGCTCCGGCTTCCACCAGCGCGGCCCAGTGCCCATCGGCCTGCGCACGCGCCTGCGTCTCCGCGCTCGCGGCGGCGAGATAGAACTCGACACCCGTTGCGACCTTCCTGCCCTTGATGATCCGGGCAGCTTCGGCGATGTCTTCGTATCGCGCGTTCACGCACGACATCAGCCACGCCTTCTGGATCGCCACACGCCTGGCCTCGATTTCCGGCAACGCGTGCATCGTCTTCACATCGTTCGGGCCCGAGACATGCGGCACGATGGTGGAGAGATCGATCTCAAGCTCCACGGCGTACTTGGCATCAGCATCTGCGTTCAGTCCGCTTCTGAAAGTGTCACTTGATTCCTTGCCATTTGCGATGTCACTCCACCCCTCCACATCCTGCCGCGTGTATGACCCGAGCGACCCCGTCCGCCGAGTCCCCGGTCGCCGCCCCTTGGCAAAGTAGTCTGCACGCGACAGCAGATAGTCACGCGTCACCGCATCAAACGGAAACACCCCCGCCAGTGCGCCCCACTCCGTCGTCATGTTGGCGATCGACATCCGCTGATCGATTGTCAGGGCCGCGACGCCGTCTCCATGGAACTCAACCGCGTGGTTGAGCACTTCATCGTGGTTGAATACCCCGCACAGTGCGACGATCACGTCTTTCCCCACCACGCCCGGCCGCAGCTTCCCCATGAGCGTCACCCTTGCCACCGGCGGGCATTGCCACCACGTCACCCCTGTGGCCCAGATGCTCGCCGCATCTGTCCGCACCACTGGCGTCCCCAGCGCACACAGCGCGCCGTACAGGTTCGAGTGCGAATCACTCCCTACGACCATCGCGCCCGGGACGACATATCCCTGCTCGACCATCACCTGATGGCTGATCCCCGTCCCCGCCGGATAGAAGTCGATCCCGTGCTCGTTCGCGAACGATTCAATCTTCGCGTACTTACCAAGATTCTCCGGCGTCACGTTCTGGATATCGTGATCGATTGCGAACACCGGCTGGTGTGCGTCGTGGATCTTCGGCTCCCGCGCCGTGCCCTTGAACATCTCCTTGAACTTCGGCATCACCGCGCCAGTATTGTCGTGCGTCATCACGTGCTTCGGCCGGATCGTGACAAAGTCCCCTGAGCGCACCACCTGCCCGGGTTTCAAGGCGACAGCGTAGCGAGTCGCAATCTTTTCGACGGTGGTCAGGCCGCGAGTGGTGGAGTTGCTCATAGGAGCAGTGTACTCAAACCTTTGGGCCACATGAACTCATACCTGCCGGCACAAGTCAACCACCCGCAGCGCCAGCGCCGGATCGTCCGCCGGAACCAGAACCGTGATGTGATCTCCCGGGGAGATCACCAGATCCGCCGATGGCATCACCTCGCGACCGGCCCGTTCAACCGCCACGATCAGTGACTTCCGCGGCAGACCTGCATCGCGCAGCGTCCGGCCCTCCACCGCCGATCCACGCTGCACGCCGATCACTACCGTCGTGGGCGCAGTCGGGTCCGGCGTGTGGCCGCGGCGGGTCAGGTCATCGTGCAGCAGCGATTCATAGATCGGCAGGTCGCCGAGCTGCTCGGCCACGAGGTAGGCGGTCAGACAGACCACCGAGAGCGCAAAGAGCTGCTCATAGTTCGCCGTCATCTCCAGGATCAGCACGATCCCGGTGAGGGGTGCTCGAACGCTCGATGCGAAGAACGCCGCCATGCCCAGCACGGCGAGCGCTGCGGAACGGTCACCAACCGCAGGGAACACGGCCGCGGCAAGCTGACCCGTGATCGCACCCAGCAGCGCGCCGAGCAGCAGCATGGGCGCGAAGATGCCGCCCGGCGCGGCAGTCCCGTAGCTCACGAGCGTCATCAGGAACTTCGCGACAAGCAGTACCGCCAGCGCAGTCACAGTCGCTTCCATGTGTCCGCCGAGCAGTTGCTCCGCGACGGAGTGGCCGCTGCCGATCGCATCGGGGAGCACCATTCCGATCAGCATCGCCGCCGCGCACACAACACCCGGAAGCATCCACCCCGGCACGAGCTTCTGATTCCGGCCGATCCTTGATGAAGCGAGGATGCCCTTGTTGAACAGCACGCCCATCAGTCCGCACACGACCCCCAGCAGCACGACAAGTGGTAGCGCAGTCAACGGCAGCGCTGGGTAGCCAGTAATGGCGAACGCTGAGCCCTGCCCGACCACCGACCTCGTCACGATCGTGGCGCACACCGTGGCCACAAGCGCCCCGGCATACGTCCGCGAGGACATTTCCCGCTGCAACTCTTCGATCACGAATACGAAGCCAGCCAGCGGTGCATTGAACGCCGCGGCGAGCCCCGCCCCCGCGCCGCACGAGACAAGCTGCGGCACCGCTCGACGCTTCACCCGCAGGATGTCCGCCACCGCCTGCCCGATCGCCGCGCCCATCTGCACCGTTGGCCCTTCGCGGCCAAGCGACAGCCCCGCGCCGATGCCGAGCGCGCCGCCGATGAACTTCACCGGGAGCAGCGACTTCCACTTCATCTGGCGGAGGTTGAGCAGCACAGCCTTCACGTGCGGGATGCCGCTGCCCGGAGCATCCGGCGAGATGTACTTGACCCCCAGCCCGATCAGGCACCCGGCAACGAACGCCGCGACGGGGATTCCGACCCATCCGACCCACGCATCGACTTTGCCTTCGGTGAGCTGGTCGAGTGCCCAGTGCCGACCATGCTCAGCCTTCCGCAGTACGAACTGAAAGCAGACCGCAATGCCCCCGGCCGCCAGCCCAATGATCGCCGCTCGCATCAGATACGCCATTCGACTATCTGTCGCGGCCTGCCGCGAACTGATACTCTCTGGCTTTGCTGTCTCGCTCGGGCGTTCACCGTCATCCATCGTCGCAGTGTACGGCTGTTGGCCCTGCCTGTCCGCACACGCCTGAATCGGAGACTTCGACTCATGAAGATCGTCATCCCCGGCGGCAGCGGACAGGTCGGTACCATGCTTGCCCGCCACTTCCATGCCCGCGGCGACCACGTTGTCATCCTCAGCCGACGCCCCGGCCAGCCTTCCCGGCGGTGGCGAACCATCGTGTGGGATGCGCTCAGTCTTGGTCCCTGGGCACGCGAGATCGACGGGGCCGATGCCGTCATCAACCTCACCGGTCGCTCCGTCAACTGCCGCTACAACGAAGCCAACCGCCGCGAGATCATGGCCTCCCGTGTCGATTCGACTCGCGTTGTCGGCAATGCCATCGACGCTGCGGAGGAGCCTCCCAAAGTGTGGCTTCAGGCCAGCACCGCCACCATCTACGCCCATCGCTTCGATGCCCCCAACGACGAGAGCACGGGCATCGTGGGCGGCGGGCCAGAGGAGCGTGGCGTGCCCGATACCTGGAAGTTCAGCATCGATGTCGCACAGGCCTGGGAGCGCGAACTGGAAGCAGCGAAGACACCCCACACCCGCAAGGTCCCCATGCGGAGCGCGATGGTCATGAGCCCCGACCGGGGTGGCATCTTCGACACCCTCGCGACACTCACCAAGCGCGGCCTTGGCGGCAACGCCGCGGGCGGCGAGCAGTTTGTCTCCTGGATTCACGAAGCCGACTTCATCCGCGCGGCCGACTTCCTCATCCGCAACGAAACCATGACCGGTCCCATCAACGTCTGCTCCCCCAGTCCGCTTCCATACTCGGACTTCATGCTTGCCCTTCGCCGCGCGATGGGCGTAAGGATCGCCCTGCCCGCCACGAAACTCATGCTTGAGATTGGCGCAATCCTCATGCGCACCGAGACCGAGCTCGTCCTCAAAAGCCGCCGCGTCGTCCCTGGTCGGCTGCTCGCCAAGGGCTTTGAGTTCCAGAATCCTGACTGGCCCGCCGCGGCGGCGGAACTGGTCGCTCGCTGGCGGAAGTGACACCGCGCGCAAGACTGGTCGCCCGCGGTGAACTTGTTCGCTCAGGCCGCCTTCACCGCGGCCTCGATTCCGGCCGGGTTTTCGTACGCCAAGCCGAAAACAGTCTTGTTGAACTCTCCGAGCGAGACCTCTTCCTGCTTGATGAAGCCGCTCGCCCGCAGCTTGCCGGTGCGGTGCAGGTCGACCATCGCACAGACACCCGCGGCGGTCGTTAGCTCGATCGCCGGCCAGATGCGCCCGAAGAGGTGCGTCGCGTGGATGCTCCGCTTGAAGTTCACCTGCTCGCGCATGCCGCCGCCCGCGCGCACGCCCACGCAGTTGATGAACACCACGACGACATCTTGCAGCGTCCGCGCGATCGCGTGCTCGAGCAGATCGACCGCGAGGGCGCGGTCGAACACCCGTCCGCTCGCGGTGGGCTTGGCGTGCTCGACGTTCAGCCGCAGATCCTCGAGGAAGAACTTCATCAGGTCGCGGTGCCCTGGGTAGCGGATGGTCTTGTACGCGATATTCGACTCGGCGGTCGTCTTGCCCTCGCCGGTCAGCGTGTCGATCAGCGAACCCACGCCGCCGGAGGTATAGAATGCCTCGTAGTCGAGGCCCTCGAAAGAGAAGTGTTCGAGGCCTTCGAGGGCCGGAACCTTCACGGTCGCCCCGCTCAGCATCACGTTGCACGGCTCGCAGTACTCGTTCACCACGCCCGAGGCCGACCAAGTCACATTGTACTTGAGCGCCTTGGTGGTGAACTGCGGCAACGCGCCCACACGCAGCGTGAGGTCGTGGATCTCGGCGAAGTCGCGGGCCAGATCGTTCGCGGCGATCGCGATGTAGCCGGGGGCAAGGCCGCATTGGGGAACGAGCGCGACCTTCGCGCGGCCGGAGTTGGCGATGGCCTTGACTGCTTCGGTCGCTTCGACGTCTTCGGTGACGTCGAAGTAGTTCACGCCGAGTTCGTTGGCCATTTCTGCGACGCCGGCCACCAGGTTGAACGGCAGCATGCAGATCACATAATCCTGCCCCGTGAGCGCGGCCCGAACCTGCGCCTTGTCCGAAGCGTCGATCTGCTTGGTCACCAGTTCGACGGGGTGCTTGATGTGCTTCTTGAGCTCGGCAATGTTCGCCGCGGCGATGGTCAGGTTCGCCTGATCGCGATCCGCCAGCGTGACGCGATAGCTGCCGCGGCCGCAGGCCAGGAGCAGTTCCGCCACCGACTTACCGACTTTGCCGCCGCCGAGGACAAGGACGTTCTTCATAGACTCTCTTTCGGGTATTGGGAGGGTGATCTTTGGCGCGCCGAACGCGTCGGCACCACATTCTCCCAAGCCATCTCCACAGCATGCTTCAACTCTTTCGTGCCTGCCGCGGCTTTGCCTCTGAGCCTGATCAGTGTGTAGCCGCGTTCGCCCCACGCGCCGGGCACGGGCTCGTACATACCCGGCTTCGCCGCGATGACCTCTTCCTGTTGCTCGGGCGTGAGCTTCGATACGGCTTTGCCGTCATCGGGCCACAGCACCGCGAAGATTGGGCCTGCCTTCTGCTTGCCTTTGGCTGGGGCGGCGAACGACGGCCGCGACCAGTGCTCCTTTTCTGTCGCGCCCGGCATGGCGAGCGCGATCGCGCGGAATCGTTGCAGCCATGCTGGGTCGAGGTCGTGCAGGTGTCAGCCCTTCTTCGCGGCCGCCTTTCCCAGGACCTTGGCGATGTCGAAATCGACGAAGTCCGCATGGTGGAAGATCCATGATTCGATGGTGCGTTCGACCTTGTCGCCCTCGTGGCTGTGTGTCGCGACGATGTGCATCACCTCGGGCGGGATGCCGTGCTTGTAGCAGAGGGCGACGCCGCTGAAGGGGTGGCGGAGCATGTCGCCGTAGAAGCCCTTGATGACGCTGCCCGATGCGTCCTTGTCGAACTCGAGCATCTTGCCGACATCGGCGAGGAGCGAGCCGGCGATGAGGTAGTCGAGGTTGATGGGGATGCGGTCGCCGAAGACTTCGTTGAGCACTTTGCTGATCGCGATGCACTGCTTGCAGCAGGAGTTGAGGTGCTCGACGAATCGGAGGTCGATCTTGCCGGCGAGGAGCGTGAAGGGGAGTGCGCGGATCTGGTCGAATGTCCAGCCTTTGCCGCCGCAGCCGGCGTTGAGGGCCTCGTTCCACACGGCGGAAACTTTGTCTCGGAGCGCGGCGTCTTTGATGTCCATGATGTTGGGGAAGAGACGGGCGACTTCTGCGGTGGAGTAGGTCGGCATGGTCGCATCATACCAAACCGCCTGCCCAGCGCGCCGCCGAGTCAATCGCGCTTGGTGCTGGCTTGCTTCACCGTCTTCTTCTTCGCACTCTTCGCGGCCTTCGGCTTTCCTCCCGCCTTGCCAGCCACCTTCTTCCTTGCCTCTGCCGGTTCCGACGCGGCCTTTTTCATGGAGAGAATGGTCTTCTCGTAGTGGGCGAGGAAGCTCTTGAGCGTGGCGCGTTTGATGGCGCGGCCGAGGACGTCGAGCGGGACATCGTCGATCTTCTTGAAGCGGACGCACGACGTACCCATGTCGAGCTTCTTGCCGGAGGCATTCCACTCGCGCTGGAAGGTCGCGAGGTCGGCCGGGTCGTTGTAGAGGCAGAAGAGGTAGAGCCCCATGTGGTTCTTCTGGGAGCCGATGCCGGCATATGGCAGCGGCTGCTTGGGGTCGCAGTGATAGCCGGCGGGGTAGATGCTGTGCGGCACGCAGTAGCCGATCATGCCGTAGCTCATTCGCTCTTCGAACCCTTTGTCGAGGTTGGCGAGGATGACCTTGCGGAGGGCGGCGACGGCTTCGCGCCGGTCGGCGGGGAGTGAGGCCAGGTATTCGACGACGGTGGCGGCTTTGGATTGCATGGAGGTGCTCCCGGGTGGTGGTACTTTACTGAGGAGTTGGGGAGGGAGGGTGCGGGAAATGGCGAGTGGAAAGGCGAAGTCGGGAAGATTCAAAGGCCGTACGCAGAGGTCTCGGAGGACGACACAGAGGTCACAGAGGGGAAGCAGGAAGCAGGAAGTGGGAAGTGGAGTGCGGAATGCGAAGGCGGGAAGAGCTGAGTGCGAGTGTGGGGAGTGGGAAGTGGGAGGTGCGGGAGATCGAGTGGGAATCAAAAAGTTGCGCGCGAGACTCCCCGTTTGTGGGGTCTGGCGCGGGGAGCGCACAGGGGGGCGGCGGAGGCGGGCGGGGCTGATGAAAGCGGAGTTGGTCCCCTCGAACAACATGGGGGATAGTATGGCTTATGGACGGGTCTTTGTCGAGGGATTTGTTTGGGATGCGAACGGATGCTGCAAGTGGTTGGGGGAGAGGGGGGATTTGGCGGGTGGTGGTGGCGCAGCGCACATGCACCTGCGCCTGCGTCGCAGGCGGAAAGGTGAAGAGCGGGGATGTTGGAAGTAGGTGCCTGTGCCACGTGCCGTGAATCACCGGGCAGAGGCGTAGCCCTGCGCGGTCTCGATCTTGTCGAGGAATGTGCCACGTGCCGTGAAGCACCGGGCAGAGGCGTGGAAGCAAGGTTGCTCGACCGATGTACAGCGTTGCCGTGTGGATTTTGATGCTCGCGGGATTGCTTCTGGCGTTGGTTGCGATGTGGCCACTGCGACTCCGCGCGGCAAGATGCCCGGTGTTCAAGTATCCGCGAGTCTCCGATCAATCGACCATCTGTCCAGAATGCGGATTCCAGTCCGTGCGGGACAATCACTAGAACCGCGGCCGCCCGCGATACTGGCTGTGTGCTCTGGCGATACTGCTCGTGGGCGCCGGGCTCATCGGCCGCTCAATTATCGAAGACTGGCGACGCGCGGGAGTTGCCGGAGTGAGTTCTGAGTGGGCGCTGTTTCACCCGGCTCTTGCAAAGCGTGACACCACATGGTGGAATGAGTTGCGATACAGGGCGGATCGCACGCTGTTGTCAGCTGCAGGTATGGCCGAGGCGAGGGAGATGCTCCGGCAGCTCATTGACGGTTCCCGAGTACCGCCGCTGCGGCAGGAAGCGGTGTCATTTATGGTCGAGGGGATTCACCGCGGACAGGTCGAGCTTGAACGGGAGTATCAGTTGGCGTTGCTATCGACGACACCATCTGTGCGTCTACAGGCCGTGATCGCGGTCTCAGACCTATCCAGCTACGGCAAGCTCTCTTTGCCAACAGCCATCGTCGAGTCGCTCTGCTTGCTTGCACGATCTGACCCCGATCTCGACACCCGGTACTTCGCCATGACAAGATTGATGACGTAGTTGAACAAGCACGACTTTGTTCATGAAACTCTTGTGTCAGTAGCTGACGGTCAGCGCTCCGTGCTTGCGCCACGAGCGATCTATATGTTGGAACGATCAAGAGCTGTCGGTGGGGATCGGGCGATGTTTGATCGCTGGACCAAGAGCGCGGACCCATCGATATCTGCCGCGGCGAAAGATGTCTTCGAGCGACTGGAGAGGCGACTCGGACCTGACACGGAATGACACGCATCGGCGTATGAGCGGGGCGCTGCGAGGCTTTGGAGTGCGAGGAATGGGAAGCATCGGGGAGCGCGGTGTAACGGTTTGACGGGTTGCGGGCCGTGTGCCGCCCGCGTGACCGCGGGGGCTCCGCAGGCGAAGAGGAATCGGGCCGCGCCGGTTTGAGCTCGGCGGGAGAATGACGTGGCACATCCGCCTCAGAGCAGTCGGCTGTACCACGGCACCCGGCGTTGCCGGAACAATTCAGCCTCGCAGGCGCGACCAGCGGACGACATCGCGGGGTGCGCCGTCTTTATAGATATATGAGCGCAGCACACCTTCCTTCGCGAAGCCGAGCTTCTCCAGTACGCGTCCGGAGGCGGGGTTCTCGATGTAGTGGTCGGCCTCGATGCGGTTCAGCGGCGGGTTCAGGTGCGAGAAGCAGTACTCAATGACGGCGCTGACGGCCTCGGTGGCGATGCCGCGGCCCCAGTGGTCGGGGCGGATGAGGTAGCCGAGCACGCCGCGACGGTGCTTGAGGTCAATGTGGATGCCGCAGTCGCCGATGGTTTCGCCGGAGTCGATGAGGCAGATGAGCCAGATGAAGTTGAGGCGGCCTTCGGCGGCGGGGGAACGCAAGCGCGAGAGCCATGCGCGGGCATCGGCCATGGTGTGCGGGTGGGGGATGGTGATGACGCCATCGGCGACAGACTTGTGCCGGTGGACGTCGTGGATGGCGGGGATGTCATCCTCATCGGGCTCGCGGAGACGGTGGCGGGGCGTGGTGAGTGTGGGGGAGAGCATTGGTTTGCGCGGGATGGTGGGGAGGAGATGGCGAGCGAGAGATCGAAGAGTGTACATCTGTGCGTGCGCGATTTGCACGGAGATTCATTGGAGTTTCACCGCGCGTTCATTGAGCGGGGGGATGGTGGAGGTGCATCACGGGGGTGCGCGGGGACTCATGAAAGGACTCTGAGATGGCGGGCAAGAAGAACAGTGAACGTGCGCGGCAGGATGAGATGAGTGTGACGAGCGGCGGGAAGACTGCCGCGGTGCGACAGAAGCGCGCGAGCGCGACTGGCGCGCGCAAGACCGCTGCTGCGCGGAAGACTGGTGGGGCGCGCAAGACGCGCGCCGGCAAGCCGGTGGCTGGGAAGCGCGCGGCGACATCGCGGAGCGTTCGGAGCACAACTTCGGCGGTCAAGGCTGAGTCGGGTGCATCGAAGTCGCACAAGTCCATCGCGCGCAAGGGTCGCAAGCCCTCGCATGGCCGGGCATCGGGCGGACGGACAACTACGGCGAAGAAGGGCACGCCATCAGCGTCCTCGGGGCGTGGTCGGGGCAAAGGCAGCGGCGCCGCGGCGGGGCGCGGGGCAAACTGAGCGAAACTCGCTCGGTTTGCGGTGAACATGCGACGGGGCTGGAGAGCGTGCCTCCGCTCTTCAGCCCCGAACTGCATGGGTGCGTTCACTCAAGTTGGTGAGCGCGTCGCGTGAGCGGGGTGAAGCGGCAGCCCAGTTCGGGTAGACTGCGGGGATGATCAAACTCTTTCCGACGGTGATTGTGCTCGCGGCGGCGATTTGCGGCGGATGTGTTTCTGGCCACGTTTCCACGGGGCTTGATGGCTATCTGCTGGCGATCGGCGGGGGTCTCGACGACGACAACAAGCCGGTGTATGAGCTGTTCGTGAAGCGGGCGCGGGAGGCATCGGAGCGGAACCGGATGCCGCTGCGGATCGTGATTGCGACGGCGGCGAGCGGGGATCAGGAAGCGAATGTTGTGGGGAAGACGGAATCGATCCGCGCGTATGCGCCGGACGCGGAGATTGTGGCGGTGCGGCGGGAGACGGGCGCGGAGGAGGCGGTGGGGATCATCGACCGCTGCAGCGCGATGTTTTTCACGGGGGGCGATCAGAAGCGGATCACGGCGAAGTACCGGCCAAACGATGTGGATGGTTTGGAGACGGCGGCGATGCGGAGGCTGCTGGCGCGGGGCGGGGTGATCGCGGGGACGAGCGCGGGGGACGCGATGATGGGGAGCGTGATGTTCTTCACGGGCCGGAGCGCGGAGGCGCTGGGGATGCGCTCGACGCGGACGCAGCGCGGGGCGGATGATGATGCTGATGAGAAGCGAGCGCAGATCCCCCTGGGGCCGCAGATCGGGCAGGGGATGGGGCTGCTGCCGTGGGCGATGACGGATTCGCACTTCTTTGAGCGCGACCGGTTCGGGCGGCTGGTGGCGGCGCTTGAGCAGAGCGGGACGCGGCTGGGGATCGGCGTGGGCGAAGATGCGGCGGTGGAGATTGAGCTGGCCACCGGCGCGATTGTTGGAGTGAGCGTTGCGGATTCGCTGCTGGTGGATGTTGCGGGGGTCGAGCGCGATGGTCTGACGCGGCGGAATGTGCGGGCGAAGGTGATCCGGCAGGGGATGCGGGAATCGCTGACGGGACGGGCCGCGGCGAAGCCGCCGGGCGCTGCGCCGCGCAGGCCGGGGAGCACGGTGGAGGTGCCGGTTGTCGAGCCGGGGCAGAACCGGCAGCTTGCGTCGTGGCGGTTTTTCTGCCGCGCGGAGGAGGAGGCGGAGAGCGCGGTGCTGCTGCGGCTTGACGGGTATGAGCAGACTGCGTGGCGCGACCGGCGGGGGTGGTCGGTTGTGGAGATCGCGCCGAGATGAATGCGGGGTTGGGGGGCGGCTTGGGCGGGGGATGAAGCGCACTCAGGAGGGCATCGGGCCGTCGTACGCATGGTTCACCGGGTCGATGCGGCGCATGGGCTTTTCGCGGGTCTGCTCTTCGATGACGTGCGCGACAAGGCCGGGTGTTCGGGCGATCATGAAGATGCCATTGAACACTCTCGGGTCGAGACCGAGGTCGGCGAGGATCGCGCCGATTGCGCCGTCGACGTTGATGGGGAGTGGCTTGCCAATGGCGGCGAAGGCGCGTTCGATGGCGCGGGCGGCGGCGATGTGGGGTGAGGTGTCGCCCAGCCCCGCCGCGGCGGCAAGCTCGAAGAGCCGCGCAGTGCGCGGGTCCTTGGTGTGGATGCGGTGGCCGAAGCCGCTGATGCGGTCGCCGGAGGCTTTGATGCGAGCGACTTCGGCGGTGGCGAGTTCATCGAGAGGGCGATTGGTGTCTCGCGACAGCTTGATGATCGATCCAAGGTAGCGTGCGCAGTCTTCGATCGCGCCGCCGTGGTGCTTGTTGATCGACATGATCCCTGCGGCGACGGATTGGCTGAGCGATGCGCCGGTGCTGGCGACGGTTCGCGCGGCGAGGCAGGAGGGGGGCGTTGCGCCGTGGTCGATGCTGGAGACAAGGATCGCGTCCATGAGGCGGCCGGTTCTCTCGTCGGGAAGGTTGCCGGTGAGGATGAGGTAGACCGCTGCGCCAAACGAGGTGTTGCCCATGAGGGAGGCGATATCGTGGCCGCGGACTGCGACTTTGTTGGGCTCGATGTTGGTGATCGCGGTTGTCCAGACGGCCTTGCGTTCGGCGTCGGACATCAGCGAGCGGGAGTTGCGTGCGCGGAGGAGGCTTGCGACGGCGGCGGGGAGCTCGCCGAAGGAATCGACGACGGTTGCGCCGGCATCGCGGAGCGCGGCGACTTTGCCGGCGTGGGTGCCGACGTTGCCCTCAATGATTGCGCCGGCGTGGCTGAAGCGGGTGCCGGCCTTTGCGGCTTTACCGCCGATGTAGGCGATGACGGGTTTGGTGAGCTTGCCGGAGGTGATGAGCGCGGCGAGGTCCTCTTCCTGTGAGCCGCCGATCTCGCCGAAGATGACGATGGCGTCGGTCGCGGGGTCGTCCTCGAACATGAGCGCGACCTCGGGGAGGCGCAGGCCGAGCACGGCATCGCCGCCGACATGGACGATGGAGCTGATGCGGACTCCGGCCTGGCCGCAGTAGTAGGCGGTTGAGGAGGACATGCCGCCGGAGCGGGAGATGATTCCGACGCCGGTACCCTTCGGCCCGCTCTGCGGAGGCTTGAACCATTCGCGGGCGGATTCGGCGCGGCCGCCGATCATGCCGACAACGGCCTTGCCGGGGCTGGCGATGCCGAGCGTGTTGGGACCGACGAAGTGCGCGTTGTTCGCCTTGGCGGAGGCGGCGATCTCCATCGCGTCCCAGACCGGGACACGGTCGGCGACGAGGATGGCGAGCTTGACGCCGGCGTTGAAGGCGTCGATCGCGGCCTGCTTCATGCCAAGGGCGGGGACGAAGAGCACGGAGACATCAATCTGGCCGAGGCCCTTGGCTGCATCGGCGCAGGAGTTGAAGACGGGGAGGCCGAAGACAGAGGTGCCACCCTTGCCGGGCGTGACGCCGCCGATGACGTTGGTGCCGTAGTCGAGCATGAGGCGTGTGCGGGCCTGGCCCTCGCGGCCGGTGATGCCCTGGACGATGACGCGGGAGGAGGAGTCGAGGAGGATTGCCATGTGAAGGTTGCATCCGATGATGTGACGGTCAGGTCAGGTCCCCGGCACGATCAGCTCGAGCATTGGGTACCGTGTGAAGTCAGAGGCATTAAGTGTGACAAGCGTGCGGGTGTCGGTCGCGGTCATGAGTGCGACAAGCCGGGCGTCGTAGCATTGGCGGCCGCGAACAGCGTGCTTCGTGCACAGCTCCAGCCAGATCGACAGCAGGTCGGGCGGATCGGGGAGGATCGTGAATGCAGCGATGAGTTGATCGAGCTCCGGCCTGAACTGTTGAGGCTCGCGCCCCAGCCCGTTAGCGGCAGTGGGGCGAGTGGCCAGCGCCCAAAGCTCGAGCACATTCTGGGAGCAGATACACAGTTCGATGCCGCGAGTTAGGAGTCCATCAAGCGCGGCGGTGACCGGGTGCTGCCGGGGGTCAGCGTTGTTGGCGTGGCGGAGCAGGACGGTGGCATCGAGGAGAGCTCTCACACACGGTCATCGTACAGGTTTTCGCATCGGAGGGCTTCATCGGACGGGACAGGCACTTTGATACGGCCAGCGCTGGCCTTTAGACGGCTCCTGCGGGCCTGGATGAGGGCCGGATCGACATCTGCCGACCCGTTCGACGAGGTTTTGGCGGATGTTGAGCGACATGCCTTGATTCTACACGAGGTTCTGGGCTTTGCCCAATCCGAGTGAACGGCGAACTGCTGATATGAACTTGTGCGCTCAGCCTGTTGCACCCACGCCGATCATAACGCCGAGGAGAGCCGTTGCCAAAGCCGCGAGCAAAACTGCGATAATCTCTCGACGCCTTGTCGCCCGCACCGCACGGCGGCTCGGGACCTCTACGAAGCACGCGGTGCCGGCTGATAGAAGTGCGGCGAAGGTGAGCCAGCCAGCCGCGAACCAGTTTTGGAGGGTGAGTTCTGAGATTGTTGGGACGGGTAGGGCGGGAGTGTCAGGTGGTAAGGTCTGGGGTGCTTTGTCTCCTTGCATCCACCTGTTGATCACTTGGAAGCGATATTGG
>JBBRUT010000011.1:0-49735 GCA_038247555.1 Phycisphaerales bacterium | reverse complement strand
TGCAGATGGCGTTCTTGAAGAGCTGGGCGCCGCGATCACACAACGACCTCGAGTTGCGCGTGCCGGATGTTCTGCCGCGGGCGGCGAGCGGGAAGGGGAGCGCGTTGTGTATGGATGCAGTCGATGCCGCGGCGAACACGGAAGCGGACATCGCCTACATCGACCCGCCGTACAACCAGCACTCGTACCTGGGCAACTACCACGTGTGGGAGTCGCTCGTGCGCTGGGACAAGCCCGAGGTGTACGGCGTTGCGTGCAAGCGTGTGGATGTGAAGCAGCGGCAGAGCGTGTTCAACTCACGGCCGAAGTTCGCCGAAGCGCTGCGCGGCGTGCTGAATGCGGTTCGCGCGAGCACGATCATCGTCTCGTTCAGCAACGAGGGGTACCTGTCGCGCGGGGAGATGGAGACGATGCTCGGCGAACTGTGGGACGGGCACGCCAGCGTGGCGACGATCGAGACCGACTTCAAGCGGTATGTCGGCGCGCAGATCGGGATCTATAACCCGCAGGGGAGCAAGGTGGGGAAGGTGAGCCATCTGCGGAACAAGGAGTATGTGTACGTAGTCTCAAATCCGAGCCGGTGTTGCGTCCAGGCAGTTGCAGGCGACTCCCACTCCGCCATCCGCACTCCACATTCCGCATTTTCTACTTCCCCTTCTTCTTCCGGTCCTGCCTGAAGTCGGTCTTGCCCTTGTCGCGGCTCTTGCTCTTCTGCGAGCGGCCCTTGGCCCCATCGCGGCCGTACTTGAAGTCCTGCCACTCCTTCTCGGTGCGCGGCTTGGCGGGCGACAAGCCGCCGCCATCGCCCTGACTCAGCAGGCCGCCCCCGCCCGAGCCGATGAGCACCTTCTTGTCCTTGCCCGCGGCACGCGACTTGGCATCGGTGATCACCAGATCCAGCTTGCGGAGGGCGAGATCGACCTGCGCGATCGTCACCTCGACCTTGTCGCCGATGTTGAACGACCGGCCCGACGGATGAACGAGCGCGCCAGTACGAGAATCGATGGTCCACCGACCACCCCAGCCCCCCCCACCACCACCACCCTTGCCCTTATCGCCAACAGGCAACTGCTCGGTGGGGACCATGCCGTCGCAGAGGAACTTATCGAGCTGCACAAACGCGCCGCGCGGCGACACACCCGTGACAGTACCCGGGAAGCTGTCGCCGACATGGTTCGAAAGCAACTGCAACACGAGGAACTGGCGCAGGCTCCACTCGGCCGCGGCGGCGTTCTCTTCCATCCGCGTGCAGTTACGCCCGATCTCAACCAGCTCATCCTGCTCCACTACGCCGCCTTCGGGGCCCATCTTCAGCATGCGCTCGCCCATGATCTCGCGGTCTTTGTCGGATCGCGGCGGGTCTTCGCCATTCTTTGTGAGCCGAAGGTAGGCCGCGAGCGCGCGGTGGACGGTAAGGTCCGGGTAGCGGCGGATCGGGCTGGTGAAGTGCGCGTAGGCCTCGCTGGCAAGGGCGAAGTGGCCGATGAGCGCGGGGGAATACTCGGCCTTGGTCAGCGTGCGGAGCACGGCGAAGTGCACCGCGCGGGCCGCGCCGGTGCCGGCGGTGGCATCAAGCAGTGTCTGCAGTTCCTTGCGGGTCGGATTCTTGGGGATCGCGAACCCCGCGACCTTGGCCATTGTGCGCAGCTCACCGACATCGCCGGGAGTGGGCTCGGGGTGAACTCGCCGCAGCAGCGGGACCTTCACACCCTCAAAGAGCCGCGCGAGGACCTCGTTGGCCTCGACCATGAACATCTCGATGAGCGTGTGGGTGAATGCGTTGTCTTCGGGCTCGGCATCGATGACGTGCCCGGTGTCGTCGAAGATCAGGTTTACCTCGGGGAGTTCGAGGTGGATCATGCCGTTCTCGCGGCGACGGCCGCGGATCGCCTTGGCGCACGCGTCCATTTCGCGCAGCGTCTTGATGAGCTGATCGGTGTACTTCGCCTCGGTCTTGGCGTGCTTGACGGCTTCCTTGAGGTCGCCATCGATGAGCGCCTGGGCTTCGAGGTACGTCAGACGCTTCACGCTCTTGATTGCTGTGGCCGCGACGCCGCTCTTGAGCAGCTTGCCGCTCGGCGCATAGCGCATGAACGCGCTCTTGCAGTACCGCGTGACGCCCTCCGACAGCGAGCAGATGCCGTTGCTCAGGACTTCCGGCAGCATCGGAATGACCAGACGCGGCAGGTACACACTGTTGCCGCGCTTGCGGGCCTCGAGATCGAGTTCGGTATCGGGCGGGATGAAGTGGGCAACATCGGCGATGTGCACACCCAGTTCCCATCCGCCCTCGTCGGTGCGGGAGATCGAGATTGCGTCGTCGTAGTCCTTGGCATCCGGCGGATCGATCGTGATGATGTAGTCGTTGCGGAGGTCGAGGCGGACGAACTTGTCGTACCCCTCCGCATCGAGCCGCGAGACTTCATCTTCAAACGCGGCGTTCGCGGCGCGTGCCTGATCGACGCACGTCCGCGTGAACTCCTGCGGCAGGTCATAGGCCACGATGGTCGCCTGGGTTTCGACATCGGGCAGCCCGGCCTCGCCGAGCACCTTGACGATCACCCCCTGGGCAATTTCGTTGCCCTGCGGATACTCGGTGATCTCGACGCTGACCTTGTCGCCGACCTTCGCGTTTTTGACCGTCGGGTCCTTCACGGAGATCGGCGCGGTCATCTCGCGTCCGTCGGGCATCACGATCCACAGGTTGCCCCGCTTCTGCAACTCGCCGGTGAAGTTCGAGCGTTTGCGCTTCAAAACCTCGATGATCTCGCCGCTCATGTCGCGGCCTTCGCCGCGACGGACCTCGCGATGGATCGCCGCGCGGACGCGGTCGCCGGAGAGAGCATCGCCGACAGCATTGGGCGGGACGAAGACATCGCCCTCGCGGTACTTGATGTCGGTCGAGATGAACCCGAACCCGCGTGGGTTCTTCTTGAACGTTCCCTCGACTTCGTCGGGGATCGTCGGCAGCCGGACGCGGCCCTGCTGATCGAGACCGATCTTGCTTTGCGAGGCCAGGTCTTCAACCGCGAGGCGGAAGGCGTCGCGGTCGTCGGAGGGGATGCCGAGGTCTTCGGCAAGGGTGTCAATGGTCGCCGCCTCATACGTTTCGTGCTTGAGGTGGTCGAGGAGTCGTCGTTCGTACTTCAGAGACATGTGAACTTTCAATGCGGAGGCACCTGCCTCCGGGTCTTGCTCGTTTCGAATTGTAATCGTTTCTAGAAAGTTCAGCCGGGCGAACGAGCGATCGCCCGGTCGAACTTGATGTTTTAAGAGATTTTCATTGAGCGGAAGGCGATGGCGACCGTGTCGGCGTTGCCGCGGTTGCCCTCAAACCTCCGTACGTTGAGCGTGCCCAACAAGTCGGCGTGATCGCCCAGCACGTACAGGAATAATCGTGTGAACTCGGAAAATGCCCCCCGCAAACCCCCTGAAATGGATGCCACGACAATCGCGACACGCAGGAAGCATAGGAGGGTTGCCGCAAAAAGACGCGTTCACATCTTTCCGGCATATCCGCGCAGGGTCTCGGTGAACGGCTGCGGCGTGAATCCGAGGTCGTTGGCCGCCTTTGTCCAGTCCGCCGTGCTGTCCTCGATCGCCATCAGCGCCTGGCCCTCATCGAAGGGAAGAAGGCCACCAAGACCGACCGCCGCGGCGACCTTTGCGGCCATCGCCGCGTGCTCGCCGGGGATGAACCACGTGCCGATCTTTTTGTTGGTGCCGGGAACGACATCGCGGATGGTCTCGCTCAGCGAGCGCCAGTCGAGCACCTCCGACCCGGTGAGGTTGTATACCTCGCCGATCGAGTCCGTCCGCACGAGCGACTCGGCGAATGCGTACGCGACATCATCGATCAGGACCGGCTGCACCTTGGCGGGCTCCCAGTCGCCAAACCGCATCGGGACACGACGGTCCTCTTCTGCTCGAACGAAGTACGGGATGAAGAAGTACGGGGCCTTCTCGCCGGAGGCGATCTCGGTCAGCATCGTGATGAACTCAGAGTCCTGGCCGTGGATGAGCGCGGGGCGGAAGATCGTCCAGCCGAGCCCGCTGCGACGGACGGCCTGCTCCGCGGCCCACTTGGTCTTCTGATACTGCGACCGCCCCTCTGCGCCAACTCCAAGCGCTGACATCTGCACATACCGCTTGATGCCCGCCCGCTTGGCGGCATCGATCGCGGCGTGCGTGGCCTGCACATGCATCCGTTCAAACGTCTGCGGCTTCCCGCCCCCCCCGCCCCCCCCACTCCCCCCACGAACCTCGCGAATGATGCCCACGAGGTGAACAACCGCATCCGCGCCCTTGCAGATCTGATCGAGTGCTGCCCCGTCGCAGACATCGCCGGCAAACCAGTCGACGCTCCCGCCGCCGGGCAGCCCCCGCGCCTTGGAGACTTCCGCCGCGATCTCGCTGGCGCGCCGATCCATTTCTTTGACATTCTTCAGGCTTCGTGCCAGGCCGCGGATGCGCCAACCCCGGGCGAGCATCTCGCCGACGACGGAGCGACCTACAAACCCACTGGAACCGGTAACCGCGACCGTCATGCTCTGCGTCATATGCCGAAGCCTAAGGGGCGGCGACAGGAACGGCAAACCGGCCAGCGGGTAGAATGAGGCAATGACGTGGAACCTCGGGCAAGCCGGCGGCAACGCCACCACCTACATCCAGATCATCATCTGGGGAATTTTTATCTCCCTCACGGTGATCGGATGGATCGTGAAAGTGGTTGTCCAGAAGCGGGAGGAAGCTCGGATCCGGACGGCGAAGCGCCGCCGCGAGGAAGACCTGCTTCGAACGGGCCGGAACGAAGACGGATCCACGGTCAGTCAGCCGCTTTCTCCCGTCGCGGCGACGGGCCCTGCCTCGCACGAGGAGGCCCGCAAGCGACTTCAGGAGATCGCCCAAAGGCGCCGCGCCGAGCTTGAGCAGATGGCCCGGCAAGGGGACGTGGGCAGGCCTGCGGGATCTCCCGCCGCGCCGACTCCGCCCGCAGCGCGTGGAGTTCCCACATCAAAGCCTTTCCAGCCTCGGCCGATGGCACCGGTGGGCCGCGCCTTCCCAACAGCCGCCCCAAAGCCACAGCCGCAACGCGCGCAACCTTTCCGGCCCGAACCGCTCCGACCCGAACCTTCACGCCCGAAGTCTGGTTCGCGGCAGGATCAGCGGAAGAAGCAGAAGTCCCAGGAGAATCGGCCTTCACCATCTCCACCGGGCCCCCGGCAACCGACACTGGCCGAGAAGTTGATGGAGCCGACCGCAGCGCCCTCGGGGGCCTATGCGGTTGCGCCCCAGCCATCGGCACCTGTCGCGGCGGGCTCCGCAGCGGTCGGCCGCGGCACGCGCGTTTCGCTTGGGCGGGCAACGACGCCCGCCGGAATCGAGTCCTTGAGGCAGGCGCTGGTGATGGCCGAGGTGCTTGCGCCGCCAGTTTCGATGCGGCCAGAAACCGACGGCATCGCCGGCGACATGCTCATGCAGCGTGCTGGCTGAACGCCTACTCGGGCCCGGAAGTGGGTGCCGGTTCCACAATCACCCAGGCCTCGGTGTTGTTTCGGATCGCAAGGCCGAGCACGGTGGTCTTCTCTCGTCTTCGTTCCGCGATGATGCCGACTTCGGGCACCAGCCAGAGTTCGGTCGTGTTGGAGACTCGGCTCGCGCCCAGGTCGGCATCCAATGTGCTCTGGATCTTCCACGCGACGAAAGAGCCGCGGGGCGTGACGACGCGCACGGCACCCAGACAGGTCGTCGTCTCATTCACCGAACCCTTGGCGCGGACGCGAGCACGGTTGCCCAGCGGATGAACGGTCATCTGCCCCGTGCTGTTGGTCATCGCGCCTGGTTCCACGCGCGCCGGCAGAACGACCAAGGGGGGTTCGAAGACGACTTCGACGCCTTCGCCGTGGTTCACTTCCTCGACCAGCACCACCGCGCCGTCCTGGCGGACTCGCAGCCGCTGCTCGCGGTCCAGCGTTTCGCCGGTGCTGTCCACGCGAAAACGCCTCTGGATGTACTCGGCATCTTCCCCCGTGCGCGAGGTGGCCCGCTCGATGACCAGGCGATCATCGCCTCGGCCATCCCAAACACCAAAGACGGTGCGGCCGGGGAGGGCCGCACGGAGGTCCTGGCCGCGAACGGTCGCCTCGGTGGCGGGCCCCAGCTCGGTAAGAGTCGCTGCTCCGGCGGCGCTGGGTGCAGCGCGCGAGGAAGCGCATCCACCGGGAAGAGCCACACAGGCGATGGCGAGGCACGCGGCGACTGCCTTCGCTAGACTTCGCGACATGTCGGAACGCGAAAACTGCATCTGTAGCTCCTTTGCCTCACCTTACCGCCTGGCCGCGGCGTTGGTGCCGGTCCTGCCGCTGCTCCTGTCTGGGTGCATCGACTCGGACACCCGGCAGACGATGGCGGACAACGACAGTATCCTTGCGCCGATCTTCTCACGGCCTACACCGGTCGATGCGGCCCGGTGGTCGATCGATCCGTATGACGCCGACAAGCGAGCCCGCGGCACCAATCTGCTTGCCAATGCCCCATTTGGAGGCGGGGAGCCGTATCTCAACGTGTACCGCAGCCATCTGAAGGATGAGGGGCCGCTTGTGCGGGCGGTATCGGCCCGGGCCCTGGGGATGCATGGCACCCCGGAAGATGTCGAGCGGCTGCTTCCGCTGACGAGTGATGCGGAAGTGCTCGTGCGGTATGAATCCGTCCGGGCTCTTCAGCGCCTGCACAACACGGCGGCCATCGATCGGCTGCTGGCACTGCTGCAACCAGACAACGAGTCGGACTCCTGGATCCGGGCGGAAGCGGCGTGCGCACTGGGGCAGTACGCCGAGCCTCGCGTGCTGCAGGCATTGATCACCGCGCTTTCGGACGACTACCTCGTGGTGGTCGCGAACGCGCATGACTCGCTGGTTGTGCTTACCGGGCAGGAGGAACTGCCTGAAGATCGTCGCGCCTGGGTGGTGTGGTCGCAAGGCACGACGGTACCCTTTGCGGAGAGGCGGGAGTACACCTACCCGGTCTTCCAGCGCGACAAGCGATGGCTCGACTATGTGCCGTTCATGCCCCCGGTTCCCAACGAGATCCCGGGTCAACCCAACGGGCTGGCCTCCGGGGGCTGATGCGTGGGCGGATCTGCTGCCTGGTGTGGTCGCGGCGGTGAAGTTCTCGGGCAATCCAGCCGAAGTCCTACCGGACCCCCATTGGAGGATTTCGGTGCGCGCACTTCGGACCAACGGAGCTGAAGTCAGTCAAACGCTCGATGCGCCTGAACCCCATGTGGGCCCGGGCGAAGCCTTGATCCAGCCGACGCGTGTGATGCTTACGGCGGCCGATTCGGCGGTCGCGAGCTCCTTGAACCGCCGCGGATTTGTCGGCACGCTGGGGCATCTTTTTACGGGCATTGTTCGGCAGGTGAATGTTCCATCCGATGCATCGGCATCTTTCACGATGCGACGGGGGTTGCTGGGCAGGAGGGTGGTTGCCGCGCCGGTGGTATCGTGTGGGAACTGCGATCTGTGCCGGAGCGGGCTGCCCGCGCATTGCCGCGGCAGGCAGATCCCGGGGATTCATGGGCGGGATGGGGCGTGCGCGGACCTGGTGGCGATGCCGCTGGCAAACCTGCACGCGATACCCGACTCGCTTTCCGATGAGCGGGCGGTGTTTGCACCGCTGGTGGCCTCCGTGCTCCACACGGTGCACATGCTCAAGGCGGAGTCTCGCACCTACGTCACGATTCTGGGCGATTCGGTGCTGGCGATCCTGTCGGCCCAGTGCCTGGCAGCTCGCAACAAGACTGTGCGTCTGCTCTCGGAGAACCCCGATGCCGGGCGACTGTGTGAGCAATGGGGCGTGAAGCACCGGCCTCCGAACGACCCCGGCCGCAGGCAAGATCAGGATGCGGTGGTTGATTGCACGGGGTCGGCGGCAGGCTTGCGGCTGGCGATGCAGCTCACCAAGCCGCGGGGCATCGTGATGCTCAAATCTCCGATTGCGGATCTGCCGTTCCCGGCGGGTCGGCCATTTCCCGAGGCCGAAGGCGACTGGTCGGGAGGGATTGATCTGACACCGGTCACGGCGAACGAGCTGCAGTTGATCGGGTCGCGGGATGGACCGCTTCCCGAGGCGTTGGGGGAACTGGTTTCCGGCCGGATCGACGTTTCGGGCATGGTTGGCCGCCGGTTTAAGCTGGATCAGGGGCTGGCGGCGTTGGCGGCGGCCGGAATGGGCGGTCCGCTTGGGATCGTGGTTGAGGATTTGGGCAAGGCCGCGGCGAAGGCGGCTTAGGAGGCAGACGCCTCCCGGCAGGTTCAACCCGGTACAAATACAGAGATTGCGCGACCACGGTCTACACACCGTGCTCGATCTGGGTCATAATGCGCCCCACCGGGTCCCCATCCGGGGGTTCGGTGCGGTGTTCGTTGAGGTCCTTCGCTGGAGCGTGCTCATGAAGATTGCGTCCGTTCTGACTGTTGCCGCGCTTCTCGCCGCGGTGTCTTCGGCTTCGGCCCAAACCGTGCGGGTGGAGGGAAGCGGCGAGCGTCGTTCCCAGCTGGATGCGATGCAGCTCAAGCCCTTCACCAGTTCGATCTGGGGCGAGTTGAGCGAGTGGTCGGGCACGCCGGTGACCGCGGAAATGACCGAGGGCAAAGTCGTGCTCATCGTGACGTGGGCGGGCTGGTATCGGCCGACCCATGCCGCGGTGCGCAAGGCGCAGGCGCTGCACACCCAGCTGGCCGACAAGGGGCTGGTGGTGGTTGGCGTACACAATCCGCGCGAGTTCGCGGAAGCGGCGGCGGCGGCTGGGACACTGGGCGTCACCTTCCCATACGCGGCAGACGCGAAGGGGAAGTTCCGGGAAGCGCTGAAGGTTGACCAGGATCCGGACTTCTATCTGATCGATCGCGCGGGGCAGCTGCGCTTCGCGGACATTGAGACCGAATCGGTGGATGCGGCCACGAAGCAACTGCTCGCAGAGACCGCCGAAGCGGCGGGCAAGACGCTGGAGGGCAACGCCACGCGGGATGCCGCGGCACAGCGGGAGAGCTCGCGGATACGCGATATCTCGGGGCGTGTCCGTCCGGGCGAGGCGCCGACAGTGGCGTTCGAGCTTCCCGATGCGGAGGTGTATAACGCGGTGAAGTGGCCCCGGATGAACAAGTCCGGCGGGAGCTCGCCCGGCGCAACGGCGTATGACCAGATCGTGGACCGGATCAACAAGACTCCGCCCGTGGTGGCCCTTCCTGAGGAGGGGTGGTCGCCATCGCTGCCGAACACCAAAGGCAAGCTGACGATCCTGTACATCGTCGATCCGGGGTGGCGCGACATGATGAACATCATCACGCCGATGAACCGGATTCAGGATGTCTTTGAGCGTGATGCGGTGGTGATCGCGAACGTGGCGCGCTATGAGCAGCAGCAGAATGCGGAGCAGACCCCACGCGAGGTCGCCGAGGCGATGGCGAGGCTTCAGCGGATCATTCAGTCGATTCACCAGAACCGGCAGCTCAATCACAACACACTCACGGCGCCCATTCCCGGGGACCTGTTCACGAACAACGTGCTTCCGGTGTTCGGTCGGAGCATTGATGAGATCGCGGTGACGCTGATTCTTTCGTCGGATGGCGTGCTGCGGTGGGTCGGGCATCCGACGACCGACACGTTTGCATCGACGGTCGAGAACCTCATCAAGCTTGATCCGGGTGTGCAGGTCCGGCGCAAGGCAGAAGATGCCGCGGCCAAGAGCCTCCGGTAGTTTCACCCGTACTGAAATGACATGCTCGCAGCCCCAGGAGTGCTCAAGATGAATCGCACGACACTGCTCGCCTTGGTTGCTTCGCTCGCAGCTGCTTCGCCCGTTCTTGCGCAAGACATCAAGTTCGAGGGACGTGGCGCGTATCGCGAAAAGATGGACGCGATGCAGGGCGAGAAGTTCGACCCGGCGATGTGGAAGTCGCTCAACGCCTGGATGGGCAGTGCGCCGCTGACTGCGGAATCGACCAAGGACAAGGTCGTGTGCATCGTGAGTTGGGCGAGCTGGAACAACGGGTCCCCCAAGGCTCTTCAGGAAGCGCAGAATGTTCATACGGCCCATGGCAGCAAGGGCCTGATCGTTGTGGGCATGCACGACCGCAACGGCTGGGACGGTGCGGCACGGGTCATGGACGCGAACAAGGTGAACTTCATCGTCGCGCACGATGAGACGGGCGAGTTTTTCAAGAAGCTCGGGGCGGACTCCCATCCGGACATCTTCGTCATCGACCGGGCGGGGAAGATCCGCTATTCGGACATCATGACCGACTCGCTGGGCGCGGCGGTGCAGAAACTGCTCGCGGAGACGCCCGAGGAGGCGGCCGCCGCGGCGGCGGCGCCAACACCGGAAGAGACCGCCAAGGCCCCGACGAAGCGGGACGGGAAGCTTGTCGCTCCGCCAGCATCGGCGTATGCCGCGGCGAAGTGGCCGGCGAAAAACACCGGGCGCATCAGTGCGAAAGACTTCCAAGGTAAGGCTCTACCGGGCGGAGGGCTCGGCGCAGAGAAGTATCTCACCGCCAAGCCTGATCGTGAGGGCAAGGTGACGGTAATCGACTTCTGGGCGACCTGGTGTGGGCCGTGTATTGCGGCGATGCCGGAACTCGACAAGCTTCAGACGGACAACATGAAAGATGTTGTCGTGCTGGGTCTGAGTTCCGAAGCCCAATCGAAAGTCTCGGCTTTCCTCAAATCCAAGAAACATGTGTATTCACAGGCGATTGATGAGGGTGGCCGCCTGAACAATGCGATGGGTGTGCAGGGCATCCCGCACATCGCGGTGGTGTCTTCCGATGGAGTGGTCCGCTGGCAGGGCCACCCGATGGACCCCGGCTTCAAGGCCTCGATCAAGGCGTTGCTGGAGGTTGATCCGGGAGTGCAGGCTCGCCGCGAGTCGGAGAAGAAGCGCTGAGCGGGACGCTGTTTCACATCGTCCTTCACGAACCGGAGATCCCGAACAACACGGGCAACATCGGCCGCACATGCATCGCGTGTGGGTGCTCGCTGCATCTGATTCGTCCGCTGGGCTTTGAGACTTCGGAGAAGGCTTGCCGAAGGGCGGGGCTGGATTACTGGCCGCGGCTGGCGCCGACGGAGCACGCGGATTGGCCCAGCTATCGGGGCGTGTTTCCGAGCGCGCGGACGTGGGTGTTCACCACGAAGGCGCATCGGGCGGTGTGGGATGCGGATCTGCGGCGCGGGGATCACCTTGTGTTTGGCAAAGAGACGCGGGGGTTGCCGGATTCGGTGCTCGAAGAGCATGCGGCCGGGCAGATCACGCTTCCGATGGTTCCTGGTGAGCGGTCGCTGAACCTCGCGACGGCGGTGTGCGCGGCGGTGTATGAGGGGATCCGGCAGTGCGTGGCCAGGGGTGAGGCGGGGCTGAGCAGCGATGGCCGAATGCTGCTTGAGCCGCGGCAGGCCGGTGAGGGCGTTACACTGTGAGCCGATGAACCGACTTGCTCACTCCAGACTGGTGAAATGTATTGCGGGCGTGGCGCTCCTGGCTATCGCCGCGTCGCTGGGTGGATGCGCAAAGCCGCTGCTGTCTCCGACCGAGGAGCGGTCGCAGTTTGATCGCTATGACGCGGTGCGGAGCCGACATGCGCCGCAGTACATTGAGAACGAGTATGGCCGAAGGCAGCCGAACCTTCGCGGCCGACTCGAACCGCGGAACTGATCACATCACCTGGATGCTGGCCACCGTCGTGTCGTCGGCAACGACTTCCGTCCGGGAATAGTCAAAGACAGACTTGAAGAGACCGGCGACATCTTCCTTCACGTTTGCGCAGGTTGCCAGCGCATCGATCGCGCGCTGAAGTCCGTAGAGCCCCTCCGGCCCCGGTTGCTCCACCACGCCGTCGCTGAAGAGGATGACGCGGCTTTCGGGGGTGATCTCGAGTCGCTCGGCGGTGTACTCAAAGTCCTTGTCGATACCGAGCGGGATGCCGCCGGCGGATTCGATGCGGTGAACGGCTTTGCCGGGGGTGATGCAGAGCCAGTGTCCGTGGCCCGCATCGACGAAGCTGACGGAGCGGTCGTTTGAATCGAAGATTCCCAGCCAGAGAGAGATGAACTTGTTGGCGGCGGAGTGCTGGGAGATGTAGGCGTTGACTTCGGTGACGGCTTTCGCGGCGTCGTTGTGCACCTTGAGGGAGGCGTTGAGGTGGGTCTGCGCGGTGGCCATGAGGATCGCCGCGCCGATGCCCTTTCCAGCGACGTCGCCAAGGAAGATGGCGACGCGGCCGCCGCCGAGATCGACGACATCGAAGAGATCGCCGGCAACGAAGCGGCCGGATTGCTGGCGGACGGCGTAGCGGACGGAGGCGATCTGTCCTTCATCTGGAGGCATGATGAGGCGCTGGGCTTCCTGCGCCGTCTTAAGATCGCGGAGGAGGTCTCGCTGGCGGTCTTCGAGTTCGCGTGCGTTGAGGTTGCCCAGTGCCATGGCGCACATTCGCGCAACAGCCTGGCAGAACGCCGCGGCGTCCTGCTGGACGACGGTTCGGCCCATGCCGGGCCGGCCTGCCTCGCCGGCGCGGGAGTCCAGGTAGAGGTACGCGGCGACGCCGGTACCGATGACGACCG
The DNA here is from genome assembly GCA_038247555.1 of Phycisphaerales bacterium. Classification (GTDB taxonomy): domain Bacteria; phylum Planctomycetota; class Phycisphaerae; order Phycisphaerales; family UBA1924; genus JAHBXL01. The sequence goes on along the minus strand of JBBRUT010000011.1, from coordinate 37,114 downwards.
GGGCGCAGAGCGCGGTCTGGATGCCCAGCCGCATGATGCTCTCGCCGGTGTTCATCGGGGAGTCGGCGGTCATACGGACCATTTCGCCCGAGCGAGCCGCGGCGATGAGGGAGCGGCTGAAGGAGGCATTGGCGCTGCTTCCTGACTGTTGACGGGTGAGATCGACCTCGCCGAGGACTTTGACCTCCGCGCCTTCGCCGCCGGCCTCTTCGAGCAGGGCGGCGCGGGGAAAGCCGGTTCCCTCGACGGCGGCGTTGAGGACGATCTTGGCGAGTGCGTCGGTGTCCGCCGCGCCTGCAACTCGGGCAGCGCAGTCCATGAGCAGGTTGAGGCGCTGCTGGGTGATGGCGGCGAGTTCTCGCTCGGCGACGCGTTCGACACGCTGACGGCCGATCGTGTCGACGGTGGTCACAAATCCCCCGGCGCCTCCCGTCCCCCCAACGCCGCCATTCTCCGCGGGCACGCTGCCGCCTGTGGGCACACCGACGCGGACGCGAAATGTCCAGGGTCCGATGCCGACAAGGTCGCCCATGCGGAGCGGGGCCATGCCGTTGGCTTCGAGGCGGACGTTGTTGACCATGGTGCCATGGCGGCTGCCAAGATCGGTGATGAACCAGGTGTCGTTGGCGTTGTGGATCGAGGCGTGGCGGCGTGATACCGCTTCGTCGGCGAGCACAACCTCGCAGGCGGAGGAGCGGCCGATGGAGGCTGTCTGGCCGGCCGCGACCTCGACTTGTCCCATGGACGGCCCGTGGATGGGATCGAGGGTGAGAATGGGCGTCGGCGGCAGTTCCATGGTGGTCGGCGATGATACGACGGATGGAAAGTGGCTGTTGAGGGCGGGGTTGATTGGGAAGTGGCGGGGCGCTGGCAGGGGTGGTGAAAGGCGGCCGGAACAGGCCAGGAGGGAAGCCCAGACGGGGCAAAAGCTATTTGCAACAAAGTTGCATTTAGGCCTTGACGATGGAATCTTGATCGCGATACTTCATCGCGGGCTGGGTTGGCGGCCCCGAAGCTTGAGGTGCCACGGTGCGAAGGTCGGCGTTCACGCTCATTGAACTTCTCGTAGTGATCGCGGTGATTGCGCTGATGGTGGGGCTGCTGCTCCCTGCGCTTGGCGCGGCGCGGCGCGCAGCGCGCATGACACAGTGCCTGGCGAAGGTGCGTTCGCTCCAGCAAGCTCAGACGCTGTACAGCAACGACTACCGGGGCGCGCTGGTGGATGTGGGTCTGCCGCACGGTGGACAGGGCGATGAAACGATTTCGTTCATCACCACGCTGTCGGAGTATTACGGCACGCCGATGGCGCTGAAGTCTCCGGGGGACCGGAGCGGGCTGTGGCCGCTCGAGCAGGGCGGGCAGGGGGAGACGATCAACGGGGGCTGGCGGCGGACGAGCTATGGGATGAACAACTATCTGTCGCGGACTTACAACCCGGGATTGTCGCCGCGGGAGCCGTATGACAACATCGACAAGATCCCGTATGCGACTGGGACGGTTCAGTTCCTGATGATGACGCGTGAGGGTGACTTTGCGGTGTCGGATCACACGCACGTTGAGAACTGGGGACAAGGGACGCAGCCGCCGAGCCGGGCCGCGCAGCAGGTGCAGATCGATGCGTGGGGCGGGAAGGCGCGATCGTTTGACGGAAAGGCCAACTACGGGTTCCTCGATGGGCACGCGGCGACGCTGCGTTTCCGGAGCGTCTACACGGACTTTGCGGTCAATCAGTTCAATCCGGCGATCGCGCACTGAGGCAAGCGACGCCGTGCATCGCTTTCACAGGAGACGGGTCATGAGAGCAGTTTCTATCGTTGCTGTTGTGTTGTGCACCACGGCACCGGCGATTGCGCAGCATGCGGGGGATATCACACTCACGGTCGAAGGTGGTCGCATTGTCACGAACGAGCAGACGGCGCCGGGATCCCTGACACCCGGCCGGGTGTTCCTTTCCGAGTTCGGGATCCTGGGGGATCACTTCGCTCAAGACCCGGGATTCGATTGCTCGCCGGGCACCTTTCCAACTCCCGGTGCGATCGGGTTCCGCATCCGCGGCCCGGTGCTCCGCTGGAACGGCGCTGGCCTCGACGGGAGCGACCCTGCGTCCTTCAGCATCGCCTTTGCCACGCTCGGACCGACCGTTTCGCCGGTGTGCAACAACATCGTAAACGGCTTTGCGATCAACATCGGATCGAACGGGCAATGGCATCGGCATCTTGAGTTCAACCACGAGTTCCCCTCCGAGCAAGGGGTCTATGTCCTGGAACTGGAGCTGTTCACAACTCTTGAGCAGATCGGGACCTCTCGACCCTTCTGGATTGTCTTCAACGAAGGATCCGGGGAGATCGAGCATGCGGAGGCCGCGAACTGGGTTGTTGAGAATCTGGTTCCTCAGCGATGCAGCGCCGACTTCGACCGCGATGGCTCGGTCGGCGTTCCCGACATTTTCTCGTTCCTCTCCGCCTGGTTTGCGGGCAGCTCGACACCAGATGGTTGGCGAGCAGACTTTGATGGCTCGTGCAGCGTCGCTGTCCCGGACATCTTTTCGTTTCTTTCGGCTTGGTTTACCGGTTGCTCTTAGCTGTGCTTGAGCTTTCGGTTGCCACCATTTACAGGAGTCTGATCATGAATCGAGTTTCGATGCTTGCACTCGTTTCCGCCACGACTGTGGCAACCGCGGGATCCGCGTTTGCGCAACATGCGGGCGATGTCTGGCTGGAGATTCAGGGCAGCCGGATCGTCACCGGTCTGATTGATGAAGACGAAGTTCCCCCGGTGGTCACCTCCGGCGTACGCGTTTTCGGCAGTGACTTTGGCGAGGTGCTGCCGAACTGGACCGACGAACCAGGCTTCGACAATGAGCTTGGCACGTTCCTGAATGGCACATCGATCGGTTTCAACATTCGTGCCGCTCTGCGCGCATGGAATGGCGCGGACTTCTCGACGATTCCGGCAGAGCGGATCTCGGTCGGATTTCCAACTGCCACATCCGTGTTGACCCCGCTGGGCGATGACTTTGTCGCGGGCTTTACGATCCCGGTGGATCCGAACAACGCCTGGCACCGTCACCTTGAGTATGAGCTGCTCGCGCCGGCCTCGACCGGTGTCTATCTGCTGGAGCTTGAGCTGTTCAGTACCGATTCGTCGATCCTGCCGTCGCTTCCCTTCTGGCTGGTTCTCAACCAGGGTGAAGATGAGGCTGTTCACGACGCGGCGATCGAGTGGGTTGATCAGAACCTCGTGCCGTCACCCTCAGCGGGCGCCCTTGCGCTGCTGGGGCTTGCCATGCGAGGGCGTCGCCGTCGATAATCGGCTTCTTCTGTTTAAGCATCAAGCCCTCGCCCGCGTCGAAGCAGGCGGGGGCTTTTGCTCGTCGCCGCCGACGATCACTCGGGGATGTTGACGAGGATGTCGCGGCCGTCTTCGCCTTCGGCGGTGATGGAGGTTGCGTTCTCGCCGACGATCACCACCTCGATCTTGCGCTTGGGGCGGGGCATGCTGCCGGCGGTGGAGTTGATGCGGACGGAGACGGAGTTGCCGGTGCGGACAGCGGTGTATTGCGTGAGGAGGAACTGGTCTTTGAGGTAGTCGAAGCCGTCTCCTGCATCTTCGTAAAGCGTGCCGGAGGCGGTGCCCTCATCGTTGAGATTGACGATGAGGGTGAGGGGATCAAGCGGAGCCTGGCTGGTCCACTCGACAATGGGGCCGCAGGGGACGATTGCGCCGGGGCGAATGAAGAGATCCGGAAGGTCGGTGTTGCCGGCCTCGCCGACGAGTTCGAAGCGCCGCCAACTGCCCGTGGGCATGGCGATGGCGCGGTCGCCGAGTGGAGTGACTCGTCCGGCGACAAGGACATCGCCGCCGAGGAGGAAGCCATCGTCTTCGGAGCGGAGCGCGGGGTCGGCGGGATCGGCGAAGAAGAGCGGCCTCGCTACGGGGAGGCCTGTCTGGGTCGCGTCGAAGAAGGTGGTGTAGATGTAGGGCATGAGGCGGTAGCGGCGCTGGAGCGCCTGGCGGCAGGTTTTCTCGACATCTGGGCCGAAAGCCCAAGGCTCCTTGTCGATGTTGCCCTTGCCGGTGTGGCCGCGGGCGAAGGGGAGGAGGGCGCCGATTCCCATCCAGCGTGCGAAGAGTTTGCCGTTGGCATCTCCACCCGGGCCATTGCCATTGAAGCCGCCGATATCGGGTCCGGAGAATGGCTGGCCGGAGAGGCCGAGGTTCAGGGCCATGGATATGGAGTCTTCAAGATCATCCCACTCGGCGGAGTTATCGCCTGTCCAAGTCGCGGCGTAGCGGTGGCTGCCGATGAAGCCTGCACGTGTGAGGACGAACGGGCGCTTGTCGGGGCGGGTGGCGAGGATGCCGTCATAGGTGCCCTTGGCCATGAGCATGCCGTAGACATTGTGGTACTGAAGATGTGGGCCTTGGGGGAGCGTGCCGCGACCGTCGAGATCGCCGCCCATGTGGACATTGTCTTCGGGCATGGTCTTGGTGGGGACGTTGAACACGGCGGGTTCGTTCATGTCGTTCCACACGCCGGAGATTCCGGTGGCCATGAAGTCCTTGTAGAGGCCGGCCCACCATTCGCGGACGTCGGGGCGGGTGTAGTCGGGGAAGATGCAGAAACCGGGCCAGACTTCGCCGCGATAGACCTCGCTGGCTTTGTTGCGGACGGCGAGGTCCTGCTCGATCATCTGGTCGTAGACGAAGTAGCCGGGCTCGGCCTTGACACCCGGATCGATCATCCAGATGCGTTCGAAGCCCAGTTTGCCGAGGTCTTCGTTCAGTTTCTTCGGATCTGGGAACTGGGCGGAGTCAAAGGTGAAGACGCGGTAGCCGTCCATGTAATCGATGTCGAACCAGATGACATCGCAGGGGATTTTGCGGGAGCGGAAGCCGTCGGCGATCTCGCGTACGCGGGACTCGGGGTTGTAGGAGTAGCGGCACTGGTGGTAGCCCAGGGCCCACTTGGGCGGGAGGGGCATGGTGCCGGTGAGGCGGGAGAGGGCCGAGACGACGTCGGCGGGGCCTGCACCTTCGATGATGTAGACGGGGAAGGGTTGGCCTTCGCCAATGAACTCGATGCCGTTCTGGAGATTGATGGTGCATCGCCACGTGGTGTCGGCGAGGACGCCGAATGCGGAGCCATCTGGACGGACGGCGAGCACCCAGGGGTGGGACTGGTAGAGGGAGGGGTTGGCGTCGGTGTAGCCGTAGGCGTCGGTGTTCCAGCAGATGATGGATCGGCCGTTGCGGAGAAGCGGTCCGGCGACTTCGCCGGTGCCGTAGAGGGACGTGCCGGGCACGGTCTCGATGACGCAGCCAAACTTGCTGTCGTCGATGGAGTAGAACTTGGGAGTTGTGGACCAGTTGGCGGGAAGACCACCGATGACCTGCTGGCGCTCCGACACGGCGAGGGAAGGGGGCAGGCCGGGGGACCGCATGTTCTCAGGCAGGAAGCGGACCGCACCCGAGGCGAGTTGTTCTGCGATGAACGGGGCGCGGGGCTGCGGGGCGGGGGTGCCCGCGTCGAGAGGGGCCGGGGCAGCGAGAGTTGCGGGGGCGACGATCGCGAGGGCGACGACGAGGAGGGTGAGGGGGAAGGGCATCGCGGGAATTCCGAGAGAGGGGTGTGTTGGCGAGGCGGCGATTGTAGTAGGTTATGGAAGGACGGTTTGGGCGTTGCATCGTCGGGAATGCCGATCAGAAGCCGATTCCGGGCATGGCGGTTGCGGCGGACGCCGAAGTGTGGTCAACTGTGGGGAGCGAACCGGCGGACGTGCCGAAGGAGAATTCGATGTCGAAACAAGAAATGTCGCCCCTGGGGGTGTTCATGCGTGTGCTGGTGCTGGTGGGGCTGGTGGCTGCGGTGGTTCTGGCGTTTCAGATGGGGAAGGAGATCCCCACGGCGAGCGACGGCATGATGCCTCGGAACACGGCGAACGCCGCGGCGGCATCGCCGGGCCTGCATCAGGCGGCGGCCGGCGGTAATGCGGAGGCGGTGCGTGCGGCGATCGCCGGGGGCGCGGATCCGAACGCAGCGCTGAATGAGCAGGATTCGAGCCGGGGCGGAATGACGCCGCTGATGGTTGCGTGCTTTGAGGGCGGGCCGGACGTGGTGAAGGCGCTTGTGGATGGGGGCGCGAGGACCGAAGTGCGAACCTCAGACGGGCGGACCGCACTGATTTATGCCGCGGGGTGGGGAAACGTGCAGAAGGTGCAGACCTTGCTGGATGCGGGGGCGACGGTGGATGCGCGTGCAAGCGACGGGATGACTGCGCTGATGTTTGCCGCCGCGCGGGGTGATGTGGAGTGCGTCCGGGCGCTGGTGGCGGCTGGAGCGCGGGTGGATGAGCGGAACAAGTGGCGGCAGACGGCGCTGATGGGCGCTGCGCGGACGGGGTCGCTTGAGAAAGTGGAAGCGCTGCTGGGCGCTGGGGCATCGGTCGATATGCACGATCAGTACGGCGACTCGGCACTATCGATCGGCGCGGCGAGTTCTGATGCGGATGCTCGGATCGTGGAGATGCTGCTGAGCGGGGGGGCGAAGGTGGATGAGGGGGACACGGATGGGGTGACGGCCCTCATGAAGGCGGCCGAGAGCGGGGATGAGGCGAAGGTCCGTGCGTTGCTGAAGGCTGGTGCATCTGCCCAGGTGAAGGACCGCACGAACGGATGGAGCGCCCGGGACTGGGCGGCGAAGCGCGATGATGAGCGCGGACGCGCGGTGGTAGCCATCTTGGAGGGCGGCGGGAAAGAGTAAATAGGCGGGCGAGGGGGGACGGCAGGGATGAAAGACGAAACCGGTCTTTGTGCGTGACACGGACCCGAAGAGGGCGTTACTATCCGCCGCGTGCTGAAGCTTCCCAGCGAATTTGTCGCGTCCGTCCGTCCGCGCCTTGATGGGCGGACGGTGTGTGTTACAGGCGGAGCGGGGTTCATCGGCGGGCACGTTGTGGATGCGCTGGTGTCGCTGGGGTGCCGAGTGCGGGTGATTGACGACCTGTCAAACTCGCGCGCCGAGCACCTGGCCGAACTGATCGAGATGGAGCCGGAGCGGGTTCAGTTCATCCATGGGTCGATTCTGGATGATGTGGCTTTGCGGGACGCGATGGCGGGGGCGGAGATTGTGTTTCATCTTGCGGCGATGTCGAGCGTGCCGCGGTCGGTCGCGGAGCCGGAGCGGTCGTACGTGGTGAACGCGATGGGGACGGTGCGTGTCGCGGAGGCGGCGCGAAGAGCGAAGGTGAAGCGGATCGTGTATTCGGCGTCGAGCTCGGCCTATGGCGAGAGCGAGCGGCTGCCGAAGGTTGAGACGGATGTTCCCGCGCCGGTGTCGCCGTATGCCTCAAGCAAGCTGGCGGGTGAGCATGTGATGCTTGCGTGGGCGCGGTCGTACGGGATGTCGACGGTGAGCCTGCGGTATTTCAATATTTTCGGGCCGCGGCAGCCTGCTGACTCGCCGTACTCGGCGGTGATCGCGGTGTTTGCGCGGGCGCTCCTTGCGGGGAAGGCTCCGATGATCTTCGGGGATGGGACGCAGTCTCGGGATTTCACCTTTGTGGCGAACGCGGTGCTGGCGAACCTGCTGGCGGGGGCGAGCGAGCAGACGCTTGCGGGCGAGGTGGCGAACATTGGTTCGGGGACGCGGACGAACCTGAACGAGCTGGCCAAAACGCTGGCGAGGCTGTGCGGCGTGCCGCATATCGGGCCGCGGTATGAGGCGGAGCGGGCGGGGGATGTGCGGCATTCGCAAGCGGACATCGGGCTAGCCCGGCAACTGCTCGGGTATGTGCCTGCGGTATCGCTGGAAGACGGGATGACGCAGACGGTAGAGTGGTATCGCGGGGCTTGTGCGCCCTGTCCGTGAGGCGAGCGCTAAACTCCGGGCGTGGATCTGATCACACCTTTGCTTGCATCGCTGCTGCCTGTGTGGATTGTCGTGCCGATTGCGGCCGCGGCGATCCTGGTGCTGGCGGGGCATGTGATGGCGCTGCAGCAGACGGCGATGCCGTCGCGTCGGAGGCGGCTGCGGACGGCGAGCGGACTGTTGATGATGATGGTCGCGTCCTTGCTGGCGTATGCGCTGGGAGTCGCGCCGACGGTGGGGAACCCGACAACGAACCCCGATGCGGCGCGGACGTTTCTGTTTGTGTGGTCGGCGATCATGTCGCTGCTGGCGATCGTGATCGGTCTGGCGGCGCTGGATGTGACGCACACAGCGCGGCTGGCGCTGCTTGCGCGGCGGAAGCTGCGGGAAGAACTGCGGAAGGATCTTCGGGCCACGCATGATGAGCACCGCTCCGCATGAGCACGCCGCGAACACCAGAGCGTGCCAAGGGCGGGCCGTTGCCGGGCCTGCTTGGGCGGCTTGCGGCGGGTGTTTATGGATTGGCGATCGGGAGGCGGAACCGCGCGTTTGACGCGGGTCGGGGCGTTGCAACGCTGCCGCTGCCGGTGGTGAGCGTGGGGAATCTGTCAGTCGGCGGGACCGGCAAGACGCCGATGGTGGCGCACCTGTGCCGGGTGCTGCTGGAGCGGCGCGTGCGGCCGTGCATCGCGATGCGCGGGTATGTACGCGGCAAGCGGGGCGGGGCGGGGAGCGGCTCTGATGAAGCGGACCTGTATCGGCGCGAGTTTGCCGAGAGCGTGGATGTTGTGGCCCAACCCGACCGCGCGGAGGGTGTGCGGGAGCTGCTTGCGGCGGGCGGAATGCCGCGGGCGGTGATCCTGGATGACGGGTTTCAGCATCGCCAGATCCGGCGTGATCTTGACATCGTGCTGATTGATGCATCGCGCGACCCGTTCGGGGATCGGCTGCTTCCGGCGGGATGGCTGCGGGAGACGACGGCATCGCTTGGGCGGGCCTCGTGCGTTGTGGTGACGCACTGGGAGCTTGCGCAGCGCGAGGAGCTCATGGAGCTGCGGCGGAAAGTGGAGCGGGCGACCGGGGGGCCGCCGATTGCGATGACGCGGCACCTGTGGACAGCATTGTCGGAGGGGGGCGAAGCGGGCGAACGATTACTGCCGCTTGATTGGCTGCTGGGCAAGCGGGTTGTCGGGGTGTGCGCGATCGGGAACCCACGCGGTTTCACGGATGCGCTCGCCGCGACGGTGGGGAGCGAGGCGCAGACGGAGTTCATCGTGCGGCCGGATCATGACCCGTTCGATGCGGCGACGGTGGATCGAATTCTGGAAACGGCGCGGCGGGTTTCGGCGCAGGCGATCGTGATGACGGACAAGGACTGGTCGAAGCTGCGGAGGGTGGAGCGGTCGGCGTGGCCGTGCCCGGTCGTGCGTCCCGTTCTGTCGCTGGGGTTTGTGGAGGGGCAGCGCGAGTTTGAGCGGCTGGTGCTGGCAGCGGTACAGAGGCGACCGCTGAGGTAGACTTGCGCCATGCCTGCACAGCGATTTGCGCCGTTTGGAACGACGATCTTCACCGAGATGACCCTGCTTGCGCAGAAGCACAACGCGGTGAACCTAGCGCAAGGATTCCCGGACTTTGATGGGCCGCGGTTTGTGATCGAAGCGGCGAGGGAGGCGCTTGAATCGGGGCACAACCAGTATGCCCGGATGTTCGGTCTGCCGGTGCTGAACCGCGCGATCGCGGATCAGTGGATGCGGTTTACCGGGCAGGAGATAGATCCCGATCGGCAGGTGACGGTGACGAGCGGGTGCACGGAGGCCATCGCGTGCGCGATGCTGGGGCTGGTTGATCCTGGGGATGAGGTGGTGCTGTTTGAGCCTTACTACGACTCGTACCGGGCGAGCGTCGCGATGGCTGGCGGAGTGCCGCGGTTTGTGACGCTTCGTCCGCCGACGGGCGCGGGGCGGGATGGGGTGGCGGCGCCGGGGGCGTTCTGGTTTGACCCCGATGAGCTGCGAGGGGCGATCACGGACCGGACACGGTTGATTCTTGTGAACACGCCGCACAATCCGACGGGAAAGGTGTTCACGCGGGAAGAGCTGGAACTGATCGCGGGGGTTTGCCGAGAGCGCGAGATCATCGCGGTGACCGATGAGGTTTATGAGCGGCTGACATATGAACCGTCGCAGCCGCACATCCGGCTGGCAACGCTGCCTGGGATGGCGGAGCGGACGCTGACACTTTCGAGCCTGGGCAAGACGTTCAGCCTGACCGGGTGGAAGATCGGCTGGGCGATCGGAACACCGGAGCTTTGCGGGTCGGCTCGCTCGGCGCATCAGTTTCTGACCTTTGCGACGGCGACCCCGCTGCAGATGGGGGCCGCGGCGGCGTTATCGCGGGACGGAGAGTCAGAGCGGGTGATCGGGGAACTGGTAGAGACGCTGCGCGAGGGGCGGGAAACGGTGGCGGGTGCCCTTGAGGGGCTGGGGATGACGGTGTACCAGCCCGCGGGGGCGTATTTCATCATCGCGGATTTCACAACCGGGCCGCGGGGGAGCTCGTTCTCGGACGATCAGGACTTCTGCAAGAGGTTGACGGCGGAGGCGGGGGTCGCGGCGATCCCTCCGAGCGTGTTTTATCAGAACCGGGAGCATGGGCGGCGGCTGGCGCGGTTTGCGTTCTGCAAGCGTCAGGAGACATTGAAAGAGGCCGTTCGCAGGATGCAAGTGTGGGCAGCCCGCGGCTGAGCCGATCTGTATGGATACAGGACGTGCCATCCACCAACGCGGAGAGTTGAGGGTGGTGCCGCGATTGGACCGACCCAAGCTGAAGCGTGAGCGGGGATTGGTTGCATTGCATCGACCCAACTGACGGGCTTGTGCGTACCGGAGAGCATATGTTTCAGAATCAAAAGAGCACCGCGTTTGGCCGTTTGAGTTTTTCTCGCGCGCAGCGGCTTGCCAGGCGGGCGGAGTCGGGCGGGCTTGGCAAAGTCGAGTTGCTTGAGCCGCGGCTGGTGCTGGCGATCAACCCGACGGCGGAGGAGCAGTTCATGATGGAACTGCTCAACCGGTTTCGCACCGATCCGCAGGGGGAGCTTGATCTGCTGACGAGCAGCCTGTCGGGAGAGGCGCGTTCGACTGATCCGGATATCAACAGTGCGCTGGATTTCTTCAACACATCGGGGCCGGTGCTGCAATCGCAGTGGGCCAGCCTTACGGCGGTTCCCGCGCTGGCGTGGAACGAGGCGTTGTATCAGATGTCGGAGCTGCAGTCGCAGAACATGATTCTGGATGACATGCAGGAGCACAACCTGCCGGGTCGTCCGGGGCTGGCGGCGCGGGCGGATACGTTCGGGTACAGCTACACGATCCTGGGGGAGAACATCTTTGCGTTCGGTGAGAGCGTGTTCCATTCGCACGCGGCGTTTGCCATCGACTGGGGCTCCGGGCCCAACGGGATTCAGAACCCCCCGGGTCACCGCCAGAGCATGATGTCGAGCCAGTTCCGGGAGGTGGGCATCCGGATCCTTCCGGAGACGTCGCAATCGACGAGTGTTGGGCCGCTGGTGGTGACACAGAACTTTGGCAACCGGCAGAGCTTCGGGGATGCATGGCTGCTGGGCGCGGTGTTTGACGACACGAACGCGAACGAGCTCTACACGGTCGGGGAAGGCCTTGGCGGGGTGACGGTGACGGCGGTGGGGAACGCCGGGACGTTCATCACGTCGACGTATGACGCGGGCGGGTATCAGATGCAGTTGCCCGCGGGGTCGTACACGGTGACATTCAGCGGCGGGGAGTTTGGCGCAGCGCTTTCGATCCAGGATGTGATCGTGGGCGCGAGCAACGCCAAGGTGGATGCGATCGCCGGGCAGGCGACGCCGGTTCCGGCAATCAAGGTCTCGGGCAACGGTGTTGTGATCGGGAGCGGGGACAGCACTCCCGATCTTGCGGATCACACGGCGTTCGGATCGGTCAACATCGCAGCAGACCCGGTGGTGCGAACGTTCATGGTCATGAACGATGGCACACTGGGTTTGAACATCATCGGACTGCCTCGGGTGACGCTGGCGGATGACTCGGCGGGCGTGTTCACGCTGACGATGGATCTTGCGCTGGCGTCCATTGGGCCGGGAGAGGAGTTGACATTCCAGATTTCGTTCGACCCGGAGACGGTGGGTCTATATGGCGCGACGGTGACGATCGCGACCAACGACCCCGAGTTCCCGGAGTTCCGGTTCACGATCCAGGGGCGGGGCATCTCGCGTCCGGATGCTGTGGTGATGGGACGGGGCGTGGCGATCGCCGACGGAACGACAGAGATTTCGGGTGCCAACGCGACGTGGTTCAACACTGCGCACGTGGATGGGGGCATGACGACGCGGGAATACACGATCCGCAACGACGGGACCTCGGCGCTGGCACTGATTGGCAACGTGCGGATCGCCGGGCCGAACATGGGTGCGTTCCGGGTGATCAGCCAGCCAGGCACATCCACGATCGAGCCGGGGGAATCCACGACGTTCACGGTCCGGTTTGACCCTGGGACCCGCGGACAGAAGAACGCGCGAGTGGTATTTGAGACCAATCAGCCGGGGCTTCGGAACTACAACTTCTCGATCCGCGGGCGGGGCTTTGTCACGGCGATTGCGGGCGTGCGTGGGGACGCGCGGGTGATCGAGCACGGGGACAACACGCCGCGACCGGGGGACAACACAGACTTCGGACGCCTGAACGTGGAGAACCGCCGGAAGCGGCTGGAGTTTTCGGTGCGGAACGACGGAAAGGGGCTGATGCGCCTCACGACACCGGCGCGGGTGAACATCACCGGTCCGGATGCGGGCGACTTCCGGCTGGTGACCCGGCCGGCGGAGTTTGTGAACTCGGGCAAGCGGAGCGTGTTTGCGATTCGGTTCGATCCGTCGGCGGAAGGCGAGCGGAATGCATGGGTGGTGATCCGGACGAATGACCCTTTGACGCCGCGGTTCACGTTCCGGATCACGGGGGAAGGTTTCTCGATCGGGTGAGGGGCTAGGGAGGAAGAAAGAAGAAACCCGATGGTGACCGGTCCGAACCTATAGTGTGCCAACATGAAGGGACGGAACGTCACAATCCCGGGGGGGCAGCGCGGGCAGTCGCGGATGATGCACGCGGCGCTGCGCGGGATCGCGGGGCTGTGTCTGTGCCTGCTTGGGGTGAGTGCGCAGGGTCAGAGCGGCGCAGGACAGTCCCCCAGCGTGCCGCTGTCGGCCGGGCGGAGCGCCAAGGACGTGGCGGTGATCACTGTGCACGGGGTGATCGACGCGTGGACGGCGTTCAGCATCAAGCGGCGGATCGAGCGGGCGGAGCGGGATGGGGCGGATGCGATCGTGTTTGAGATCAACTCGCCCGGCGGCGGGGTGGGTGCGGTGGAGATCGTGTGCAACGCGATCAAGGCCTCGCAGGTGAGCAACACGGTGGCGTGGGTGCGGCCGCAGGCATATTCGGGGGGCGCGATCATCGCGCTGGCGTGCAAAGAGATCATTGTCACTGAGCACGCGCAGTTCGGGGATGCGCTGCCGGTTGCGTTTTCGCCCATGACGGGGCTGGTGAACCTGCCGGATGCGGAGCGGGAGAAGTTCATCGGGCCGCTGCTTGCGGAGGTGGTGGATTCGGCTCGGCGAAACGGTTACGACGAGATGCTGGTGCAGCGGTTTGTCCGCCGCGGCGTGGAGCTTTGGCTGATCGAGCATCCGCAGACGGGGGAGATCTACTTTGCGACCGAGTACGAGGCGACGGCGGCGCTTGGGACTGCGCCCGACCGGACGAACCCGCGTGTTCCGTCGGTGACAGGGCCGGTCGGCGGGAGCGGGCCTGCGCAGCCGGTGGAAACGGGGATTCAAGAGGAATCGCTGCGCGGACCGGAGGCCGAGGGGACGCCGCTTGATTTTCTCCCGGCGGATCCGCGGACACCGGAAGCGACGCGTCGGTTTGTCGATGGGGAGCTTCAGGAGCGGGGGCAGGCAAGCCGGCGGCCGGATTTCCGCACGCCGGAGCACGCGGGCCGCTACCGACTGGTTGAGTACGTCGGCGATGGGCACGGCCTGTTGATTGTGCATGCCCCGGAGATGCTGCGGTATCGCCTTGCGGTCGGGACGATCAACACCGATGAAGAGATGGCAGCGTTCTTTGGCGCACAGAACGTGGTGCGGCTGAACGAGACTTGGTCGGAGGGGCTGGCGCGGTTTCTGACGCAGAGCTGGGTGCGGGGCCTGCTGATCGCGGTGTTCCTGGTGTGCCTGTTTGTCGAGATGACGCACCCGGGCGTGACAGCGCCGGGGTTGGTGGCGGCGCTTGCGCTGCTCGCGCTCATTGTTCCGCCGGTGCTGGTGAACATGGCGGCGTGGTGGGAGATCCTGGCGATCCTGCTGGGGATTGTGCTGATCGGGATGGAGCTGTTTGTGCTGCCGGGGATCGGGGTGTTCGGGGTGCTGGGGGTGATCTTCCTGTTTGGCGGCCTGATCGGGACATTTGTGGGCGGCGGAGGGCTTTTCCCGGATAGCGCGCAGGGGCGGAGCGAACTCTCGACGGGGGTGCTGACGGTGGTGATTTCGGCGATCGCCAGCGGCGGGATAATGTACATGATCGCGAAGCATCTGCCATCGACGCCGCTGCTGAATCGGCTGATCCTCAAGGAAACGCTTGCGGATGGCGAATCGACGACCATGCTATCGGCGATGTCTCAGCACACAGGGACGATCGCGGTGGGGACGATGGGCCGCGCGATGACGCCGCTGCGACCCTCGGGGCGGGTGCTGATCGGCGATGAACTGGTGGATGCGGTGGCGGAGTATGGATTCGTCCCGGCCGGGGCGACGGTGCGTGTGATCTCGTCGGATGGATTCCGTACAGCGGTGGAGGTTGTGGAGGGTGGGACGGAGCAGGCCGGGAACCCGGGGAGTGCGTAGTCGATGATCGAATCTTTGTTACTGTGGGGGATTGTGCTGGTCTGCGTGTCGCTGGTGCTGCTGGCGGCTGAGGCGTTCATTCCGTCGGGCGGGTTGATCTCGCTGGTGGCGGCGGCGGTTGCGATCAGCGGGGTGGTGTGCCTGTTCAAGTTTGACTGGAAGTGGGGCCTTGTCGGGGGGGGCACCGTAGCGGTGATGGGGCCGCTGGTATTCATGTTTGCGTTGCAGTTGATGCCAAGCACCCGCATGGGGCGGACGCTGATGTTTGGCGAGGCTGGGGAGGAGCGGCCGGTGGTCGGGGAGGAGGGCGCGCACGAGCTGGATGCGCTGGTGGGGACAGAGGGCGTGGTGCTGACGGATCTGCGGCCGGTGGGGACCGTTCGGCTGGGGGGTCAGCGGGTCGATGCGCTGGCTGAGTTTTCGTATATTCGTGCGGGGAGCACGGTTCGCGTGGTTTCGGTCGATGGAACAACTATCAAGGTCCGCGCGGTCTGATCTGCGCGGTGGGCGGTTGCGAGTAGCTTTGTCGCTATACTCCGCGGACTCGGATCGGCTTGCGGTTCGAAGATACGTGGAGCTTGCTGCATGGACACCATCTGGATTATTGTCGGCGTGGTCGTTGCCCTGTTTGTGCTGGTTCTGGCCTTTGTGGTCGGACAGTTTGCAAACCTCTGGATTCAGGCGCTGTTCAGCAACGCGCGGGTGAGCCTGGCGGAACTGATCGGGATGCGCCTGAGGAAGGTCGACCTGCGGACGATCGTGTATAGCCGGATCCGGGCGAAGAAGGCCGGGCTGGATATCTCGACGAATCAGCTTGAGTCGCACTATCTCGCGGGCGGGCGGGTGCCGCATGTGACCTCGGCGCTGATCGCGGCGCGGGGCGCGAAGATCAATCTGAGTTGGGAGACGGCCACGGCGATCGACCTTGCCGGGCGTGACATTCTGGAGGCGGTGCAGACGTCGGTGAACCCGAAGGTGATTGACTGCCCGGGGCCGACGAGCCCGAGGCCGACCATCGACGCGGTGGCGAAGAACGGGATTCAGCTCAAGGCCAAGGCGCGTGTGACGGTGCGGACGAACATCGCGCGGCTGGTTGGTGGTGCGACGGAAGAGACGATCGTGGCGCGCGTGGGGCAGGGAATCGTGTCGACGATCGGCTCGGCGGTCGACCACAAGCACGTGCTGGAGAACCCCGATGAAATCTCAAAGAAGGTGATGGCGTCGGGGCTGGATGCGGGGACGGCGTTCGAGATTCTGTCGATCGACATCGCGGATATCGACGTGGGCGAGAACATCGGCGCGAAGCTCGATCTTGATCAGGCCCGGACGAACAAGGAAATGGCCCAGGCGGAGGCCGAGAAGCGGCGTGCCTTGGCCGTCGCGGCGGAGCAGGAGTTCAAGGCCGAGCAGCAGAAGAACCGCGCGCTGGTGGTGCTGGCGGAGGCGGAGATTCCCAAGGCGATCAGCGAGTCGTTCCGCAACGGGAACCTGGGGATCATGGATTATTACAAGATGCGGAACCTGCAGGCGGACACGTCGATGCGCGGGGCGATCGCAGGCGGGGACCCGGCGCAGTCGGGCGGCGTCGCCGGCGGCTGAGCAGGCTCAGCGGGCGGAGCGGTTGTACGTCATTCCGGCCCACTGGGTGGGGATGCCTTTGCGGAGGTCGGCGGCGGCCTCGGTGAGGATGCGCGACAGCAGCCACGCGCCCACGGGGAAGGTGGGCACGCCGATCAGGGGCGTGCTGCCGAGGGATGCACACGCGAAGATCGCGGAAAAGAAGAAGAGCACGGCGGCAAGGCCCAGGCCCAGGGCCCAATCGACCACGCCCCCCCCACTGCCAATGGCGCGGAGCGCGAGGCCGGCAATGCCGCCCGCGGCGGCGAGGGCGGGGAAGACGATCCCGAACAGTCGCAGACGCCAGGCGATGCCGGTGAGGCGGGAGCGCTTGCGGTTGGCGGACTCGGTGAAGATGCGCTTCCAGCCGCGGCGGAACTCGGCCCAGTTGGCGTACATCCGGCAGTGAAGCAGGCCGTCGGCAAGGAAGACGCCGAGGGGGACCTTGGCGCGGTCGGCGGCGCGAGCGAGTTCGACATCTTCGAGCACGGCCCAGTGCACCGCCTTGTGGCCTTCGAAACGGTCGTAGGCGTCGCGGCGGATCATGATGAACTGTCCGTTGGCGAAGGGTCGCTCCTGGCTTGGGAAGTTGGTGCGGGTCATCGGGTACATCCGGATGAGTTCCATCCCGGCGACGGGCTGGGCAACCAGCTCGAACCATGTGTCGCGAGTGAGGGTGCTGAGGAGGCTGAGCATCTCGATGCGGCGATGGTGCATGAGGCCGAGGCAGGCCTTGAGGCAGAGGGGGTCGAGGGAGGTATCGGCATCGGCAAAGAGCAGGACATCCGCCGCGCGGGCGGCGGGGGCGGAGTTCACCGCGGTCCAAAGCGCGTTCACTTTTCCGGCCCATCCGTCGGGACATTGGGTGATGGTGACGATGCGGGCGCGGGTATCGGCGGCTGCGCCGAGCGATTGCCGGAGGACGCTTTCGGTCTGGTCGGTGCAGCGATCCAGGGCGAAGACGAGGGACAGGCGGTCGGCGGGATACTCCTGCTGGAGGAGGGACGCGGCAACGTGGCCGATGCAGGACTGCTCGTTGTGCGCGGGGACGATGACACAGACGGAGGGCCAGTCCGTTTCAGAAAGGGGATGCTTGAGCCCGGCGCGGGCGCTTGGGATGAACAGCCAGGTGCGAACGACGTGGTAGATCACCGCGCCCCAGTAGAGCAGCACACCGGCGGAGATGACGCAGGATGCCCAGAGGAGGATGGTGAGGAGGATTGGGATTGCTGTGCTTCCTGAGGGGAGACCGGCGGTGGGGTGCAGCGCCGATAGACTGCGGCATGGCTCACGGGGCAAAGCGTACGTCCGGGAAGGTCGATCTGCGCACATTGCTGAGGCGCGAGGTGCGGCGGCAGGACAGGCTGCTTGATGGGCCGCGGGTGGTGTTGAGTGCTGAGGCGTCGCGGCGGCTTGACCGGGCGAGCGCCCAGGAGTTTGGAGTTCCGTCGATCGTGCTGATGGAGCATGCCTCGCTGGGGCTCGCGGGGGCGGTGCGCGAGGTGTGCAGGAAGTCGAGGGCGGGCGTGCTGATCTTGGCAGGACCTGGGAACAACGGCGGTGACGGAACGGCGTGCGCGCGGCACCTGCTGAATGCCGGGGTTGAGCGGGTGTCGGTGGTGCTGGTGGCGGAGCGGGGGCGAGCACAGGGGGATGCGGCGACGAACCTGGTCATGGCGGAGCGGATGGGCGTTCGGGTAATCGCGGGACACAAGCGCCCGGGGGCAGCGATCCGCCGGGAGGAAGCGCGGTTGGGGGAGCCGCTGCTCATCGTGGATGCACTGCTGGGGACGGGGCTAAGCAGGCCGGCGGCGGGCGCTGCGCTGGAGGCGATCCGTGCATGCAATGCGCTGCGGGAGGCCGGGGCTGATGTGGCGACGCTTGCGGTGGATGTACCATCGGGATGTGATGCGGACTCGGGATGCCCCCCGGAGGGCGGAGAGGCGATTGTGGCGGATGGGACGTTGACCATGGCGGGGATGAAGGCCGGGCTTCGGGGGCGGGCAGGGCGAGAATGGGCGGGGATCGTGGGGATTGTGTCGATCGGCGCGCCCCGCAAGTTGCTGCGGCGACTGGGGAAAGCCGATAGCGCATCTGAGGGACGCGGCCCGAAGCCGGGTTTCCGCCGCGATGGCGGCGGTTGACCGGTATAGGAGGACCGTAGACGATTGGCCTGAGGAGCCCGCCGATGCCCGTTCGTATGGAGCTCTCGCGCATTCTGATTCGGGAGCTCAATGACTATCAGATCATTGAGCTTCGTGAAGTCGCGGCGACGCCGTCTGAGGATGGCGAGGAGGCCTATTCGCAGGTTGAGAACGGGCGATCGTTCCCGATCGTGATCGGTCTGCCCGAGGCGCAGGCGATCGAGCGCCGGCTGAAGGGGATCCCTATCAAGCGGCCGCAGACACATGACCTGTTGATGAGCATCATCGAGCAGCTTGGCGGCCGTCTGGTTTCGATCACGATCAATGACCTTTCGGAGCACACGTTCTTCGCCCTGATCGAGATTAAGACGAAGGATGGGAAGACGGCGAAGATTGATTCTCGTCCGAGCGATGCGATCGCGATCGGGATTGCGAACAACGTGCCGATCTTTGTGGCCGAGCATGTGCTGGATGCGGCGCAGAGCGAAGAACCCTGAAAAAGTCGGATACGGGGCAGGGGGTGTACAGTCGCGGTGCGTTCGCGCTTTCGATCGGTCGCTTTGATCCGCTTGTCATGGCATTTGCACCTCACATTTCCGCGGCGGCGTATGTCACCTCCGGCGTCCCCGGCACGGGCGGGAAGCTGAAGGAACGCCCTGAAGACTTTCTGGTCGAGGAGATCCCGGCGTATGAGCCCGGCGGCAGCGGCGAGCATCTCTATATGCTCGTTGAGAAGCGGGACATGGCGACGCTGCACATGACACGGGTGATCGCCGAGCACTTTGGCGTGAAGCCGATGGCGGTGGGGGTGGCGGGGCTGAAGGACAAGCGGGCGATCACGCGTCAACTGGTGTCGGTGCATATTCCGGGGAAAAAGCCTGCTGACTTTCCATCGCTGACGCACGAGTCTCTAACCGTGCACTGGACGGATCTGCACGCGAACAAGCTGCGGCGGGGGCACCTCAAGGGGAACCGGTTTGTGATCAGGATTCGGGGGATCGAGCCTTCCAAGGTTGTGCACGCGTACAAGTCGCTGGCCATTCTGGCGGCGCGGGGCGTGCCCAACCGGTTCGGGCCGCAGCGTTTCGGGCATATGCAGCGGAACCACGAGGTGGGCCGCGCGATGATCCTTGGGGAGCATCAGCGGGTTCTCGACTTGATCCTGGGGCCTTGCGCTGAGTTTCCGCTGGTGCAGGCGCGGGCACGGGAGCTTTATGCGGCGGGCGACCTGGAGGGCTCGCTGGCGTTGATGCCGCGATCGGCGCACACGGAGGTGCGTTTGCTGCGGACGTTGATCCGCGGCGGGAACGCGAAGCGTGCGGTGTATTCGATCGAGCCGCCGGAGCGGTCGTTTCTGGTGACGGCGTTTCAGTCGGCGATCTTCAACGCGGTGCTGGAGGGTCGGCTGGGTGGGGGGACGTTTGACCGGCTGCTTGAAGGGGACCTGGCGTTTAAGCATGAGAACGGAGCGATCTTTGCGATCGGGGCCGCGGAGCTTGCCGATGCGTCGGTGCGGGCGCGGCTGGAGCAAGGGGAAATTTCGCCGACGGGGCCGATGTGGGGTGCGGGGATGATGGCGGCATCTGGCGCGCCGGGTGAGGCGGAGGCGGCCGCGCTGGCGGAGTCTGGGGTAACGCTTGAGCAACTCTCCGAGTACATCCGCGCGGCGCGGATCGAGGTGGAGGGCGCGCGACGTCCGCTGCGGGTGCCGCTGACGTACCCCGACATCGAAGGCGGGATGGATGAGCACGGGCCATACATCAAGTGCCGGTTTGAACTGCCGCGGGGCTCGTTTGCGACGGTGGTGATGGATGAGATCATGAAATCGGGCGAGGTGATGGAGGAGGATGTGTGAACGATTCGGGCGTGAAGATCGTGGTGTTTGACCTTGGGGGCGTGGTGGTACGGATCTGCCGGTCGTGGGCGGAGGGGTGCGCGGCGGCGGGGCTTGCGTTTCGCGATGAAGCGCTGGCGAGTGAAGAGATGAAGGTGCGCCGGAGGGCGATGTCGGCGCGGCACGGTCGCGGCGAGATTGCGTGTGAGGTGTATTACCGCGAGATGGCGGCGACGACGGGCGGGCTGTACACACCCGAGGAGGCCGAGCGCATTCATCATGCATGGACGCGGGATGAGTATCCCGGCGTGTATGAACTTGTCGGGCAGATTCATGAGGCGGGGATCGAGACGGGCGTGCTGTCGAACACGAATCACGCGCACTGGGTGCGTTTGGCGCCGGCGCGTGCGCGAGGCGGAGAGCGGCCGGAGTATCGCACCCCAGCGCTGATCGGGCATCTGCATGCCTCGCACATCATGGGGCTGCTGAAGCCGCAGCCTGAGATCTATCACGCATTTGCGCGGGCGACGGGGCTTGACGGAGTTTCGGGATCACGCGGGACACCGGGAGAGATCGTGTTCTTTGATGATCTGGCCGAGAACGTGGCGGCCGCGAACGCCGCGGGCTGGCGGGCGTTTCAGGTTGATCACACGGGCGACACGGCGGCGCAGATGACCGGGCAGCTGCGGGCGATGGGCGTGCTGAAGTGAGGCGGATGCGGACGCAGAGCGATCAGACTTTGAGCTTGGCTGCGACCTGAACCACCTTGCGGCCGATGCCCTCGACAACCTGACGCTTCTTCTCGTCTTTGATCGCGCCGGAGTCGTCGAAGGCCTGATCAGCCTGAGTGAGCGCGAACTGATCGGGCACCACGAAGACCTGGATGTTGCCAAGGATGGCGCGGAGGTGGACGAGGCCACGGAGCCCACCGAGCGCACCGGGGGAGGCGGCCATGAGACCGGCGACCTTGCCGGCGAACGCGGCGAGCGGCGCTTCGCCCTCGGCGGGGCGGGAGGCCCAGTCGATCGCGTTCTTCAGCGCGGCGGAAACCGACGAGTTGTATTCAGGGGAAGAAATCAGGAAGGCGTCGTGAGACTTCATCAGTGCCTTGAGCTTGACGGCGTTGGGGTGCGCACCTTCGCGGGCCTCGAGGTCTTCGTCAAAGAGGGGCAGGGGAAGCGATGCAAGATCGAGGATCGTGACTTCCGCGCCTGCGGCGCGGGCACCGTTGGCGGCGACGGCGACGAGCTTCTTGTTGTAGGAGTCGCGGCGGAGGCTGCCGGCGAACGCGAGGACTTTGCACTGTGCCATTGCGTTGAAGCTCCGTTGTGAGCGGAAGTCTACGGGCGAAGGAGGGCGTGGGGCAGGGGGCTGTGGTGCAGGGGGGGCGGGCCGGGAGTTGGGGGAGGCGGACTTAGAAGTCCCACTGCACGCCGACGAACGCGAGGATCGAATCGCGGGCGGGGTTGCGTCCGTCGCCGGAGAATCGGCCGTTGGAGATGTGGTGCCAGCGGATACCGAGGACAAGGCGGGCACCGTGGGCGGGGCCGTCGGAGGCATCGAGGTCCTTGGTGATTCCGAACCCGGCACGCTGGATGAAGTTGAAGCCGGTTCCGCCGTCAGGGACTTCATCGAAGCCGATGAGCATGCCCGTTCCGACATCGCCGAATGCGGACCAGTCGAAATCGCCGTTGGGCCCCGACCAGAAGTGGTAGCGGAAAGTGAACATGCCGGAGAGACCGGCGGTGTTCTGGCCTGCCTGGTCGAAATACCAGCCGGTTGCCTCGACACCGAACTCGAGACGGTCGACAAGAAACGTGCTCCACGCGAAGTGGAGATTGAAGTCGTAGTCCTCATCGAAGTTGTACGCGGTGGCTCCGCCGACGGTGAGCCAGTGGGAGCCTGCGCTGCCAAAGCCGGGGAGCACGACGGCTTCGGCCGGAGGATCAGCATCGGGCGCGCCAGATGCAGGCGGGGATGACTCGGGCGGCTGGGCCGCGCGGCTGAAATCCAGCTCGAACTCGCAAGGGGAAGTCAGCACGAGGGCATCGGTGCCCAATGAGGCATCGGATACGGTTGAAAGAGTGCCGGTTGCGAGGATTGCGACTGTGAGCAGCGCGGTGATCATGGGCGTGAGCGTACACCAACGGAATAGGATTGGGGATGGGTTTGGACCGAGGATCTGAGGATGCGGTTGTAGAGCGGGTGCAGCGGCTGGAAGAGGCGCTGGGCTTCGCTCAGCACGAGCACGAGCAACTCTCGGCGGAGGTGGTGTCGCTGGGGCGGCGCATCAGGGAGTTGTCGCGGCGGATCGAAAGCCTGGAGAACCAGAGCCGCGAACGTGATGCAGCGGCAAAGCAGACGAGCGGCGAGGCCGAAGACCCTGAATAGGGGCGAGGCGAGGCGGGCGGGAGGGGTGGGGAATCAGAGTATCAGTGAACGGCCGGTCATTTCCGGGGGCTGGGGGAGGCTCATCATGGCAAGCGCGGTGGGGACGACGTCGGCGAGGCGGCCGCGCGCGGCTCGCACCTCGGGCTTGAACCATCCTGCAGGGTCGGAGTCTCCGCGGAGCTTGCGGGCGCGGAAAGACTCGCCGACGATGTACAGTGGGACGTCGTAGGTGGTGTGGGCGGTGTGCGGCGAGCCGGTATCCGGATCGAACATCTGTTCGCAGTTGCCGTGGTCGGCGGTGATGATGAGTGCTCCGCCGCGCGCGACGGTGGCATTGATGAGCTGACCAACGCATTGATCGACTGCGGCACAGGCGAGGATGGCGGCTTCGAGATTGCCTGTGTGGCCGACCATGTCGCCGTTGGCGAAGTTGACGACGATGAACTGGGCACAGGAAGGCGCGTAGAGGCGGTCGAGGATGATCTTACAGACGTCCGCCGCGGCCATCTCCGGCTTCATGTCGTACGTGGCGACCTGCGGGCTCTGCGGGTTCTGGTGTTCTTCGCCGGGGTAAGGCTCATCGCGGTAATCGTTGAAGAAGAACGTGACGTGCGGGTACTTTTCGGTTTCGGCGACGCGTACTTGGCCCAGGCCCATGGAGGAGATCCATTCGCCTGCGGGGTTCTTCATGCGCGGGGGCTTGGGGAAGGCGACGCGGACAAAGGGCGCGAGTTCTTCCCAGTAGGCGGTCATGGTGACGTAGTGGAGGTCGAGCTTGGGGCCGCGATCAAAGCCGCGAACTCCCGAGTCGGGGCTTGGCTTGACTGCCGCCCACTTGTCATCAGGAAAAACGAAGGCCGCAGAGATCTCGCGGGGTCGGTCGCCACGATAGTTGTAGAAGATGACGCTGTCGCCGCTCTTGATTCGCGAGGCGGAAATCTGATCGGATGAACCGATGGCGACGGGCTGGATGAACTCATCGCCCTTGAGCGTTGCGCCGCTGGGATTGTCGTAATAGGACTGGATGGCAGCGGCTGCGCTGGGCGCGGAAGGGAGCACGCCCGCACCACCCCCCCCGCTCCCACCGATCCCGCCGGTGAGACAATCGAACGCAAGCTTGACGCGTTCCCAGCGGTGGTCGCGATCCATGGCGTAGTAGCGACCGGCGATTGAGGCGATACGACCGACACCTGTTTCTGCACAGGCGTTCTCGACGCGGCGGAGAAACTCGAGGCCGGAGAATGGCCCGGTGTCTCGGCCGTCGGTAAACAGATGGAGGAAGACACGATCCATGCCGAGGGTTCGGCAAGCGGCGAGGATGGCGTAGAGGTGCTCGAGCTGACCGTGGACGCCGGCATCGGACGCGATGCCAAGGAGGTGGAGGGAGCGGCCCTCCCCCATTCCGTCCTTCGCGTGTCGGATCGCACCGGCGATAGTGTCGTTCTGCTCGAGCCCGAGCTTGCAGGCCGCGGTCATGACCAGGGATTCCTGCGGGACGATGCGTCCGGCGCCGATGTTCTGGTGACCGACTTCGGAGTTGCCCATCGTGCCCTGGGGCAGACCGACATCCTCGCCGCTGGTTTTGATCAGCGTCTTGGGCCACGACCGGCGGAGCATGTCATCAACGGGGGTGAGGCCGCGGGCGGAGGCGAGCTTGGGCGCGTTGAAGGCATCGTGCTCGGGGTGAGGGTTCTCGCCCCAGCCGTCGCGGATGACGATGAGGAGCGGGACGTTCTTGGGGCGCGCGGGGGTGGTCATGGCGCGAGTGTACGCGGCACACAGTCGGGGCCGAACTCAAGCCACCTTGGCGAGGACTTCATCCCAGTTCATGGCGGACCCGGGCTGGCGGGTCTGGACCCACTTGACCCTGCCGCGACCGTCAGCGCCTTTGGCGATGATGATGGTGGCGCGGTTGGTGGTGTTCATGTCCGCCCAGTGGATTCCGTAGGCCTTGCAAACCGTGCGGTGCAGGTCGCTGAGGAGGGGGTGGGCGAAGCCTTCGGCCTGTGCCCAAGCCTTCAGGACGAAGGGGGAATCGCAGGAGATGCCGACGACTTGGGCACCCTTCTTCTGCCACTCGGCCATCTCGCGGGAGATGCATTTCATCTCGGTGCCGCAGACGCCGGTGAAAGCGAAGGGGAAGAAGCATAGGACGACATCTCCCTCTTTGATCGCGGCGGCGAGCGACCAATCCTGGCGGTCCTGATTCTGGAGGGTAAAGTCGGCCGCGGAGTCTCCGGCGGCAACTGGAAGCGAACGGACAGCGGGTTGCGGCGTCGACATACATTCCCCTTCAGGCGGTGCCTTTGCGACAGAGTATCCCTCTCGGCGAGTGAAACAAGCCGCGGGCGAGCATGGCACGGAGGTCGGTTGTCTGCTAGGCTAGGTAAGCGTGTTGTGTAGGCAACCTTGGGGAGGACAGGGCAGGAGGCCCGGATTGCCCATGACGACGATTGCGTCATTGAAAGATCGGTACACGGAAGTGCGCGAGCGGATCGCACAAGCGGCGTCGCGCGCTGGTATCGATGCGGATCGCGTGCTGATGGTCGCGGTGACCAAGCACGCCGAGCCGGACCAGATTCGCGAGCTGATCCGCCTGGGGCATACGGATTTCGGCGAGAACCGGGTCATCCAGTTGGTGCAAAGGGCGGCGATCATTGATGAGTGGATTCAGCGTCACCGGACGGTTCCGGGGGTAACTCCGCCATCGCCGGCGGGCGCTCGCGAAGGCGCAGCGAGCGGGGCGGATGGAGACTGGCAGACTCCGGCGATGCCGGGGACGGTGCGGTGGCACATGATCGGGCACCTTCAGCGCAACAAGGCGCGGAAGGTGGTGGATGTGTGCCGTTTGATCCACTCGGTGGATTCGCTCCGTCTGGCGGAAGAGTTGCAGTTGATCGGGATGAAGCGGGAGAAGCCGATCGATGTGCTGGTGCAGGTGAACTGCTCCGGGGAGCGGCAGAAGTATGGCTGCGCCATCGCGGCGGCTCCGCACCTGGTGGGCGAGATCGAGACAATGATCCAGCTTCGGGTGCGCGGGCTGATGACGATGGCTCCGCTTTCAACGAACCCGGAAGATTCGCGGGCGACGTTTGGACGCTGCCGCGAGCTCTTTGATGAGATTCGGGAATCCGGGGATGTCCCTCCGACTTTCAACATCCTGTCGATGGGGATGTCGGGCGACTACGAAGTTGCGATCCAGGAAGGCTCGAACATGGTCCGCGTCGGCACCGCTCTCTTCGGCGCACCGGCCACGGATGCGCAGGCGGATGAGGCCGAGGACGAGGAGTAGCTCGGGCGGGGACGCTCGGGGAAGCTCTGCTGGCTATTCATTGGCCTGCGCCCCATCTTTGAACGTCGGAAGCATTGCCGGGTTTGAGTTGCGGGGCGGGGCGGGGGGAGCCGGCTCGTTACACTCGTGCGCGGCGGGGGCGGAAGGGTCGGCGTTGGCGGCACACTGGATCGAGGAAGACGCCTTGACGGAAACTGAAACGCTCCATCGTGTGAAGCTGGTGCTGCGGGATTGCCTGAAACTGGGACCTGAGGCGGTCATCACCGATGAGATGCCGCTGGTAGGCGGGGTGCACGACCTGGACTCGCTGGACATCCTGCTGATCGTGACGAGCATGGAGAAAGAGTTCGGGATCAAGATCCCGAATGAGTCCGTGGGACGCGCGGCATTTGCGACGGTCTCGACATTGGCGGGCTTTGTTGACTCGATGCGAGGCGGGAAGTGAGCAGCTTGGTGGCTGATCCTTTGGATTGGCTGCCGCATCGACCTCCATTCCGGTTTGTGTCGAGGCTCGATTCGCTTGAGCAGGGTGTGCGCGGAACGGGGACGTGGGTCGTGCGTGGAGATGAAGAGTTTTTTATCGGGCACTTTCCAGGAGAGCCTGTGGTGCCGGGGGTGCTCATTGGCGAGGCACTGGCTCAGTTGTCGGGCGTCGTGGGAATGAAGGACGGCGGCGGGCGACTGGCGCAGATGGATGTGCGATTCCGCCGGGCGGTATCACCGCCGGCGGAGATTGCGCTGCGATCAACGCTGATGCGAACGTTGGGGGCGGTCACGATGTACGATGTGGAGGCGAGCGTCGGCAAGGACATCATCGCTCAGGGGACGATCGTTCTTGGAGAGTTGAGACGCACATGATCATTCTTCTGGCCACGGCGGTGTGTTTCGCGATGGCTTCTCCGCCCGGGGGTGTGCCTCCCGCGCCATCCGCAGCACTGCCGACAATGAATGAGCCGGTTGCCGCGGTGCCCAAGTCCGAGTTGGAGAAGCGGCTGGAGGCGATCGACGCGCGGTCCGCAGAGGTGCGGACGCTGCGGGGACGATTCGTGCAGAAGAAGCACACACCACTGCTGAAGAAACCGATGGAGTCGTCGGGGACGGTGTTGGTCAAGGGGGACAAGACGCGGTGGGAGACTCTGGAGCCGCGGAAGACGGTGATGACGATCGATGGGGAGGGCCTGCGGATCTTCTTCCCAGAGCAGAAAGTCGTTGAGGTGTACGGGCTGGGGGATGATGCGCGTGAGTTTGCAGGGTCGCCGCTACCGCGACTGAGCGCGTTGCGTGGGTCTTTCGACATTTCGCAGGCGAAGAACTTGGATATGGGCGCGAGCGATGAAGATGGCTCGCTGGTGGCTGTTGAGTTGCTGCCTCGGACTGCGGAGTTGAAGGAGCACGTGACTCGCGTGCGGGTGCTGATTGATTCGGGGGTGCCGGCGGTGCGGCGAATCGAGATTGTGGATGCCGATGGCGAGAAGACGGAGATCGAGTTCAAGGACGTTGAAATCAACAAGGATGTTTCGGATGAGGAACTCATCTTGAAGCTGCCCACTGGGACGCGTGAGGTGCACCCGCTTGGCGAGACGGTGCCCGCGAAGCCGAAGGGCGCAGCGAAGTGAGCGAGTTTCGAGCGTGGGCGGCGCAGGCGTGGCTGGAGCTGCTGTTCTGGAATGCTGCGCATCTGCCGATTGTGCCACGGATGCTCAAGCCGGTGGTGCTGTTTCTGACGTGGCACGTCTCCGGGCCGGTGCGTCGTGGGACGGTGGCGAACGCGGGGCGGATTCTGGGGGAGGGGTCGACGATGGCGGCGCGTCGGCGGCTGGGGCGCGGGGTGCTGCGGAGTTACTACGACAGTGCGCTTGATTATGCGGCGAATCGTCGAAAGACGCCGGAGGAGATCCGTGCGCGGATTGAGCACGTGGAGGGGACGGAGCGATATGAGCGGGCCCGGAGTCTGAAGCGGGGGGCGATCCTGGTGACGGCGCACCTTGGTCCCTTTGAGACGGCGGTCTCGAGTGTTCGGGCGCGGGAGGCGCGGGTGCATGTGGTGTTCCGCCGGGACCCGAGCCCGGTGTTTGAGCGGCTACGGGCGGAGCAGCGCGCAAGGCTGGGGGTGTTGGAAGCACCGGTTGATGATGGACTGGCGATGTGGTTTCGTCTGCGGGATGCGCTGCGGGATGATGAGGTGGTGCTGATGCAGGGGGACCGGACCATGCCGGGCCAGCGGGGTGTGGAGATGGCGTTTCTGCACGGGCACATCGAGATTCCGATGGGGCCGATCAAGCTAGCAGCGCTATCGGGTGCGCCGATTGTTCCGACGTTTGCCGTGTGGACAAAGGATCGCGGCGTGCGCATTCTGATCTGTGAGCCGATCCTGGTGGGCTCGGGGGAGGGGTGCGTTTGTGCTGAAGTTGCGGCGGGCCGGGTGGCCGAGCGCATCGCGGAAGTGGTGCGGCAGTATCCTGAACAGTGGATGGTGCTGGAGAAGGCTTGGGTGGAGGATCGGCGGGAGAGTCGAGATTGATGGCCAGTGACGCGTCCATTGTCATTACCGCGCTTGGGTTGGCGTGCAGCCTGGGCACCAGCCCGGAAGAAGCCTTTGAAGCGATCGTCGCGGGTCGCTGCGGCATTGGGGGCATGTCGGCCCTTGAACAGGCTCCCGCTCCTGACAAGGGGGGCGGGCAGGCAAAGGACCTGCCGGAGATCGAACCGGCAATCGCGATCCGCGAAGTACGGTACCTGCGGCATGTCATCGCGCAGGCGATGGCAAGCGCGGGACCTCCGCGGTGCGATCCGCGGCGAATCAGCGCGATCATGGGCACCACGCTGCATGGGATGAGGGCGGCGGGCCGCTGGATGCGCAGTGGAGACCTGGCAGAGCTTTTGATGTTTCCGGCGGGCGCGGTGCTTGAGCAGGCTCTGCGGGGCAGCGGCATCGGCGGAGAGCGTCTGAGCACGTGCTCTGCGTGTTCATCGGGATTGGGGGCGATCGCGATGGGGGTCACGCTGCTGCGCGCGGGCGCAGCGGACATGGTGATCGCGGGCGGGTATGACACAGTGAGTGAGTATGTGTACGCGGGGTTTGACAGCCTGCGGCTGGTCGCGGAGGGTCCGCCGCGACCTTTCGGGGCGGCTCGCGATGGGATGAAGACGGCGGAGGGGTACGGGGTGGTGGTGCTGGAGCGGGAGCCAGATGCTGCGCTGCGTGGGGCGAGGGTGCGCGGATATGTCGCCGGGTTCGGCGAGTCCGCGGATGCACATCACCTGACGCAGCCGCACCCGGAGGGCAAGGGCGCGCGGGCGGCGATTGATCAGGCGCTGGGAAGGGCGGGGCTTGGGCCGCGCGCCATCGGGCTGGTGTCGGCGCATGCGACGGCGACACCGGGAAATGACTCCTCGGAGTACGCCGCGCTTCGGGGAGTGTTTGGCAATGTGCTTTCGATGACTCCCGTCGTGGCGTTCAAGGGTCATCTGGGGCACACGCTGGGCGGCGCGGGCGCGGTTGAGCTTGTGCTTGCGGTGCTGGCGCGGGAGCGCGGGGTTGTTCCGTCGACGCTGAACGGGTCGCCGACTGATCCGGCGTTTACCGAGCTGCGTCTGAACCATGGTCGGCCCGCGGCGGCACAGATCGATGCGACACTCAACCTCTCGCTTGGATTCGGAGGGGCAAACACGTGCGTCGTGGTGACCTCGGCTCGACCATCGGTGTCGATACCGCTGCGGGATGAGGCGGTCATCACTGGCGTGGGGATCGTGTTTCCCGGCGCAATCGGCAACGAGCGATTCGTTGAGGCCTTGCGCGGGGGCAAGGACTCATTGGCGGGCGGTACGGGACGGGTTGGGGAAGACGCGATTGCGCACCTGCTGAACAGTCGGCGGGTTCGGAGGATGAGCGAGTATGTGAAGCTGACGCTCGCGGCGAGCACAGTGGCGTGCGCGCACGCCGGGATTGAGGATGCTGCCGCGTTTGCTGAGAACGCATGCGTGCTGCTCGGAACGATGCATGGATCATCGAACTTCTGCGAGGAGTACTACTCGCAGATTGTCCGCGAGGGGATCGCGGGCGCGAACCCGGTGCTGTTTGCAGAGGGCGTTCCGAACGCCGCGGCGGCGCAGCTGAGCCTGATGCTCGGGGTGCGGGGAGGATGTCAGACGATCATCGGGAACCGAACGGCTGGGCTTGATGCCCTGCGGCTGGCCACGCTGCGCATTCGCGAGGGAGTGTGGATTCGGGCGTTTGTGGGCGCGGCGGAGGAACTTTGCGAGACGGTGAACCGCGCGACCGCGCATTGCCGCGAGCAGGATCTTGGGGGCTTTACGTCGGGCGCGGT
This sequence comes from Phycisphaerales bacterium, assembly GCA_038247555.1. Lineage (GTDB taxonomy): Bacteria > Planctomycetota > Phycisphaerae > Phycisphaerales > UBA1924 > JAHBXL01. Next base: position 6,692 of record JBBRUT010000011.1, on the reverse strand, counting down.
GATGCTGACGGTGGAATCGCGGCGTGCCGCGGAGGCGCGTGGGGCGAGGGTGTTTGCTACGGTGGGAGAGGGTTGGTCGGTGAGCGGGAGTGCGCCGGAAGTGGTGGCGGCGAGCCGCCAGATCGCCGCGAGCGTTGACGTGGCTGTGTCGGCGCTGGGGGATGGGCGATTTGACCGGCTCTTTGGCCGGGCAATGTCGGAAGCGACCGGGGATCGACACTGGTCGATTCGGCCGTGGCTGCCGGAGTGCTTCAGTGCTGGTGGTCTTGCGGCGCTTGCGGGCTTACTTTTGGGTTCTGAAGCGATTCCTGAAATGAAAGCCGCTTCTTGGGGATCCGGACTTGTTGTCGGGACAGAGTTCTCCGGAGGCGCATCGGGGGTGGTGCTGCGGCGATAGAGCGGGCTGTCGACATCGGCGACTGATATACTGATTTCAGATCATGACCACCGTTCGGTCCGACAGAACACTCCTCCACGATTCCGGCGGGAAAGACGTTGATTCCACGTCGGCGGCCATCGGTCTTCCGGGGTGGCTCGACTCGATGGTGGGCCCTGGCAGCGGTGGGCACCAACAGGATTGCCGAACAGATGACGGCGTGGCGATCCGGATCGGGAGTTCAGGACACCTGGCGCTTTGTTCTGCGCGTGTTGACGATGCGGCGGGGATGGGCACCGATGAGCTTCGCGGGGCAGTGTTGCAGACCTATCGGGCGCTGTTTCGGGCCGCGGCAGCCTTGAGTGCGCGACACCCGGTCCGGATGTGGAGCTTCATCCCAGGCATTCATGCCAATCGGGGCGATGAGCTCAGCACGTATCACGTGTTCAACCAAGGGCGATTCGATTCGTTCCTGTCGATGCTGGGAAGCGATGCCGAGTTTGCGACCGGCTTGCCGACGGCCACGGGCGTGGGACACGACGGAGCGGATCTTGAAGTCCATCTGCTTGCATCCTCGCGGGCGGGGGTGCATATCGAGAATCCGCGGCAGGTGCCGGCGTATCGATATTCGACGAGATACGGGCCGCGGCCGCCGTGCTTTGCTCGGGCAACACTGATTGAGCACGAGGGGGTTTCGCTGGTGCTGATCGGCGGCACGGCCAGCGTACGGGAAGAGGTTTCCGTCCATATTGGCGATTTGCAGTCGCAGATTGACGAGACGTTTGAGAACCTGGCGGCTGTTCTGGAAGCGGCGGAGCGCCGGTTTGGGAAACTGCCCGAGAGGGGAACGACAGGATTGGGGGCCCGGTGTGTGCACCTTCGGGCGTATTGCCCGGTGGCGAGTGAGAAGCCGATGATCCGTGAGGCGATCGGCCGGAGAATCGCGGCGGGGGTTGAGGTCGAGCTCATCGACGCCCAGCTTTGCCGCGAAGAGCTTCTGGTCGAGATCGAAGGCGTGATGCGGATACCGCGAGCAGGCTGAGCAACGTATGAGCGACCCGGCGAATCCGTTTGAAGTGCTGGTGATCGGAGGGGGACCGGCGGGCGCGACCGCGGCTCTGCGGGCGAGCCGGCGAGGGCTTTCGGTCGCGCTGATTGAACGTGAGCAGCACCCGAGGTTTCATATCGGGGAGTCGTTCCTGCCCAGGCAGACGACGCTGCTGCGCGAGCTTGGACTGCTGGAGCGTGTTCAGAAGCTGCCGCATGTGCCCAAGCACGGGGCATCGTTTGCGATGGGGGATGATGAGACGACGACGGACTTCTGGTTCTCTCCGGGTCCGCATGGGGAAGACGCGACGGCGCTGAGTCTGGAACGGGCGGTGTTTGATGCATGCCTGATGGATGCGGCGAGGGAAGAGGGCGTGACGGTCTTTGACCGGACATTGGTTTCGAGCATCGACCGGTTGGAAGCGGGCGATGTTCGAGTTCGGACATCCTCGGGCGAGTTCCGGAGCCGCGTGCTGATTGATGCGAGCGGGCAGAGTTCGATCGTCGGGCGTCACCTTGGCACAAGGCGCACGCTGCCGGATCTGTGCCGCGTTGCATACTTCCAGCACTTTGAAGACGTGGACCGCCGCGAGGGGGCAATCGGCGGGCACCCGATCATTGTGATGTGCGAGGAGGGGTGGTTCTGGATGATCCCGCTGGATGCGACGCGTACGAGCATCGGGCTGGTGATGCGTCATGATGTGGCCAGATCGACGGGCATCGCGGCGGAGCGGATGCTGGCGTGGGGGATCGCGCGGAGCCCCTTCGTTCGATCTCGCATGGCAGGGGCGGCCGGCCCGGAGCGGAACCATGTGTGTGCGGACTTCAGCTATACGTGTAAGCCGTATGCGGGCCCGGGCTACTTCCTTGTGGGGGACGCCGCGACGTTCATCGACCCGATCTTCTCGACGGGCGTGTGCATGGGGATGATGTCGGGCGTGAAGGCGGCGGATGCGGCCGCGGAAATGCTGAAAGCGCCGGCATCGGCGGCGAAGCTGCGGGCGGAGTATGCGCGGTATGTGGAGTCGTCATCGTCGGTGTTTTTCGGGCTGGTGCGGCGGTATTACCAGCATGGGTTTCGCGAGATGTTCCTGCACGGCAGCGGACCGCTGAAGATTCATAAGGCGATTCTGTCCCTACTTGCCGGGCATGTGTTCCCGAAGCCGGTGCTGGCGCTTCGCTGGCGGCTGCGGCTGTTTCAGGCGTTGCTGCATGTGCACGCGCGGTATCCGCTTGTGCCGGTTCGGAAGCGGTTTTCGCTGATGAGCGGCCACACTGCGGACGTGGGCGAGGGGGGCGAACGGGCTTCTGTCTCGGCCGCGATGGCGGGGGCGACATGAGCATCGCCGGGTCGAGCGCGTGTGCGGAGAGGCGGGTTCGAGATGATTCGGCACGCTCGGTGCTGGCATCGCTCGGGCACTGGGCACGCAGCGCACCGGTTTCGATGGCCGTGTGTGTGCATGATGAGCGGGGCGAGGTTTGGCGTTCGTGGACGTATGGGCAGCTTGCCGAGGCGGTGGGCGCGGCGGGCGAGGCCTTGCAGAGATGGTGCGGGAGCGAGGCGAGCGTTGCGCTGAAGGCTCCCAGTGGCGGGGAGTATCTGGCGTGGCTGCTGGGCGGTCTGTGCGCGGGGATGAGGGTGTGCGTTGTCGCGCCGACGGCAACGAGGCACGAGCTTGAGCGGGTGGTGCGGATCACTGGCGCCCGGCACATGATTGCTGCGGAGCGGCTGGCGGGCCTGACGGATTTGACCCACATTCCACTGCAAGTACCGGAGAATCGGGGCACGAGCGACATTTCCTCGTTTGCGAGCTGCGCGCAGGGGAGCGTGGTGTTGCAGAGTTCAGGGACGGGCGGGACACCCAAGCTGGCGCGACGAAGCATGGCATCGCTGGATGCGGATGCACGCGGGCTTGCGATGGCGGCCGAGCTTCGACCTCCTGACCGAGTGCTGGGGGTTGTGCCGCTTTCGCATTCCTATGGGGTTGATCTGGTTGTTGCAACGATTCTGTCCGGGGCTTCGCTGCAGGTGTTTGAGCGGTTTGAACCGGCAGGGGTTGAGCGGCTGTTGCGGCGCGGCGGGGTGAGCGTGCTGCCGGGCGTGCCGTTCATCTTCGAATCGCTCGCACGCTCGGGGCCGACCGATGCATCGCATGGCCTGAGGCTTGCGATCTCGGCTGGGAGTCCGCTGCCGGAGCGGATTGCCAATGAGTTTCATTGCGCGTGGGGTGTGCGCGTAGGGCAGCTGTATGGCGCGACGGAACTAGGGACGGTTACGCTCGGCTGTCCTGAGCATCCGGACTTTGACCCGCGGAGCGTGGGTCTTCCGGTTGACGGCGCAAGTGTGCGGGTGGTGGTTCCGGGGGAGCCGTCGAAGCTCGTGCCCACAGGAGAAGAGGGGGAGCTTGCGGTGCGGGCGCGATCGATGCTTGTGGAGTATCTCGATGGGCCAACGCCTTTGGTGGATGGGCACTTGCTGACGGGCGATCTCGGACGGGTTGATGCAAGGGGGCGTGTGTATGTCACGGGTCGGCTGAAGCACCTGATCGATATCGGCGGGCTGAAGGTCAATCCGGTCGAGGTGGAGGAAGTGCTCGCCGGGTGTCCGGGGATTGCGGAATGCGCGCTGGTCGCGATACCGGTTTCGGAAACGGTGACGCGGCTGCGGCTGCTGTATGTCGAAGATGGTGATTCAGCGGTTTCTGCGGACACACTGCGAGTGTTTGCCCAGGCACGACTGTCGCCGCACAAGCTGCCGCGGGTGTACCAGCGTGTTGCGGCCCTGCCGCGGACGCCGGGTGGGAAGCTTTTGCGTTCAACACTGGGGGAGCTATGAAGAGGATGTCATCCTTGTGCGGGGTATTTGCTCGCGTTTCCCTTGCCGTGCTGCTGTGCGCAGCAGCTTTGGGCGGGGTTGGCTGTCGCGCGAGCCTGCCGACCTATCCGGTCATGGAACCGGAAGAATCGCTGCGCATCATTGCTGATCGGCTGGATGGAGTGAAGACGATTCAGTCGAGCGCGACGGTTGATTTTGCGGATTCCGCAGGGGAGAGTGTGCGGGTGGATGCCGCGCTCGCGGCGGAGCTTCCGGGTCGGCTGAGGCTGCGGGCGTGGAAGTTTGACCGGGCGGTGTTTGACGCGACGCTCAACGAGCAGGGGCTGTGGCTGTTGCCGCCAGACACTGCGCAGGCCGCGGCGCGTGCGGGAGACTCGGCGAAGGCGGCAGAGGGAGTGCGTCGTGCTTTGTCGCTGATGGGGCCCGGGTTTTATCAAACTGCGACTGTGGATGAGGCCCGCACGAACGCGCGGGAGCTGGTGGTCGTCGGAGAGGCGGGCGGGGAAACGCTGCGGTGCGTGATCGAGCGCGCGACATTGACACCACGGCGGTTTGAGGGAGGTCGTGATGTTGCAGGCGAAGCGTTTCTGATCGAGCTCGACGGGTATCGCGTGATCGGCGCGATTGTGTGGCCGACAACGTGGAGCGTGGAGTATCCACTGGGGAAGGTGAGCATCCGGATGCATGATGTATCGCTGAACGAAGAGCTGGCGAGCGGGGCCTTCAACCCGCCGCGTCGCGCAGTCCGGAGACCGTGATGCTGGTGGATCGTCTTGCGAGGTTGGTCGAGGGGATTGCTCGCCGGCCGAGGTCGGTGCTGGCGGTGCTGTTCCTGGTGCTTGCGCTGTGCGTGGGTTCGCTTTCGCGGATGCGGATCGACACGACGCTGTCGGGCATGCTCGGCGGGGAGAACCCGGCGGCGGAGGCTCTGGCACGCATCACCGATGACTTTCACTCGGCAGAAGACCTGCAGCTGCTCATTGAGGCTGACGGAGCCATCGAGCCCGCGCTGGCACAGAAACAACTGCTGGAGTTTGCGACGGCGTTTGCAGCGGCGGCGGGCGAACCGGGAGGGGCTGCGGCGGGCATCACCGGGGTGCGGTATCTGGCGGACGCGGAGGTTGAGGCGTACTTCCGGGAAACAGTGCTGCCGGCGGGCGCGCTGTGGCTAAATGAGGCCGCGTTTGGCGAGGTGCTGGATCGCCTGCGGCCGGAGGAAGTACGGGCGCAGATGGAACAGAACGCGGCGATGCTCGCCGCCCCGGGTCCGGGCGCGGCATCGCTGGCGCGGCAACTGGTGAAGGACCCGCTGCGACTGCGCGAGTTTCTGCTTGCGCGGTTTCAATTTTCGGCGGGAGTTTCGCAGCGGGCGCAGTTCTCGGATGACGGGCGTGCGCTGCTGATCAGCGTGTCGGGCGCAAAGCCGGTCAACGATATTGAGTTTGCCAAGCGATTCACCGCGGCGGTTCGGGGGCTTGCGGAGCAGGTGAACCTCACGAGCCTGGGCGTCCGGATCGGCGGCGGCTATGCGGTCGCTTCGACCACGGCGACGATGATTCGCAGGGATGCGATCCTGAGCACGCTGAGCTCGATCGCGTTGATCGGTGTGTTTCTCGCGGCGGCGTATCGACGTGTGCTCGCACCGCTGGCATTCATGATCACGGCGGGGAGCGGGGTCGTGGCAGCCTTCGGGGTGTACTCGATGTTTGTGTCGAGCATCACTCCGCTGACGGCGGTGCTGGCGGCGATGCTGGCGGGCCTTGGGGTCGACTACGCGATTCACTTCCGATCGCACTATGGCGCGGCGGCGGCCGCGGGGCTTTCGCCGCCGGCGGCGTCGGGCCGTACGACACGGGAGGTGGCGGGGCCGCTGGCGGCGGCGTGCGTTACCTCCATCTTTGGGTTCATCACGATCACGTTGAGCGAGGTCCGAATGCTGAAGGACTTTGCGATGCTTGGGTGCATCGGGCTTGTGGGGGCGTTGCTGGCAGTGTTTGTGGTTCTGCCCGCGCTGCTTGCACTTTCGCCGCGGGAAGTGGACAGCAAAGCCGATGCGAGGCGACCCATAGAGCCAACGGGCGGCGGAGCGGATCGCATGCTTCGGGTGACGACCGCGCGACCGGGTTGGTCGATTGCGAGTGGCGCGGCAATCATTGGTTGCGCGCTGGTGGCGATCGCATCGACGCCGGGGTTTGCGCCGCCGTTTGAGTCGGACCCGTCAGCGCTGCACCCGCAGCCCAACGATGCACTGGAGACGGGACACGTTCTCCGCGAGCGGTTTCGGACGCAGGGGGAGAGCCTGTTTGTGCTGGTGCGGGGAGATTCTGCCGAAGAGCTGGCCGCAAGATCGCACGAGGTTGCAGACCGGCTGGCCACGGCGGCGGCGCGGGAGATGGGTGTGGCGGGCACGCTCGGGCTTGCGTCGCTGGTGCC
>JBBRUT010000010.1:0-50567 GCA_038247555.1 Phycisphaerales bacterium | reverse complement strand
GTCCCGAGTAAGTGTCAGCCGAGACGAGCCGCGTGTCGATTGCTTCTATTGCACCGCTGTACGGCGTACGGGCGAAGCAGCGGATGTGGAGCGGTACATTCGCGCCGCCTCCAACGATTGATCTTCCTCTGCCCCTCTCGGGTTAGGATCGACCGAACTCGGCACTTTCTACAGGCTGCGCCCCACGCGTGGCTTCTCACCTGCGGTCGCGCGGGTGGGATCAGTGGCCACCTCCGACTGCTCAGTGCCCGCTCCTTGGGCAATGAAGGGGGTGTTGATACTCAATCATCCCTCCGCATTCCGCACTTCCCCCCTCCCTCCCCTATATTCCGCCATGCCCGAGAGAGACCCCGCCGCCGCCTCCGCCGCCCCACCCACCCAGGCCCGCCACGCCCCGGTCGTGGTCACCCCAGCCTCGCCCCCATCCTCGACACAAGCCTCGCCCCCCGCCCCCTCCGGGCGCACCCCCTTCGACATCAAGCACGTCCCCTTCGAGTCCCCCGTGCGCGATGTCATGAACGGAGCCCAGCGCCAGGAAATCAAGATCCATGAGCACGGCTTCGTCGCCCTCGTCGATGCCATGCCGCGCCTCATCCCCGCGGGGGGGGGCCAGACCGCAGACTCCGCCATCGTCCAGGCCGCACGCGTCTCCTACGGACAGGGCACGAAGAAAGTAAACGAAGATCGCGGCCTCATCCGCTACCTCCTCCGCCACCGCCACACCACCCCCTTCGAGATGATCGAGTTCAAGTTCCACATCGCGATGCCCATCTTCATCGCCCGACAGTGGATCCGCCACCGCACCGCCAACGTCAACGAATACTCCGCCCGCTACTCCGTCGTCCCCGACACCTTCTACCGTCCCTCCCCCGAGAGCGTCCGCAAGCAGAGCAAATCCAACCGTCAGGGCGGCGCAGAACTTTTCGGCCCCGAAGAAGCCGTCACCGCGGCGGAGTTCCTCAAATATCTCGATGACGCCGAGGCCCTCTACGGGCGCTACGAGAAGCTCCTCGAGTCCGGAGTCTCCCGCGAGCTCGCCCGTATCGGCCTCCCCGTCTCCGCGTACACGCAGTGGTACTGGAAGTGCGACCTGCACAACACCCTCCGCTTCCTCTCCCTCCGCATCGACCCGCACGCGCAGGAAGAGATCCGCATCTACGCCCAGGCGATGTACGCCCTCCTCGAGCCCATCGTCCCCCTCACGATGGAAGCCTTCCGCGACTACGAACTCGAAGGCGTCCACCTCACCCGCCTCGAAGTCGAAGCCCTGCGCTCCGAGCGCGCCGGCGGATCGATCGAACTCATCACCGACAACAAACGCGAGCAGGATGAGTGGCGCGCCAAACGCGAGCAGCTTGGCCTCTGACTCTTCCCTCTCCCCACCGCGGCGGAACTCTCCGCCTCCCGCGTCTGTGTTCTTCTCGCCGCGATTTACCCGTGGACGCGATCCCCTCTGCCGCGCTTCTATATACCAAACAAAATGTTGACAAATCCGTATCCGCACTTTACCTTCAGCACATGGATTCCAGCTCCCATCCCCGACCGGCTCGCGCCCGGCAAGGCATAAAGAAGATCCCCAAAACAGGGCAGTCTCGCGCGCAACTTTTTGTTCCTTCCCGCGATCTCACCCCTCTCCGGCCCTATCCGCGACGCAAGATCGCTCCTGATCTCCCAAGAACACGCGGCCGCCACCCACTTCTCAGTGACGCCTCCTTCGACCAACTCCTCGCGGCGATGCGATACCGCGATGCCCGCGGCGTGCCCACCGTCTACGCCTCGCGCGCTGCCCATCTGCTCCTGCGACACTTGCTTGCGATGGAGCGCAAACGTTCACTGCTCCCGTTCCACCGCCCCATGACCCCTTCCCCGCCCACCGCCGCAGGCGGGACGCCCATGCGACGGTTTTGATCCAGACGTCCCCGACAGATTCCGGTACCCTTTGTCCTTCCCGTTCGGGCGTCTCGAACCAGCCCGGACCAAACGCCATTCGGAGACAGGACCCTTGCTGCACCGCACCCTGAGCTTTGCCCGTTCCACCATCGCCCTGCTTTCAGTCGCGGGTCTCGCCGCATCGGCCGCTGGCGATGTGACGCCCAACGCCGCGATGCTCCGTTTCCCGGACATCTCAGCCGACTCGATCGTCTTCGTGTACTCAAACGATCTCTGGATCGTGCCGCGAGAAGGCGGCGTGGCCGCACCCCTCGCCAGTCCTCCGGGCATGGAGAACAACCCGCGCTTCAGCGCCGATGGCAAGACCATCGCCTTCGTCGGCAACTACGACGGCAACCGCGATCTGTACACCATCCCGATCGACGGTGGTGTTCCCACCCGCGTCACCCACCACCCCGCCGGTGAGATGCTCTCGGATTGGACGCCCGACGGGAAGTTGCTCTTCGTCTCAAGCGGTGTGGCTGGCCTTCAGCGACAGTCCCAGCTTTTTGTCACCGATGCCGAGGGCGGAATGCCCGAGAAGCTCCCCGTCCCCTACGGCGGCTTCGGCTCCATCTCCGGCGACGGCAAGTGGCTCGCCTACACCCTCCACTCCACCGACACACGCACCTGGAAGCGATACCGCGGCGGCATGGCCACCGATGTCTGGCTCTTTAACCTCGAAGACAAGAGCAGCCGCCAGATCACCGACTTTGAAGGCACCGACACGCTCCCCATGTGGGCCCCCGGCGATTCCACCGTCGTCTTCTACCTCTCCGACCAGGGCGCAGAGCACCGTCTCAACATCTGGTCCTTCAATGTCGCGACCGGTGACAAGAAGCAGATCACATCGTTCGCCGATGACGATGTCCGCTGGCCCTCGATCGGCCCCGTCGCAGGCGGGGGAGCCAGGGCGGCCGGCGGCGGCGGGGGCGGAAGCATCATCTTCCAGCTCGGCTCCAAGCTCATGGTCCTCGACCTTGCCTCCAGCCAGTCGACCCAGGTGAAGGTCACCATCCCCGGCGATCGCCCCAAGATCAAATCGCGCAGCGCCAACCCCGCCAGCCTTACTTCCAACGGAACGATCTCTCCCACCGGCAAGCGCGTCGTGCTCGAGGCCCGCGGCGATCTCTGGTCACTCCCCGCCAAAGAAGGTGTGACCCGCAACATGTCCCGCACCAGCGGCTTCGCCGAGCGCGACCCCTCGTGGTCCCCCGATGGCCGCTGGATCGCCTACTTCTCCGATGAGCCCGGCGAGTACGAACTCTTCGTCCGCCCCGCCGACAGCCGCCCCGCGCCCGATGACAAAGCCAAGAAGGATGAGCCCCAGCCCATCCCCGCCGGCTGGTCCGATTCCGAGCCCCGCAAGCTCACCAGCCTCGGCGAAGGCTTCCGCTATGCCCCGCGTTGGTCGCCGGATTCCAAGCACATCGCCTTCTTCGACCAGAACGGCCGGATGTTCCTCACCACCGTCGAATCGGGCGAAACCAAGGAGTTCGACAAAGACCCATGGATGGGCCGCCCCGCATTCTCCTGGTCGCACGATTCCAACTGGATCACCTACGACCGCGCCGATTCCGACAACTCCAACGGCTGCATCTGGATCTACAACGTCAAATCCGGCGAGAACACCCAGCTCACGGCCAACATGTTCGATTCGGGCACGCCCACCTTTGACCGCAAGGGCGACTGGCTCTTCTTCAGCTCCAAGCGAGCGGTCGACTCGCCTCGATACTCCGACATCGACGCCACGTTCGTTTACAGCGACACCGCCGTCCTGCTGATGGCCCCACTTCGCAAGGATGTCAAGAGTCCCTGGCTCCCCAAGAGCGATGAGGAAGTCATCAAGAAGGATGAACCCAAGAAGGACGACGCCAAGAAAGACGACGACAAAAAAGATGAGAAGAAGGACAACGGCGACAAGGCCGCTGACGCCGACGACGGCCTCTCCGGAACCTGGGAAGCGAAGGCCACCGGCGGCACGCTCCCGCCCGACGGCCTCTCCTTCACCTTCAAGTTCACCCTCGCCGCCGACGGCAAGGTCACCGGCTCGATGTCCTCCCCGATGGGCACCGGTGAGGGCACCGGCACCTTCAACAAGGAAACCCGCGAGCTCGACTTCTCCGCCAACATTGGCGGCGAGGATGTCTCCCTCAAGGGAACCTTCAAGGGCGAGGAAGCCACCGGCACCTGGACCGTCGGCGATCAGGCCGGCGACTGGACAGCAAAGCGCACCGCAGCGGCCGAGGGCGCGGCAAAGTCAGATGACGATTCCAAATCCGACGACAAGAAGCCCGACGACAAAAAGGATGACAAGAAGGACGAAAAGAAGGAACTCAAGATCGACCTCGAAGGCTTCGAGGCCCGCGCCATCCAGCTCCCTCTCACCCCCGGAGCATTCAACCGCCTCGTCGTTGCCGATGGTGACAAGCTGATCATCGGCCGCACTGGCTCCCGCGGCAGTGGCGGTGATGCCGGGATCAAGATCTACAACTACAAGGATGACGAAAAGGAAGAGAAGTCCGTCACCGGCTTCGGTGGTTTCGAGCTCTCCGCCGATGGCAAGAAGCTTCTGGTCATGCGCGGACCCACCGCCAACATCGTCAATGCCTCCGCCGGCGGCAAGTCCCAATCCGTCTCCTCCGCCGGCATGTTGATGACCGTCGAGCCGCGCGAAGAGTGGAAGCAGATCTTCAACGACGCCTGGCGACTCCAGCGCGACTTCTTCTACGAGTCGACCCTCCACGGCGTCGACTGGGACCGGATGCGCACGCACTACGGCTCCATGATCGACGACTGCTCCTCCCGCGAGGATGTGGCCTGGGTGCTCGGCGAGATGATCTCCGAGCTCAACATCGGCCACGCCTACATCCAGGGCGTCGGCGACGGCGAGTCCCAGCCCTCTCAGAACGTCGGCCTCCTGGGCTGCGATTTCGAGCTCGACCGCTCCGGCACTGAGCCCGCTTACCGCATCTCCCGAATCATCCGCGGCGGCGATTGGGACTCCGACGCCGTCGGCCCCCTGTCAATGCCCGGCGTGGACGTCAAGGAAGGCGACTACCTGCTCGAGGTCAACGGCCAGCCCCTCGATACCAGCAAGGACCCATGGGCCGCCTTCATCGGCCTTGCCGGGCGACCCACCTACCTCACCGTTTCCAGCAGCCCAACGCTGGATGCTTCCGCGCGACTCGTGATCGTCGAACCGATCTCCAACGAATCCAACCTCCGCTTCCGCGCGTGGATCGAATCCAAGCGCAAGTACGTGGATGAGCGCACCGGCGGCAAGGTTGGATACATCTACGTCATCAACACCGGCGTCGAAGGGCAGTCCGATCTCTTCCGGCAGTTCTTCGGGCAGCGTCACAAGCAGGCCCTCATCATCGATGAACGCTGGAACGGCGGCGGCCAGTTGCCCCATCGCTTCATCGAACTCCTGAACCGTCCCATCACCAACTACTGGGCGCGCCGCGGCGGCAACGACTGGCCCTCCCCCGATCCCTCCCACCAGGGACCCAAGTGCATGCTCATCAACGGGCTCGCGGGTTCCGGCGGTGACATGTTCCCCTGGCTCTTCCGCTTCCACGGCCTCGGCAAGCTCATCGGCACCCGCACTTGGGGCGGCCTTGTCGGCATCTCCGGCAACCCGCGCTTCATCGACGGCGGCTCGATGAGCGTCCCGACCTTCGGCTTCTTCAAGCTCGATGGCCACTGGGGCGTCGAGGGCCACGGTGTCGATCCCGACATCGAAATCATCGACGACCCTGCGCTCATGTGGAACGGCGGCGACCCGCAACTCGATGCAGGCATCGACCAGATGCTCGGCGAGATCCCGACCAAAGCCTTCAAGGCGCCCAAGCGCCCCGCAGGCCCCAACCGCTCGGGCATGGGCATCCCCGATACCGATAGGTAACCCGCACTTCCCCGTCGGCCGCTCGAAAGCGCGGCCGGCGGATTCCGTACGCCGCTCCAAGCAAGCGACCACAGCATGACGAACGCCCACCCCGAACATCAGGCGCGGCTCGCGCTCGCCATCCGCCTCGGCGATGTCGCCCGCGCCATCGCGATGCGGCACTTCGACCCCGCCGGAGTCGCCTTCGAAGACAAATCCGACGGCTCACCAGTCACCATCGCCGACCGCACCATCGAAGAGTCTCTCCGCGCCAGCATCGAGAGAGAGTTCCCCGGCGACGGCATCATCGGCGAAGAGTTCGGCGCCCGCGATTCACGCTCCGGCTTCACCTGGGTCATCGATCCCATCGACGGCACCCGCGCCTACGCCCGCGGCATCCCCATCTTCTCCACCCTCATCGCCGTTCTCCACAACGATCGCGCCGTCGTCGGCTACGCCTCCATGCCCGTGTGGAACGAATCCGTCTACGCCGTTCGCGGCGGCGGATGCACCTGGATTCCGGCGAATCAACCCGCCCGCCCCGCCCGCGTCTCAACACTATCTGACCTCTCCCACGCCCTCGTCGAGACCATCCAGCCCCACGGCTATATCGAGGCCCGCGAGTACCCCGCGTTCGAACGCCTCGCCCGCGCCGTCTGGCGCACCCGCGGCTGGAACGACGCCTACGCCTACATCCTCTGCGCAACAGGCCGCGTCGACGCCGCGGTCGATATGAGCATCAAGCTTTGGGACATCGCCCCGTTCCAGGTCATCATGGAAGAAGCAGGGGGCCTGCTCACCGACTGGCGCGGCAACGCCTCACCCATTCCCACCGACCGCGTCCTGCTCAGCAACCCGCGTCTCCTCCGTGCCCTGTGCAACACGCTTTGTCCGTGACCGGATTCGGCTTCTCTCCCCAGTCCAAAATCCGCAATCCCAAATCGAAAATCGTCCTACCCCACCAGCCCCTTGATCCCGCCCGTACGTCTTGCCTTCTCATACCTCCGCAGGGAATCCTCAATGATCGCGTGCGCAGTCTCAGCCGGCAGGATGTCCTCAACGGCCACCTCCTTACCCTCCAGCATCTTGTAATCTTCGAAGAACTGCTTGAGCATCTTGAAGATGTGCTTGGGGAAGTTGCTCGCCAGCCGGAACTCCGAATAGATCGGATCGGCCTCCAGCACCGCGATGATCTTGTGGTCGGGGTCTCCCTGATCGATCATCGACATCATCCCCACTGCTCGCGCGTAGCAGATGCACAGCGGAGGGATCGGCTCGGTGCAGTACACCAGAACGTCCAGCGGGTCATCATCTTCCGCCAGCGTCTGCGGGATGAACCCATAGTTCGCCGGGTAGTACACCGCGCTCGACAGCACCCTGTCGAGCTTGATCAGCCCGGAGCCTTTATCAAGCTCGAACTTCAGGTTCGAGCCGCGGGGGATCTCGATAACGGCTTTGAACTGGGAGGGCAGTTCGCCCCCCGCTACGCCGGGAGTCACATCATGCCAGGGGTGGACCATGCCGCAGGATAGGGAGGTTCACGCACATCCCACTTCCCACTTCCCACTTCCCTCTTCCCCCATCCGACATTCCTTGTATCCTGCTCCCATGCTCACACTCGACTACGCCAACTGTCTCGCCGACCGCGTCGGCTCCCATGGCCTCGATGCGGACCTGCTCCACCCAACCGGTGAACCCGCCAAGGCGATCGCCGCGGCGACCAAGAAGCTCAACTCCAGTCGCGGCACAGGCTGGGAGCGATGGCGAGACCTCCACCGCGACCCGATGCGCGCTGACCACATCCGGGAAGTCCTCAAACTGGTTCAACGCTTTGCGGCGACCGGTGGTGGCTGCGAGAACCTGGTCGTTCTGGGCATCGGCGGCTCGGCACTGGGCAACATCGCCCTGCAGTCCGCGCTCAACCCGCCGACGCACAACCTGCTTCCCTCCGGCAAGCGACACGGGCCGCGGCTGTTTGTCGTGGACAACGTCGACCCTGCGAACTTCGCATCCGTAATCGACTTCTGCCTCGCCTCCGATCCCAAGCTCGAACGCACCGTTTTCAACGTCGTTTCCAAGAGCGGCGAAACCGCCGAAACAGCCGGCCAGTTCATGATCATCCGAGACCTGCTCAAAAAGCACGGTCGCAAGGGTGCTGATCACGTCGTCGCCGTGACCGACCCGTCCAAGGGGACCATGCGGCAGATCTGCGATTCCGAGGGATACGCCACGCTCCCCGTCCCCGATGGCGTCGGCGGCCGATTCAGCGTGCTTTCCCCCGTCGGGCTCTTCTCGGCAGCCATGTGCGGCATCGACATCCACGCGCTGGTCGATGGCGCGGCCAGCATGGATGATCCGACTACCCGCGAGCAGCTCGACAAGAACCCCGCCGCGATGCTCGCGTTCCTGCTGGTGGAACTCGGCACACGCAAGGGCAAGACCAACCACGTGATGATGCCTTACGCCAACGCACTCTACCTGATGGCGGACTGGTACCGCCAGCTCTGGGCGGAATCGCTCGGGAAGAAGACCGGGCTCAACGGCGACACCGTTTATGCCGGATTCACGCCGGTCAAGGCCCTGGGCACCACCGACCAGCACTCGCAGGTGCAGCTCTACCGAGAAGGCCCGAACGACAAGGTGATCATGTTCCTTGAAGTGGCGGACTTTGGCCCGCATCAAGGGCTCACGATCCCCAAGGGTCTGGGCGTTGAGGCACTGAACTATCTCGAAGGCCGCACCATGGCAGAGCTTCTGCTCGCCGAAAAGCGCGCCACAGAGTATGCCCTCCTCGAATCCCAGCGCCCGAACCTGACCATCCGCTTTCCCAAGATCGACGCTTTCCACGTCGGGCAGTTCATCTACCTCTGGGAGATGGTCACCGCCTACGCGGGGCTGCTGCTCAACATCGATGCGTACGACCAGCCCGCCGTCGAGCTTGGCAAGCAGGCCACGTTTGGCCTCATGGGCCGCGCCGGCTTTGAAAAGCACCTCAAAGCGGTGAATGCCGCCCTCGCGCCGCACAACCGCACGATCGCCGGGTAAGCGTACAGTCCACACATGCCCATCTACGAGTATGTCTGCGAGCAGGACGGCACCCATCTGGAACTCCTCCGGCCGATGTCCGAGGCGGACGCCCCCGTTGAAGATCCCCAAAACAAGGGGAGAGTATTCAAGCGAGCTATGTCCGTTCCGAACGCCAAGACCTCCGGCGGCGGGTCGGGAATGTCCTTGGGGACGTGCTGTCCGTGCGGCAAGTCTTCTGGTGGGTGTGGCAGCGGCCGGGCCTGACCAACGTTGGCACGCGGCTTGATTTGTCTCTCCGCAGCAACGGAGGGCTTCAGCCGCATGTGTTTCACCGATTCTCCGGCAATTCAAGACTCTTCCTCGTCGATCCCCGCCGCGCTCCTCGAGCGCGTACCGCGAGATCAGGCGCTGGACCTGCGACTCATTGCGCTTGCCCGCGCAGCCGCCGCGCTTCATATAGCGCACATCTCGCCTGCTGATCCCGAGACATCGGGCTCTTCGGCACCAGAAAGCGGGGGCCAATGAACTACGGCTACGCCATCGGCGCTTCCGGCGTTCTCGCGGCGATGCACCGCCAGGATGTCGCCGCGAACAACCTCGCGAACGTCACCACGACCGGCTTCAAGATGGATTTGGGCGCGACGGTCCCTCGAGAGGCCGCCCGCGTGGAGGATGGGCTGTACAACCTTCCCTCGAATAAGCTGCTTGAGCGGCTTGGGGCGGGGGTGCTCCTCGCACCGACCCGAACGGTCTTTGAGCAAGGGCCCATTGAAACGACGGGCAAGCCGCTCGATGTTGCCATCCGGGGAGATGGATTCCTGGCGGTGGGTGGGGCCGGCGCGGGCGGAACTCAGACGGTTCGATACACGCGCGATGGCCGGATGACGCTCGACCCCCGCGGCATACTTGTCAGCGTGACCGACGGCAGCCCCGTGCTGGATGCTCAGAACAACGCGATCAGGCTTGATCCGGGCCAGAAGATCGCCATCGACGGTGATGGCACAATCCGGCAGGGGGGACGCGAGGTCGCCCGCCTGGCCTTTGTCGACATCGCCGATCGCACGGCATTGCGCAAAGCGGGAGCGAATCGCTTTGATGTGCCCGCCGCGGCTCTTGCGTCCAGCGCTCCGGCAAGAGGCTCCATTGTGCAGGAGGCTATCGAGGGCTCCGCGGTCGACCCCATCAGAGCGATGATGGCGGTTCAGAGCGCGGCCAATGCGGTGAGCGCAAGCCTGCGGATGATGTCGATGCACGATGAGCTGACGGGGCGAGCGATCTCGCAGCTTGGTCGCATTAGCTGATTGATCAACGCCTCTCCCCCCGGGTGAAGCCGGTTTGCAACTGATGTGAAGAGGAACCCTGCCCGATGGCAATCATCTCTCTCCAATCCGCAGCGTCTGGAATGTCGGCGCTCAACACCGCGCTCGATGTCATCGCCAACAACCTGGCGAATGTGAACACGGCGGGGTTCAAGGCGAGCCGCGCGAACTTCCAGGATCTGCTCTATATCGAGCGATCCCAGCCGGGCGTACGCAACGCCAACGACGATCAGCGTCCAACGGGCCTGCAGGTCGGCCTTGGCGTGAAGGTCTCCGGCACCGAGTACGACTTCACCGCGGGGAACCCGATCAAGGGCAACAAGCTGGATATCTACATTCAGGGAAATGGATTCCTGAGGGTTCAGGTCGAAGACGCGCGCAGCCCAAGCGGGACCGCCTACACGCGTGCGGGGCAACTGGCACTCAACTCTGACGGCGAACTGGTCCTCGCCACCGATCAGGGCCGGCGTCTGGCCGATGGGATCACGATCGATGGTGACGTTGAGGACATTCAGATCGATTCGAGCGGTCGGGTCCTGATCAAGCGTCCCGGGGTCGCGGAACTCGAGGATGGCGGGCAGTTGACGCTTGCGAACTTCGTCAACCCGTGGGGACTTTCGTCGCTGGGCGAGAACCTGTTTGCCGACACCGATGCCAGCGGGCCACCCATCGAAGGTGAGGCCGGAACCGATTCCTTCGGGACCATCCTGCAGGGGTACTACGAGAGCTCGAATGTCGATCCGACAACCGAGTTGATCAACATGATCCGAGTTCAGCGCGCCTTTGAGATGAACTCGAACACCATCCGCGCCGCGGATGAAGTCCTCCGCTCCGTTGCCCAACTCCGCCGTTGATTCTGTAAGAGGTCGGTCATGACACACTCTCCCTTTGACATGCTCAGGAAACTCTCATCGCCGCTGATCGCGGCGATGCTGGTCGTGTTCGGCCACGGCGCGAGCGAAGCCCCGGCACAGACCACCATCACACTGAACCTCTCGGTCCGGTTTGATGTGCCCGAGTCTCCCATCACGATCGCGAGGGTCGCCCGGATCGATGGTCCGGATGCGGCGCGCTACGGCGAGTTGGTGCTCCACCCCCGGGCCGATGCGGCCGCATCGGTGTCGCTTGCGGAAGTGCGATCCACACTGCAAGCAGCCGGAGCGAACTTCGGCAAGCTGACACTTCGTGGGTCGAGTTGCCGCATCGAAGTTCCCTCTTCGCCGCCCCCAGAAGCCAAGCCCCCGCGGACTGAGCGGACCCGCGCGGGCCCGGATTACCAGGTGGTCAATGTGTCCGGTCCACCCACGCTACGGACCGCGATCGCCCGCAGGCTTGCCGCGCTGCATTCGGTGACACCTGATGCGATTCAGATCGCCTTCGACGAGAAGGATGCCACCACGCTCGCGATGCCCTACACCCAGCGGCAAGTGGTTCAGGTTCAGCCCGCTGCGTCGGTGTCGTCATCAAGAGTTCCTTTGCGGGTCAGCATCTTCGCGGGTGACAAGGTGGTTTCTGACCATCGTCTGACAGCTGACGTCCTTCTCCGCCGCGACGTTCTTGTGGCGACTCGCGAGATCGATCGACGTGAACTGATCACCGACTCGGATGTGCGGGTGGAGCCACGGTGGATCGCGCCAGGTAACAACCCTCCAGCGCGTGAGGCCGTTGTGGGTTCGCAGGCAAGGTCACGGGTGAAAGACGGTCAGATGCTGACCGGGACGGACTTTGAGTCCCCCGTCGTGATCAAGCGCGGCGACGTGGTGTATGTGCAGTGCCTCTCAGGCTCGATCGTCGTGCAGGCGAGGGCCCGGGCTCTTGGGCCAGGGCGCGAAGGCGAGACGATCTCGTTCCAGATGGAAGGCGCAGACGACTCGTTCATGGCCCGTGTTGCAGGCCGCGGCCGGGCCGTCATGCTCGCCGCACCAGCGTTCGATGCACCCAGGGCAGCACCGGGACCCGGTGATCAAGAGTCCAGTCGCTGAGAGAGACTCAGCGATGCTCATCAGCGTTGGAGGTTTCCATGTATAAGCGTGTTGCTGCTGTTCTGGTGTTCGGGCTTCTGTCACTGGCGACCTGCCCGGCAGCGGTCGCGCAGGGCTTGTTTGAACGCCGTTCCCCGGCGGCCTCATCCCCTCCGCCGACCAATCCCGTGCCGAGCACTCCCGGCAACGCGACCGCTCCGGCCCCTTCTTCCGGCGGAGCGCAACCCTCAACCGCAGCGACGACGGGCCCGATGTCGCTGGAGCAGGTGAGCCTGTTTGCGGTCACGCCCCCTCCGCCGCGGCAGTGGGCCAAGCACGACCTGGTTGAAGTGATCGTGAATCGTTCAAGCGTGGAGAAGTTCGAGCAGTCGCTCGATACCAAAAAGGACTATGACCTGATGGCGGAACTGAGCAAGTTTCCCTCGGTTCGGAATCTGCTGGAAGCTCAGCTGCGCAACGGAGACTCGACTGGCCTGCCCGTCGGCGTCGAGGTTTCTGCGGGGAACAAGTTCAAGGGTGATGGGGAGTATGAGCGCAAGGATCAGATCACCACGCGTCTCTCGGCGGTGGTTGTAGATGTCAAGCCCAATGGCACCTTGGTGCTGGAAGCCAGGGACATGCAGCAGTCGGGGGAAGAGATCAAGACAATGGTGCTCTCGGGCATCTGCCGCTCGGATGACATCACCAAGAGCAACACCATTCAGTCGAGCCAGCTCGCCAACTTTGTGATGCGGATTGATCACGAGGGACAGGTGAAGAAGGCCGGCGAGAAGGGGTTCATCCCCAGGATTCTTGAGGCGGTCTTCAACTTCTGAAGTCGGGTTCTCGGAATTGCCCTGCCGGCGATCGTGATGCACTGCGAGTTTGCACGCGGGATGCTCGGCGGTAACCCGTCGGGAACCGCGGGTCGTTCGACTGCGCGGCTCGGCCGGGCATGACGCGGGGTTCGGCACACCATTCGCTTTGGGACAATCATGTGCTTAGTGCGGCCGATCTCCGCGTCGTTGTTGCGCACGTTCGTGTGCCTGACCGCCGTGCTTGCGCTCGTACCGGCAGCTGGTGCGCAGCCGGCTCCGAATGCCGGCGCGGCCCCCGCCGCGCAGCCCCCGGCGTCAGTGCGTTCCCGAAGAGACAATCCTGCGACAAGCATCCAGGACTTTGTGCGGCTGGAAGGCCAGTCGGCTTCGCAGCTCCGCGGCATCGGACTTGTCAACGGGCTGAAAGGAACGGGCGACTCCGGTGGTGACCTGACACTCGCCTTCCCTCTTGCCGAGATGTACCGAAACAATGGGATCACGATCCCCGATGTGAAGTCTCTCAGCAAGTCCAAGTCCGTCGCGCTGGTCAATCTGTGGTGTGAGATCCCCGAGGAGGGCGGCCGGAAGGGGGACAAGTTCGACGTCTTTGTGAGTGTCGCTCACTCAGCCAGCAGCATTCGGGGCGGAATGCTTCTGATCTCGCCACTTGTGGGACCGTTCAAAGGCGATCCGGTGTACGCGTTCGCGGCGGGGCCTGTGGAGCTTGAGAGCACCGACACGCCCACGGTGGCACGGATCCGAGGCGGCGTGCAGCTCGTCGAAGACATTCGGATGAAGGCTCCCGGCCACACCTTCAACCTGGTGGTGAGGCCGCATTTCCGTGCGTATTCCACAACCCGCATGCTGGCCAGCGAGATCAACGGGATCACCGCCGATCTGGAGTCCGCGGAGGCCGTTGCGCCCATCGCCACGGCACTTGATGAGATGACCGTCCGGGTCGAGATTCCTCTCCACGAGCGTGGAAGCCCGGCCAACTTCATCGCGTCGGTCCTGACGAAGCGGTTCAGCCCCACCCTCATGGACTTGCCCGCTCAGGTCGTCGTGAATGAACGGGCCGGGACCATCATCATCACCGGTGATGTGGAAGTGTCGGCCGTTACGGTGGGATCGGACTTGCTCACCGTCACGACCATCACGCCGTCGCCGGTGCCCTCGCCGCTGTCCCCACTCATCGATCGAACGAACGTGACCGACTTCGGCTCTACAGCCTCAAACGCCGACCGGGCTCGAATTCAGGATCTGCTCCAGGCCTTCAGGCAGCTCAATGTTCCGGCACGGCAGCAGATCCAGATTCTTGCGCAGATCAACGCGACGGGCCGTCTGCATGCCCGCTTCATCAGCGAGTGAGGTTCCCTGTGTCCACCGTGTACCCCGCATCAATGTCCCGGTTACCCAGCGATTCGTTCGCGGCGGTCGGCATGGGGTCGATGCAGACGGACCGCCAGCGTGAGTTCGCGGCGATTCTGTCTCGGCGGGTCGAGCGGCCCGGGAGCGAGCTTGCGACACCGGAGGATCAGGCAAAGGACGCGGCCCGGCAGTTGGTCTCGATCGCGCTGGTGCAGCCGCTGCTGGCCCAGCTCCGAGAGACGAGCCAGGCCGCCCCTCCGTTTGCGCCGACGTCCGCGGAGCGTCAGTTTCGCGCAATGTCAGACGCACAACTTGCGCAGGACATCGTCAAGGCAGGCAACTTTCCGCTGATTGACGTGTTGGCACGTCAGATGCTTGCAAGAAGCGATGGAGGCACTCGTTCCGATGCCGCCACGGACATGGAGGTCCGCCCGTGACACGATTCGCAGCACCGATCCGTCCAGCACCAGCCGATCCGGCGCGAGCACTCGATGATCTCGATGCAGCGGTTCGCGATCTCATTGCCGAGCACGAACGACTGATTGTGGCGGTGGGCGTGCAGCGAGAAGCGGTGGCGAAGGCTGATGGGGGAAAGTTGAGTGCGGCGATTGTTCTGCAGGGCGAGAGCGCCCAGCGTATCGCACAGATCGAGCGACGCCGGATCGCCGCGGTCGCGACTCTCTCGGCGCCGGCCAAGGCCGGGAGCCGGACTCATGCCGGACAGATACGGCTTTCCGATCTCGCGGCCACGCTCCCTGAGCCAGGTCGAGCCCGACTGCTGGAATCGGCAGGACTGCTCAAGGCCGTGCTTGAGCAGCTCCACCGGGAGTATGGGGTGCTCAAGGACGCGGCAGGTCAGCTCGCGTCTCACCTTGAAGGAATCACCCGTCAGGTGTACGCCAAGCTCTCGCACACCGGTGCGTACGCGCGATCCGGCTCTTTGAAAGCCCCCGTGCAGGTCGTCTCGACGTTGGATATTCGGAGCTGACCGGAGTTTCCCAATGGGTCTGTCCGCATCATTCCAGATCGGTCGTTCCGCCCTCAACGCCAGTTCGCTCGCGCTACAGGTGACCGGCAACAACCTCGCCAACGCTGCGACACCGGGGTATTCGAGGCAGTTGGTGGGCTTTGCCGGGATGGGCGATACCCGCTCAGGCGGATTCCTTACCGGCGGTGGGGTTCGCGTGAGCGGGATCAATCGGCAGATTGATGTCGCCCTCCAAGCCCGACACTGGACCGGACTCTCGGCGGAAGCGAACGCGGGAGTCGACCTTCAAGTCCTTTCGCAACTCGAATCGACGCTGAACGAACTGACCGACAATGACCTTTCCAGCGAGTTCGGCCGATTCTTCGATTCCTGGAGTGTGCTTTCCAACAGCCCCAATCAGGAGGGGTCGCGGTCCCTCGTGGTGCAGCAGGGCCGCACGCTTGCCACGCACATCCGAGGACTCCGGTCAGACCTGACCGCGATTCGAAACCAGATCGATGAGCAACTGAACGCCACCGTTCAGCAGGCTGACAACATGCTGACCCAGATCGCCGATCTGAATCGCGCGATCATTGATGCCGAGGGTGGGGGTGGCGGCGGGAGCGCGAACAACCTCCGCGACCAGCGAGATCAACTCGTTGCCGGCCTTTCCACCATGATGGATGTCTCGGTGGTCGAACAGCCGTCTGGAGCGATTGATGTGCTGATCGGCTCTACGCCGGTTGTGCTCGGAACGACCAGCCGCGGGATGGAGATGCGCCGCCAGACCAACGGCAACCAGATCGATGTGTCGGTGCAGGTGCGTGCCGACGAGACGCAGCTGGACATCTCTTCGGGCGCTATCGCGGGCTATCTCGGACAGCGTAACTCGACCGTGAATGACACGATTGCCAAGCTCGACAAAATTGTGTCTCAGTTGATCTATCAGGTGAACCGCGTGCACTCCGTCGGGCGGGGCCCTGAGGCGTTCACGACGATGCGAGGGACGTATGCCGTCGGATCGGCGAACCAGTCGCTCTCTCTGAACAATCCTGCAAACTCCTCGTTTGCCAATCTCCCGTACGCCGCGACCAGCGGCGGGTTTCTTGTGACCGTGACGAATGCCGCGGACGGCCAGTCGCAGACAGTCCGGGTGAATGTTGACCTTGATGGGCTCAACAACGCCGGTGGCCAGGGGTATGGCGATGACACCTCGGTGAACTCGCTTGCCGGTGACCTGAACGGCATTCCCAACCTCAGGGCGTCGGTCAACTCGGATGGCACGCTGAGCATTGATGCCGAAGACGGGTTCACGTTCGAGTTCTCCGAAGACAGCTCTGGCGTGCTCGCGGTGCTGGGTGTCAATACCTACTTCACCGGCACAGGTGCGGCGGACATCGGTGTCCGGCAGGCCCTGATTGACAGTCCGCAACTGTTGGCGCACGGAACGACGGTAGATGGGGCGTTTACCGACAACGGCGCGGCGCTGGCCATACTTGGCGTTCGCGATCAGTCTGTCGCCGCGTTGGGCGGGAGATCCATAACCAGTTCATGGCTTGATACCGCTTCCACTGTCGGCGCCCGAGCAAACTCGGCGACGAACCGTTACGAGGCGTCCACCTTGGTGCGACAGAGTCTTGAGGCTCAAAGCGCCTCGGTGTCGGGGGTTTCGATCGATGAGGAGTCGATCAACCTGCTGAACTATCAGCGTCAATATCAGGGCGCGGCCCGGTTCATCTCCGTGATTGATCAACTTACCCAGGAACTTCTCGCAATCGTTTAACTGACAGGCCTTGTGTGCTTCGGACTGGATACACAGTGTCAACGATTCCATCCAATCTTTCACGCGTGCCCAACCTGCTTTCTTCGCAGGTCCTGCTTGCGCAGCTCACCCGGACCAATCGGGGGCTGTTCAATGTGCAGGAGCAGATGGCGACGAGCCATCGCATCAACCGGTTCTCCGACGACTCGATCGGTGCATCCGCGATCAGTGTGCTGCAAGCCCGGCTGGATCGCAGCGAACGTCAATGGCGGAATCTCCAGTTGGCCGACGGCACCTTGAATGTGCTCGATGCAGCTATTGGAGAGGCCTCCGCCCTCGTGGATGAGGCACGTGGAATCGCCTCAGACCAGATTGGTGCGACATCCGACACGGTGACACGCAACGCACAGGCGGTCGTCATTGACGGCTTGATTCGTCAGATGTTCACGCTTGCGAATCGGCAAACCAATGGGCTGCACATCTTCGGAGGCTCTACGCCGACTCGGGCACCCTTCGTCGAGATGCCTGGCTTTGGTGGGTTCCGATATGTTGCGACTGGCAATGGCCTTACGGCCGACCTGGACTCCGCATCTGATGTCCCCATTACGCTCGGCGGAAACAACGCCATTGGCGCAACTTCTGCGCGGGTGCGAGCATCGCGGGATCTCAACCCCGGGTTGACGCCGCAGACCCGACTGGCGGATGTCCGAGGCGGCCGCGGCGAAGGCATTTCGCGTGGACCCATGGAGTTCTCGTTTGACGGTGGTCCAGTTGCACGAATCAACCTTTCTGGGACAGAGGATGTCGAAGATGTGCTCGCGGCCATCACCGGAGCCATTCGTCAATATGAAACCGACAACGGCGTGACGGTCTTGGGACCGGGCGGCGTTTCAGTGTCCGGAGGCTCGATCTCGATTGATGTCGTCACCGGCACTCCGGATGCGCAGTTGACCTTCAGCGATGTCCCAACCGGAACCACCGCGCAAGACCTGGGCCTATCTGCCGCGCCCTTCGAGGCGACAGCGGCAGTGGGGGTTGATCTCGATCCCAAGTTGACCCTGCTCTCCCCGCTTTCGGCGGTGAGCGGGCTGACTCTGCCGATGGACGGCCTCCGCATCAAGTTCACGCTGGGTGCAAACAGCAGCGTCCGCGAGGTGGACCTGTCTTCTGCGCAGACCATTGGCGATGTGCGCTCGCTCATTGAGAGGGCGGCACCCGGCGTGCGTGTGAGCATCGGGGCAGACGGCCGCGGCATTGATATCGTGAATGAGATCGCCGGCCCGACGATGAGCATTGAGGAGATTCCGGGCGCACCGAACACGGCAAGCGACCTGGGAATCCGCTCGCTGGATCTCACGACGGCGATGTCTGCATTCAACGGTGGGCGCGGGGTGAGTATCAATCACGGGTCAGTGGATCCGATCACCGGGCTACCCGACCCAGCACGGGACGTGGACTTCCGGGTCACCCTGGGGAGCGGGCAGGCATTCGATGTCGATCTTCAGCCGGGGGATCTGGCGAGCGTCGAAACGGTGCTCGCCCGCATCAATCAGGCATTCACGGACGCGCTTGGCCAGCCGCCGCTGGTATCGACTGCGCCGGCGCTGGCCGCGGGCGACTTCACGGCAACGCTGACGGATGGGGCGAACGGGATCACGTTTGTCCAGTCGGCCGGTCAGGCGGCGATTGGCCCCTTTGACATCAAGAGTCGGAACAACTCCGGGGCTGCGGAGGATCTTGGGCTGTTGACCGGCAGTTACGACGCCGGAAGCGCAAGTTTGGTTGCGCAAGACCGCGCGACGATCCGCGTGGACAACATTTTCACAGCTTTGATCGAACTTCGCGAGGCGCTGCGGGGCGATAGCAGCTCTGGCATCACTCTTGCTGGAGAGTACTTGGAAGCGGCGGTGAATCGCATCGGCGAGACACGTGCGCTGGTAGGCGTGCACGCGAGCCGGGTTGCCCGGGCCATTACGCGGTTGGAGGACTCGCAGTTGCGCGATGAGACAGTTCGATCGCAGTTGCAGGACATTGATTACGCCGAGGCGGCGACGCGGTACAGCCTTCTGCAGACGCAGCTCCAGGCCGCACTGACCGCCGGCTCTCAGATCAACAGTTTGAGTCTCTTGGATTTCATTCGCTGAAGCATGACTTAGAGGGCTCAACGGAGCCTTGCGATGCGCCCACCCGCCCCGGCCGCGGGACACGGGCACAAAAAGACAGGACGTCGCCCGGCGAATGTCGCCGGGTCTGGTCCGGAGGACTGGCCGGGGATTGCGGAGTGCAACCATGCACGTACGGACGACGAGATTCGGAACAGTTGAAATCGCGGAGGACCGCGTGATCACGTTCCCGAAAGGGATTTTGGGCTTCGCCGATTACCGGCGATTCTGCCTGCTCGAGCCCTCGGAGGATTCGGCGTTCTTCTGGCTCCAATCCCTCGATGACGCCACACTGGCGTTCGTCGTGACGGATCCATCGTTCTTCGTACCGGACTATTCGGTCCCGGTGCGACAGGAGCAGATGGGCGACCTGGGGCTGGCACGACTGGAAGACGCTCAGGTCTTCGTGATCGTGAACAAGGTCGATCAGACTCTGACGGGGAATCTCCAGGGCCCCCTGGTGATCAACACCGTGACCCGTTTCGGCGAGCAACTTGTGCTCGCGGAGAAGCGATGGCAGATCCGGCACCCGTTGGTGTCCGTCGGCAAAGCAGCCGCGGCCCCGCGTGCCATGTCCGCCTGACCTGCGGCGACCAGCGTTCGCCCCGCGCGTAATCGGGGCAGGGGTGGGGGCGGATATGCCTGTTCACGGATGAACGGGTGCGCGATGTCCCGGCGTAGGGACATCCACCGAGGAAGGAGCCGATCCATGCTGGTCCTTTCCCGTCAGCGCGACGAAACGATCATGATTGGCGACGATGTGGAAATCACCGTCGTCGATATCCGAGGGGACAAAGTCCGCCTCGGGATCAACGCGCCGACGCGTATCGCCGTGCATCGCAAAGAGGTCTACGAGGCCATCAAGGCCGAGAATCAGCGAGCCGCCCAACTGACGGGCGCTGATACAGACCTGCTGCGACGCCGGCTCACATCGTCCGCCGGAGCATCCGGCGGGATCCCGCCCCGTCCGCACCTGGCCCCATCGGCCCGCGTCCGGCACACCGACCAAAGTTCGCTACCCGGGCACGGCTTCGGGGATGCGAAAACCGCCTGAACTGATTGACCATCGTGGTTCCGAGCGGATGCTCGGGCCGACCGCCTCTTACGCACGCCACCTCGGCCTCAATCACGGAGGATTGCCATGGCGAGGATCAACTCGAACGTCCCCAGCCTTATCGCCCGAACAAACCTCGGGCGCGCTAACCAGGATCTGGAGGTCCGCCTCCAGCGACTGGCCACGGGGCTCCAAATCAACCGCGGCGCAGACAACCCAGCAGGGTTGATCATCTCGGAGCGCTTGCGCTCGGAGGTGTCAGGCCTCAATCAGGCCGTGAACAACTCCCAGCGAGCCTCGTCGGTCATTGCGACCACCGAGGGTGCGCTCGCCGAGATCAGCGATCTGCTCAACTCAGTCCGAGGACTGGTCGTTGAAGCCGCAAACACCGGCGCCATCTCCGCAGAGGAGCGCGCCGCCAACCAGTTGCAGATCGACTCGGCGATCGACACGATCACGAGGATCAGCAACAGCGCGAGCTTCGGCGGCCTCAAGCTGCTCAATGGATCGCTCGACTACGTGGTGTCAGGGCTGGAATCCAGCGCGATCAGCAAGGCCACGATCTTCGGGGCCAACTTCGCGGGCCGCTCGCAGATCCAGGTGGATGTCAATGTCATCGCCTCGGCGCAGACGGCATCCCTGTTCCTTTCGGCATCCAATATCGGAAGCCCGGTAGCAGCCGGACGCTTCGCATCGACCACCACGATCGAGGTCGCTGGGCCGCTCGGTGTACAGGTGCTCGAGATTCTCTCTGGTCAGACACTCAACAGCGTGGTGCAGGCGATCAATGCCTTCACCGCGGCAACGGGTCTTTCTGCTTCACTGCTCAATCCCGCGAATGCGGCGTCGGGCATGAGGTTCACCTCAACGACGTACGGCTCCAACGCCTTTGCATCGGTTCGTCGGCTCAATGAGCCGGCGGGCGGTGGGTTCTTCCGGACCTTTGCCGTGACCGGAAACGGTGCGGTGCCGGACACTCAGAGCTTCTCTGACACGGCCTTCGCCACCGGCCTCTCGGCGGCGAACCGCGACGCCGGCAGGGATGTGAGTGCCATCGTGAACGGTGCGCTGGCCAACGGAAACGGCCTGCGACTCTCGCTCCAGAATCAGACAGCGCTTTCGCTGGAACTCCAGCTCGATGCGGCCTTCGCCACGGCGAACGGCTCGACCTCAACATTCTTCATCACCGGCGGCGGTGCGCTCTACCAGCTTGGCGGGACCATCAACGCAAGCCAGCAGACAAACATCGGCGTGCAATCGATGGCGGCCTCCCGTCTGGGCGGCACATTGATCAACGACCAGCTCCAGTTCCTCAGTTCGATCCGCTCCGGCGGGTCGAACGATCTGAACAGCCGCCAGTTCCAGCACGCCTCGGCGATTCTGGACACCTCGATCGACGAGGTCTCGATGCTTCGCGGACGGCTGGGCGCGTTCGAGAGGAACACCCTGGAAACGAACGTGCGATCGCTCACGACGGCGATCGAGAATCTGACGGCGAGCGAATCCCGGATCCGCGATGCGGACTTCGCGGAAGAGACAAGCAAGCTGACCCGGGCACAGATTCTGTCGAGCGCGAGCACGTCGGTCCTGTCCTTGGCGAATCAGCAGAGTCAGCAAGTCCTCCAGCTCCTGGGCTAATCCAGCGCTTCGAGGTTCATACAGAGGATTGGAAACCAACCCGACGACCCCGCCGCTTGCCCCGGCGGGGTCGTTGTCTTATCGGACCTGCCCCAGAAAATCGTACCAGTCGGTTCAAACCGCGCTCAACTCGCCCTTTGGCTCATCCGATTCAAACCGCGCACGCTCGTCCGTTTTAATCGGACGGTCGGGCAACTCGGGCCTGGTACGGAAACCGGGCAGGGTGTTCTGGCCTTGTTGGCCACGACACTCGTCGACTCCACCGCTCGGAAGCGGTCGGACCCGAGAACGGGTTTGGCGTTCCTCGCAGCACGACACGCCGGTACGAGTTCACGGAGGGCACGTTCAATGAGTCGCATCAATACAAACATTCAGTCTCTTATTGCACAGCGGGTGTTGGCTACCAACAACTCCTCGCTGGGACAGTCGCTTGAGCGGCTGAGCACGGGCCTGCGGATCAACCGCGGCAAAGATGATCCGGCAGGTCTGATCGCGTCGGAGAATCTCCGATCCGAGAAGGCCTCGCTGGGCGCAGCGATCGGCAATGCCGAGCGCGCGGACCAGGTCGCCAACATCGCCGAAGGCGGTCTGCAGGAGATCTCCTCCCTGCTCATCGACCTCCAGGGCCTGGTAACTTCCGCAGCGAACGACGACGGCCTTTCCACTCAGGAAAAGCAGGCCAATCAGCTGCAGATCGACTCGATCCTGCAGACGATCGACCGCATCTCGGGTGCGACTTCGTTCCAGGGCAAGAAGCTCCTCAACGGCAATCTTGATTACACCACCACCGACGTTGATGCCGGTGTTTCGGACTTCAAGGTGAACGGCGCCAAGCTGGCCTTCGGCAGCTCGCTGGAGGTCCAGGCGGTCATCACGACCTCGGCTCAGCAGGCCGGCCTGTTCCTCGCGATAGGTGGTGCGCTGAACCTCAACGGCGGCACGAACTCCGCCTTCACGATTGAAATCACCGGCTCGCTCGGTTCTCGCGAGCTGTCCTTCGCGTCCGGCACTTCCGCGGACAACATGGTTTCCGCGATCAATACCTTCACCGCCGTCACCGGCGTTACCGCCACCGCCTCGGGCACGACCGGTATCCGCCTCGAGTCCCAGAGCTACGGCTCCAACGCTTTCGTGTCGACCCGCATCGTGAATGAAGCCAACATTCAGGGCTCGGGCATCGGCGTGTTCCAGCTCGCGGCCCAGGATTTCAATGTTACCACCGGTAGCGCCGTCGCGTTTAACTCGACTGCCGCGAGCAACGGCATTCGCGATTCGGGCCAGGACATCGTTGCGACGATCAACGGCATCGCGGCGACCGCCGACGGCCGCACCGCTCGCATCAACACGGACTTCCTCGATGTCCAGATGACCTTCGACGCCTCCACTGCGCAGCAGCGCGGCAATCTGTCGGTCTTCACGATCAGCGGAGGCGGTGCTGACTTCCAGCTTGCTCCCAACGTGGACATCGCTGGTAAGGTTGCCCTTGGCATCTCCGACGTCTCGACCCGCAAGCTCGGAAACTCGACCCTGGGCTACCTGTCCGACCTGGCTTCGGGCAAGGCGTTCAACGTCGTCGGCGGTGACCTGTCGTCGGCTCAGAAGGTTGTTTCCGAGGCGATCGACTCGATCTCGGCGATCCGCGGCCGTCTCGGTGCGTTCCAGAAGAACACCGTCGGCGCCACGATCCGTAACCTCAGCATCTCCCTTGAGAACACCACGGCAGCCGAGTCCGTCATCCGCGATACCAACTTCGCGGCAGAGACGGCTTCGCTGACCCGCGGGCAGATCCTGGTCTCGGCCTCGACCAACATCCTGGCCCTGGCCAACAGCCAGCCGCAGTCCGCTCTGCAGCTGCTCGGCTAAGCCTCGAGCCCCCCACGGGGCACACTTCGTGACCCTTCGGCCGCCCCGGTTCATCCCGGGGCGGCTTTGTTTTTGGACTTGCGGAGGCGCGTTCCGCCGTGGACAAGAGCAGGACCAGGACGCGGGGCACCGATAGTGTCACGAGTGAGAGCTTCCCCAGAGAATGTCGGTGTCCGCGCTCGCAGCCGGCGAGTCCGGGCGGATCTTCCTCAAGGCCTATCGCGGCCGCTCCGGGCGTTCCTCACGTTCGCACGAGTCGAGTGTGGGTTGGCAGTGAACTCGCTGGCGGCGTACGAGCGTGATCTGAACGATCTCGCAACGGACCTTGCGGAACGTGGGAGGGATTCGCTCGCAGGGGTACAGCCGAGGGATCTTTCGGATCACCTGGCGGGCTTGCGGTCGAAGCGAAACCTCGCGGCGACATCGGTCATACGTCACCTTGCGACGATGCGGGTGTTCTTTCGTTGGGCAGAGTCTACGAGCGACCCGCCGCGAGATGCTGACGGACGGGCGATCAATCCGGCGGATGCTCTGGATCGTCCGACCAAGTGGAAGAAGTTGCCGGGTGTGTTGACGCCGCGGCAGGTACGGGACCTCCTCGCCGCTCCAAGACCCGAGCCCGGAGACACGGGCGGTGAAGGGAGTGGGGGGGAAGAACGCGGCAGAGTTCCGCTTTACCTGCGCGATCGGGCGATGCTCGAGCTGATGTACGCCTGCGGCCTTCGAGCGTCTGAGGTGGCGAGTGTCGGAGTTCGGGACTTCAACGACACGCTGGGGGTCGTACTCGTTCGAGGCAAGGGCAACAAGCAACGGCTCGTACCCGTTGGCAAGCCCGCGCAGGAAGCGGTTCGGCAGTATCTCTCCGAGTGCCGGCCAAGACTGCTGCGCACCGACGACGTCGAAGCTCGGCCGGTCAGCGGCGTGCGGGACCGCCTCCTGCTTTCACGAACGGGTCGCCCGCTCGAGCGAGTCGCGGTGTGGCAGATCGTCCGGAGGAATGCGATCGCGGCAAACCTTGCCGACGTTCATCCGCACATGCTTCGGCATTCCTTCGCCACGCACTTGCTGATGGGCGGGGCCGACCTCCGCGTCGTGCAGGAGTTGCTTGGACATGCCGATGTGGGCACGACTCAGATCTATACCCACGTCGATTCCAAGCGCCTGAAGCAGGTCCACGAGCGATTTCACCCGCGGAAATAGCTCGGGATCAGATCAACCGCTTGAATGCGCTGTCCACGGTGCTTCGCCCGCCAACCAGCTTGCCTGCGGCGTTGAGCCGGGGACCGGTTTCCCGGGCAAGTGAAGAGGCGATCTCGGCGGCCTGGTCTACGGCATCTTCGGCGGCATGAACCGTGGGCAGGGCATCCTCTCCGAGGGCACGATTCAGGGCGCCGACGGACTTGCCGACGGCGTTTCGAACACCGGCACGATTGATCATTGCCATTTCGCGTTCGGCGAGTTCATCGAGCTCGCTTGCGCTGGTGATGATGATCCCTCGCGAGACGCCGGTGCGGAACCAGATCGCGATCATCGCGGCCGAGGCGGAAGCGAGCAGCGGAGCAATCACCCATTGAGCGAGCGTGCCCGCGGCTCCGACACCGGTTGCCGACCAAGTGCCGCTGCGATGGGTCATGGATTCGTATCCAGCGAACACGCCCGGGACAGGGAGCGAAGGCATGATGTCCCGAAGCGGAACTGAGAGCGCTGCCAGAACCATGGACCAGACAGTCGCGGTGACAACACGCTCGACACCGGGAACTCCACCTCCGCCGGCGACCGCGGTGCCGAGGAAGGTGAGGAAGAGCAGAGACAGTGCAGCCAACGCCCCTACACTGCAAGCCAGGGCGCTTGCACGGTTGAGCACCATGTCCCAGCCTGTGCGGGCGGTGTTGACATCAGGGGCCTGCGCCCGGGCCATCGCCTGGGTCCGAAGGCCGCCAACCGCCGCCTGCGCGGCTGCCTCAGGGATCTCCATTGCGGTTCCCGGACCCTGAAGATTGCCCTGAACGCCCACGACTGTCAGTTCAGTCGACGGGACTGTTCGCAGTTCGACCGTCCGCACGTCCGTGTAGTGGACGAACCCGAACGTGAGAGCCTGGACGAGTCCGGCGACGACGACCAGGCTCGCGGCGAACGTGACCCAGCCGCGAAGCTGGCGAACGGCACCGCTGATATGTGGCTTTGGCATGGGTGGGGGCATGAACTCAACCTCCCGAAGAACGTGGAAATGGTCATCCCCAATATCGGGTATTCAGAATTGCCGGTGTTGGCGATGGGAGCTTCTCCAGAGCCCGGAGCCCGCATCTTCATTGCGGCTTCGCGCGGGTTGGGCTATCGGACCATCCGGTGCTCCGCGGGCACTGGATTTGGTCGTCGTTGCTTTCAATGATTCTTGAAAACTCAGTCGGAGAGCAATTCATTCATGAGCATCTTCCAGCCACCCCATGAGCATCCACACCTTTCCGCGGCCGATGGCGGACTGCTTGAGGCGGTCGCCGCGGGCGAGGCTCGGCTGACTCCCGAGCAGGGACTGGCGATGCTCCGGGGATCGTCGCTGCAGGATCTTGGTCGCCGGGCGGATGCCCGCGCTCGTGTGCTGCACGGCGACGAACTCCGCACGTACGTGATCGATCGCAACATCAACTACACCAATGTGTGCTCCGCCAAGTGCACATTTTGTGCGTTCCGGCGCGACGCCGACGACCACGATTCGTACACGCTCGAGCCTGAGGCGATCTATGACAAGGTCGCGGAACTGGCCGCGATCGGAGGGACCCAGATTCTGATGCAGGGCGGCATGAACCCCGCGCTGCCGCTGGAGTGGTACATCACGCTTCTCAGGGGTTTGAAGGAGCGCTTTCCAAAGATCCACGTTCACGCGTTCAGCCCTCCGGAGTTCATTGAGTTTGTACAGTTCTTCGATCCGCCCGGGGACAGTCTGGAGTCGAAGCTTCGATGGGTCATGGTGCGACTGCGGGATGCGGGATTGGACTCGGTTCCGGGTGGAGGCGGTGAGATTTTTTCGCACCACGTTCGCAGGAAGATCGGCCTTGGAAAGTGCGATGCGGATGCGTGGTTGACCACGATGTATGTCGCTCAGCAGCTTGGGATGTTCACGAGCGCGACGATGATGTTCGGCCACATCGAGGGACACGCCGACCGTGTGCATCACATGTGGCTCGTTCGGCAATGGCAGGATCGCGTGCTTCGAGAGGCGGGCGAGCACCGAGGACCAACGCCGATTGGTCACTACAAAGCGTTCATTTCGTGGCCATTCCAGCGTGAAAACACGCCGCTGGGCCGCGTTCCTGACTTTGGTGCTCGCGAAGAGGACTTTGCGAGTGCCGGTCGTCTCGGAGAGTTTCCGGGGGACGTGCTCGCCGCCCTCAATGGCACGCTCGCGGGCCAGAACAGTCTGAGCAACGAGCAGGTGGTGGAACGTGTTCCTGGCTTCGGCCGGCGTGTACGCATGAGCGGCGCGACCGACTATCTCCGGACCCAGGCGCTGTCGCGGTTGTTCCTCGACAACATTTACTCGATCGGCGCATCCTGGGTGACGATGGGTCCGCACGTCGGGCAGGTCGCCCTCGCGTTTGGCGCGAACGACATGGGCAGCGTGATGATGGAGGAGAACGTCGTATCGAGTGCGGGTACAACGTACTGCCTTGACGAAGCCGTGTTGTGCAGACTGATTCGCGATGCGGGGTTTGTTCCGGCCCAGCGAAACAACACCTACGACATCATCCGCGCTTACGGGGCGACACCCGACTCTCCTGACCTTCGCGTGAAGGACTGGTCGCAGCATCGGGCGCGGCGGATGCACCAGGAAGCGCCACGCGAGTCCAAGCCCGCGTCTCTGACGGTGAGTGCATCAAAGTAGTGGGGGAGGAGTGCTGTCCCGGTTCCTTTCCGCCGCGGCGGCGGCGATGAGGCGGGCGCGACGGGCAAGCCACGCCCTCCGCACGAGCCAGAGCACAAAGCCCAGGGCAAGGATGGTGGCGATCACGGCGACTTCGTTGTCGGCAACCTCCTGGACGACCCGCGTCGCGGCATGGCCGGCGAAGTATCCGATGAGGCCGATGATGAGGGACCATGCGGCCGCGCCGATGAGGTTGTAGACCGCGAAGCGGCGCTGGGGATATCCGGCCATGCCCAGGACCAGCGGCGTCAGCATCCGCACGCCGGGAACGAAGCGGAACGCCAGCAGCAACCAGCGCTCGTGGACCGCGACTTGCGCGAGGATCCACTTGGCTCGCGGCTGCCACTTGGGCCGACGATCAAAGATGAGGCGACCCTTCAGCCTTCCGATCACGAAACCGACCTGATCGCCAATGAAGGAACCCGCGAAGGCAAACAGCAGGACAATCGGCAGATTCATATAGCCGCGATGGGCGAAGTAGCCTGCAAGAAGCAGTACAGCCTCGCCTTCCAGCAGCGTTCCCACGAATACCGCCAGATACCCGTATTGATGGATGAACTGCTCGAGCGTCATCGTTCAGTTTCGCCGGAGAGGATGCCGATACGAGCCTGCAGCAGCGGTGACGCAGAGCTCGAAGGAAGTTCAGGGTCTATCCACTCCCCGCCTCGCTGTCGCAGCGAGAGCGGACCGAAGACCAAGGGCGGATGTCCGGAGGCCCAAATGACAAGCCGGTACTCCCGATCATCCAGCATGTTGACAACCGCGGCACCTTGAGCGTCGGTCCGTGCCCGGGACGACTCCGGACCGGTTTGCGAGAGAATCGTGGCCGCGGAGAAGGGGTGATCTCGAGCGATGGTGTCGGCGACGACGACGGCGCCTTCAATGGGCTGGTGGGTCGAGGCGTCACGGACCCAAACGTGCAGGCCGATCGGCGGCCCGCCGGGGGTGCGGAACATCCCCGACTCCGCCGAGCAACCCCAAAGGAAAGCCATGGCGATGGAGGCAAAGGCGAGCAGGAGGAGGGGTGCTTTGAGGATCGCCATGTGGAGTCCGGAGGCCTAACATCCCGCCCGCCCTGCTTCCGCGGCCTTCGCGGCGGTTGAAGCGGGCTGTGATGAGTCATACACGATACCCGGATCAGGACCTCGACGATGAAGGCCATTGACTGTCGGCAAGGCTACGGCGTGAAGATGGACGGCAAGCTGTGCGTGATCTCCGGCTATGAGTTCCGGAACCCGGGCAACCTCCGCTCATTCGTGAACCTGAAGTTCAAGAACGTGAAGGACGGTGGACAGTTTGAGCGCCGTTTCCAGCCGAGCGAAGATATCGAGGTTATTGATCTGGATCGCCGCGAGATGGAGTATCTGTATTCCGACAGCCACGGCGCGACGTTCATGGACACCGAGACCTTTGACCAAGTGGTCATTTCGGCGGATGTTCTCGGCGATGCCCTGCTGTATCTGCGGCCCAACGGGATGACGATCGTGCTGAGTCACGATGGTAACCCCCTCACGATCGAACTCCCTTCTTCGGTGGATCTCAAGATCACCGAGTGCCCGCCGGGCATCAAGGGTGCGACCGTCACCAACCAGCTCAAGGATGCGGTCTGCGAGACCGGGTTGAAGACCCGCGTCCCGGGCTTCATCGAGCAGGGCGAGACGATCCGCATCAGCACCGCCGACGGCTCGTACCAGTCTCGTGCGAAGGAATGAGCGGGGAGTGAGTGAGGGGCGAGCAGATGGCGGCGTCCACCTCTCCCATGGTCGTTTTGATCGGCTTGCGAGGCGCGGGGAAGTCCACCGTCGGGCAGCTCCTTGCGCATCGAATGGCTGGGACGTTTGCTGATCTTGATGATCGAACGGCGATGGCCATGGGCGAGGACACGCCGGGCGAAGCTCTTTCTCGACATGGTGAAGCAGCGTTTCGAGCTGCCGAGGCCCTTGGGTTGTCCCATGCGCTTAAGGAGCGTCTAGCGGTACTCGCTCTGGGGGGCGGCACGCCTACGGCACCGGGGGCTGCGGAGGCCTTGACGGCGGCTCAGGCCGCGGGTCGCATCCGGATCGTGTATCTCCGGGCAAGCCCCGCCGCGCTGCGGTCGAGACTTGGGTCTGCGGGAGCCTCGATGCGCCCGACGCTCACGGGGCGCGGCACGCTGGTGGAGATCGAGGAGCTCTTCGCCGCACGGGACCCGCTCTACGGCCGGCTGGCGAATAGAACGATCGATGTTGAGATGCTCAGCGCCGAGGAAGTTGTGGACCAGCTCAGCGCTTGCTGAATGTGGCGGCCGGGTTTCGGCTACGCATCAAGCTCGGAATCCGCCCTTCGCACTGCACGGCAGAACGCTTCGATGAGATCGACCTCCTTGACGCCGGGAGAACTTTCCACTCCGCTGGAAACATCGACAGCGAATGGGCGGACCGTCCGGATCGCATCGCCGACATTCTCTGGCGTCAATCCGCCAGCAAGGATGAGGGGCTTGGACAGTCGTTCCCGCGCGGCGGCCAGAGCGCTCCAATCAAAGCTTGTGCCCTGTCCGCCCGCTGAGCCGTCGACGAGGATGGCGTCTACTTCATCCACGCGGTCCCATCGGTCAAGCTCATCGGCGATCGTCTTGGCGTCGAAGCGCACGGCCTTGATGACGTTTGGTCCGCACTGCTTCACGAGTTCTTCCGGCTCGTGCCCGTGCAGCTGAGACATGTCGGTCGGGCACTCTTCTTCGATCATCATGAAACGGTCGAGGTCCGCGTTGACGAAGAGCCCGACGCTGGAAACGAAGGGTGGGAGCATTCCGACTAACTGCCACGCATCATCGGGCTCGATGTATCGCGGGCTTTGCGGGTAGAACACCAGACCGATTGCGTCTGCGCCGGAGTCCGCCGCGGCGAAGGCGGATTCCTCGTCACGAATGCCGCAGATTTTGATTCGTGTTCGTGCCATGGTGCACGATAGGTGCGAGTCTCACCCAAGATGTGCAAGTTCAGACTTTGCCAGCTCGAGGTCAGCGCCCTCGAGCTTGGAGACAGCTTCGGAGATCAAGGCTTTGGCTCGCACCGGGTCATTGAGCTCGCGGGCATAGATTCGCCCGAGCAGCAGACGTATCTGCGGCGATTCCGGATCCTTGACGTATGTCTCTAGGAATCGGTCGTACGCGTATGCAGCGTCTTCAAACTTGCGTGCGGCGTAGAGATGGTTCGCGAGGTCGTATTGGGAGCGGCGCGAGAGAGCGGTTGCGCCGGGCTTGTCGCCAAACTCATCCGCCAGGGTGCGATAGGCGACTGCGGCTGCGGGCATGTCGCCGCTCCCGATCAGTCGCGACACTTCAGCACGCGCCGCCGCGAGCGCATCGGACTCTTCCGCGGCAGCGCCGGACCGGGCTTGTTCACGTCGCTGTCTCTGGGATTCTGAGGCCAGGGAGGTTGCTTCTTTGAACTGCCGACGACGAATCGCCTGTTTGCCCATTGTGAACAGGTCGAAGGGCTCTCGCGGCAGAATCTTTAGCCAGAGGAGCGTCATCGCCACCGAGATGCCAAAGACGGTTCCACCCAGGTGGGCCGCATGGGCGACTCCGGTTCTTGCGCCGGTTGCCTGAAGCAGCACGTCCCAGGTGATGGCCAAGACGATGAACCACCACGCGGAAACATGGACGATGCCGATGAACCCGAGCATCATGAAGCACTTGATTCGGGTTTTGGGGAACAGCACGAGGTAGGCACCGGTGCATGAGGCCACGGCCCCTGAGGCTCCGATTGCAGGATTATCTGAAAGAAAAGCGTGAACCCCGCCCGAGGCCGCGGCGCCCATCAGGTAGAACAGGGAGAACCCGACTCTGCCGAAACGATCCTCGATGTTTGGGCCGAACACCCACAGGAACAGCATGTTGCC
The DNA here is from genome assembly GCA_038247555.1 of Phycisphaerales bacterium. Classification (GTDB taxonomy): domain Bacteria; phylum Planctomycetota; class Phycisphaerae; order Phycisphaerales; family UBA1924; genus JAHBXL01. The sequence continues at coordinate 19,009 of JBBRUT010000010.1, read as the reverse complement.
CAGGATGTGCCAAGGAGAGGACTCGGCGTGCAGAAAGGCGCTGGTGATCAGGGTCCAAGGCTTGAAATCAACTCCAAATACCCAAAGAGTCGACAGGAATCGCTGATACTGCTCCGGATCACTCCGGGACAGGTAGAGCTGCACGACGTACGCCGCAACGTTCAGCCCGATCAGAATCGGGGTGATCAGCGGTGGCCTACGGAGCGATCGATCGGTTCCAAGTGGGAAGAACATGAGCCTGGGATGCTAACCGCGGCGAAGGGAGCGGGAGCGGGACTCGTGAAACCGAGGAAGGATGAGGCCGAAATGGCTGGGTACGCGCCCTATAGTGGCGTCGAAACGGAGGATTTCACAGCATGACCAGCGCTGTCGCCAACCCCCAGCCGTCGGCTCGCCCATTTTCCAAGGGTCTTGAAGGCGTCACCGCCGCCGAGACCAGAATGTCCTTCATCGATGGCGAGAAGGGCGTTCTCGAATACGTGGGGATCGAGATCGATGCGCTGGCCCGGAACTCGACTTTCGAGGAAACGGTCTACCTGCTCTGGAATCTCCGTCTCCCGACGAAGTCCGAGCTTGAGGCGTTCACAACGGATCTCCGCAACGACTACGAGCTTCCCAAAGGGATGCTCGAGCGCATCCAGAGTTGTCCGAAGGACGCATCGCCGATGCATGTGCTGCGCACGATGGTGAGCGCGCTGGCGATGACGGACCCGGATGCAGATGCCAACGACCTTGGTTCCGCCCGCAAAAAATCTCTTGCGATTCTTGCTCAGACCCCGGCGATCATCGCTGCCTTCGACCGGCATCGCCGCGGCGAGTCGTATGTGGCTCCGCGAAAGGACCTCTCATTCGCGCAGAACTTTCTGTACATGCTCAATGGCAAGGAGCCCACGCCGGCGATGGCACGGGCCTTTGACGTGTGCATGATTCTCCACGCGGACCACGGGTTGAACAACTCGACCTTCACGGCGCGGGTGATCATCAGCACGCTGTCAGATGTCTACTCCGCGATCACGGGCGCTATCGGCTCGCTCCGCGGCCCGTTGCACGGCGGCGCCAATGAAGAAGTCATGATCATGCTCGATGAGATCGAGCAGGACGCGAAGAAGCAAGGCAAGCCGGCGGCCGATGTGATCGAGCCGTTCATCATGGATCGTCTCAAAAGGCGCAGTGAAGGCGCCCGCATCATGGGCTTCGGGCACCGGGTATACAAGACGATCGATCCTCGCGCGACATTCCTCAAGACATTCAGCAAGCAGATCGCCGCTGATACCGGCAACATGAAGCTTTACGAGATGTCCAGCGCCATCGAGGCCATCATGGCCCGTGAGGTGGGGGCCAAGGGCGTCTACCCGAACGTCGACTTCTATTCGGCCACCACGTACCACAGCATCGGCCTGAAGCTCGACCTGTTTACGCCGATGTTCGCCATGAGCCGCATCAGCGGCTGGGCGGGACACGTCTTGGAGCAGCTTGCGGACAATCGGCTGTACCGCCCGACCGCGTCGTACGTGGGTGCGCACGGCTCGCCGTACGTGCCGATCGAGAAGCGCTGAGTTCACCTGCCAAGCCGCGCCAGCATCGAATCCATCAATGCGCGCGATGCTGCTTCATCCCCAAATGGCTCCGACGTGAAACGGGCTCGGGTCCTGGCTCCCGCACTGCTCGCGCTGAACACGACTTTGTCGAGCCACCCGTCCCCGTGTGCCCTGGCTTCGATCCGCGCGCGATCGGATGTGACATCCGACCCGGTGATGACGTAGCCCCGGGAGCGAAGTGCACTCTCTGCTGCCGCGGCGGCCGCCCGAACACTCACCCCATCGGACAGGTCCGCGGAGAGTGAGCGGTACTGGTAGGAGGCCTGCACCTCCCGCTCCTTGCCAGCCCCCCCAATTCGGGCCTTGCATCCGGTCAGAACGATCAACGCCAGCGCCAGGGTGACTGCCGCCCACGCGGAGAGGCCCAGAATCAGCCGCCATCGCGGGACCTTGTGGATTGGCATAGGGCGTCTCAGGGGTGGGTAGGGGCGGGGCGGATGGAGAACTCAGAAGGGGGGAGGGAGGCGGAGCGGCTCTGCGGCCGGGATGAGCGCAACGAGCATTCTTCAAAATCGGCGATCCAGCAGCTTTGGGGCCAGAAGTGATGAGCCCGACTTGGTGTTGGCTGGCCGCTTGATTGGACGCACCACTTCGCCTTTACTAGCTCCCTGTCGGAGGGGTTGGGAAGCAGAAGCGTTTCGGTACGCGTTTTGAGGGTTTGCATGGCGATTCGGATTAAATCCCGTGCCGGCGAAGGTGCCGAGCAGATGCTCCGTCGGTTCAAGAAGCTCTGTGAGAAGGAGGGGCTGACCAAGGACATCAAGCGGAAGGAGTTCTACGAGAAGCCTTCCGAGCGAGCCCGCCGGGATGCACGTAAGTCCATTGCCCGCCGACTCCGCGAGTCCGGCGTGCCCATGAAGGGACGCAAGTTCGGTCCTGACAAGGATAAGGATAAGGATAAGGACAAGGACAAGGAACGGAAGCCGCCGCGCTACTGATCCGCGTCCTCCCGCGTACTGCTTTGTGTCGCGGAAACAGTTTTTCAGAATCCACGCCGTGCTTTCGGAATGCCGCCGTTCCTTGCGCGGTCGTTTCATTTGGTCTTGGCGACGTTTATTGATCGGGACCCGTTCTGTCCGATTTGACAATCGATCGCCGAAGTTGTTATGACCTGTCGGTCACAGCCTGTAAAGCAACGGATTCCTAGCGGAGATCGGCCTTGTCAGCAATGAAGCAAGTGTGGGGCACAGCCCCGATTGGTCGTTTCCTCTCGATCTTTGTGCCAGTGTTCGCAGCCATTCTGCTGCTCGGGCTGTTTGCCCCGGCCGCGGCGGCCTCGCAGCAAGGCGGGGGACATAAGGCCGGAGGAGAAGCGAATCTCGTCCTTCCGGACGTCGGAAACGAGAAGTTCTTCAAGGGAGCCGGAGCTGACGGCGTGCTCGGCACCTTGGACGACACCGGCGGGATCAACGGCCACAACCTGCTGCTCGTCGGCCTCGGTGTCTGCGCGATGGGGATGATCTTCGGCCTGATGATCTACGCTCAGCTCAAGCGCATGCCGGTCCACAAGTCCATGCTCGACATCTCCGAGCTGATCTACGAAACCTGTAAAACCTACATGATCCAGCAGGGAAAGTTCCTCATGCTCCTGTGGGTCTTCATCGCCATCGCCGTCGGCTGGTACTTCGGCTGGCTCATCCCCATGGGACCCGATGCCGCAGGTGTTGAGCAGCACGGCATGTCGATGGCCAAGGTCGGCATCATCCTTGCCTTCAGCCTTGTCGGCATCGCCGGCAGCTACGGAGTTGCGTGGTTCGGTATCCGCGTGAACACGTTTGCCAACAGCCGCGCCGCCTTTGCCTCCCTCCGCGGCAAGCCTTTCCCCTGCTATGCGATCCCTCTCAAGGCAGGCATCTCGATCGGCATGGCGCTCATCAGCGTCGAGCTGCTGATCATGCTCGGAATCCTGCTCTTTGTTCCCGGCGAGATCTCCGGCGCCTGTCTGATCGGCTTTGCGATCGGCGAATCGCTCGGTGCTTCGGCCCTGCGTATCGCCGGTGGCATCTTCACCAAGATCGCCGACATCGGTTCCGATCTCATGAAGATCGTCTTCAAGATCAAGGAAGATGATGCCCGCAACCCCGGTGTGATCGCCGATTGCGTGGGCGACAATGCCGGCGACTCGGTCGGCCCTTCGGCGGACGGCTTTGAGACGTATGGCGTCACCGGTGTCGCTCTCATCGCGTTCATCCTGCTGGCGATCAACCAGACGACCGCGGGCCCCGGCTATGAGACCATTCAGATCCAGTTGCTTGTCTGGCTGTTTGTGATGCGCATCGTCATGGTCATCGCCAGTGCCGCTTCGTACTTCATCAACGAGGCGGTTGCCAAGGCCAGGTACGGCAATGCCACAAAGATGAACTTCGAGACCCCTCTCACCTCGCTGGTCATTCTGACCTCGGTTGTCTCCGTTGCATTCACTTTCATCACCTCCTGGCTGCTTATCCCCGTGATGGCCGGCGACAACACCTGGTGGTGGAAGCTCTCGCTGATCATCACCTGCGGAACCGCCGCGGGCGCAATCATCCCCGAGCTCGTGAAGGTCTTCACTTCAACCCACAGCCGCCATGTGCGCGAGGTCGTCACCAGCTCCGAGCAGGGCGGAGCATCGCTGAACATCCTCTCCGGCCTCGTTGCCGGCAACTTCTCGGCATACTGGCTCGGCCTGGCGATCGTTGCCCTCATGGGCGCGGCGTACTACGTCGCCAACTCCTTCCCGGGGATGGCCGTCGACGGCAAAACGATCATGATGGCTCCGGCTGTGTTTGCGTTCGGCCTGGTCGCTTTCGGCTTCCTGGGCATGGGCCCTGTCACCATCGCCGTCGATAGCTATGGCCCCGTGACCGACAACGCTCAGTCCGTGTTCGAGCTCTCGACCATCGAGACCATGCCCAACATCAAGGAAGAAGTGAAGCGTGACTTCGGCTTCATTCCGGACTTTGAGAAGGGCAAGGAGTTCCTCGAAGAGAACGACGGCGCAGGCAACACCTTCAAGGCCACTGCCAAGCCCGTGCTGATCGGCACGGCCGTCGTGGGCGCGACGACCATGATCTTTGCGATTGTCGTCGCACTCACCCATGGCCTCGACCCTGAGTACCTCGCCAATCTGTCCATCCTGCACGCCCCGTTCCTGCTCGGGCTCATCTCCGGTGGCGCAATCATCTACTGGTTCACTGGTGCCTCAACACAGGCCGTCTCGACCGGTGCGTACCGCGCTGTCGAGTTCATCAAGAAGAACATCAGGCTTGACGGCTCGACCAAGGCGAGCGTCGAGGACAGCAAGAAGGTCGTGCAGATCTGCACGCAGTACGCGCAGAAGGGCATGTTCAACATCTTCCTGGGTGTCTTCTTTGCCACCCTTGCCTTCGCGTTCTACGAGTCGTACTTCTTCATCGGCTACCTCATCTCGATCGCCATCTTCGGCCTGTACCAAGCCATCTTCATGGCCAACGCTGGCGGTGCCTGGGACAACGCCAAAAAGATCGTCGAGACCGATCCGATCTTCAAGAACTCGGGCCGCGGCAAGGGCAGCGACCTGCACGCAGCGACCGTCGTCGGTGACACCGTTGGCGATCCATTCAAGGACACCAGCTCGGTCGCCCTCAACCCAGTGATCAAGTTCACGACGCTGTTCGGCCTGCTGGCTGTGGAGCTCGCCATCAGCATGAAGGTGTTCAACGAAGCGACCAAGCAGCACGAACACACCAACCTCACCCTCGCGCTCACAATCGGCTTCTTCCTTATCTCGGCCTTCTTCGTCTACCGCTCGTTCTACGGCATGATGATCGGTACGACGGCGAACGCCAAGCACTGAGGCGCCGCTCCAGTGTGATCTTCAAGGGCTCTGGCTGACGCCGGGCCCTTTCTTGTTTTGAGCGGGCAACCGGATAAACTGGCTTTCCAAGGGAGATCGAACAATGACCCAAATGCCGCTCACTCTGGCCCAAACGTTGATGGGCCTCCCCTATCCCTACTTCCTCGCGCCCGCGGCGGGCGTTGCGGCGCTTATCATGGCCGCGGTGTTTGCGGCGAACGTCAGGAGCAAACCCGAGGGCGACGAAGAACAAATCCGGATCGCTAAAGCCGTCCGCGAAGGGGCGATGGCGTATCTCCGGAGGCAGTACAAGGTCGTGGCGATGGTCTTTGTCGCGCTGATCGCGGTGCTGTTCATCATGAGCTTTGGGCTTGGTCTGCAGCCACCCATGTCATTGATCGGCGTGCCGATGGCCGGTCTGCTCTCTGGCCTGTGCGGCTGGCTGGGGATGCGGATGGCCACCGCGGCCTCCGCCCGTACGGCGGCCGCGGCGAAGAACTCGCTGAACGACGCTCTTACGGTGGCCTTTCGCGCGGGTGCGGTGATGGGCCTGAACGTGGTGGGTTTCGCGATTCTCGATATCAGCTTCTGGTTCTGGTTCCTGACCAGCTACGGCGAGAAGCTCGGAATCACCCACGGCGACGGCGCACATCAGATGGTCGAGCTCAGCACGATCGTGCTGAGCTTCGCGATGGGTGCCAGCACACAGGCTCTGTTTGCCCGCGTCGGCGGCGGCATTTATACCAAGGCCGCCGATGTCGGCGCGGACCTTGTGGGCAAGGTCGAAGCGGGCATCCCCGAAGATGACCCCCGGAACCCCGCGACAATCGCCGACAACGTCGGTGACAACGTGGGTGATGTCGCGGGCATGGGTGCGGACCTGTATGAAAGCTACTACGGTTCGATCCTCTCCGCAATTGCGTTGGGTGCGACGGCCGCGATCGGAATGACCGCGCTCGATTCAGCGGGTCAGTCATTGATCGCCATGAAGATTGTCGTGACGCCGCTCGCCCTGGCGGGCTTGGGCATTGTCTGCTCGATCCTGGGCATTTTCGTGGTTCGTGCGCAGGAGGGCGCGACGTTTGCCCAGTTGCTTTCCGCGCTCGGTCGCGGCGTTTGGTTCGCCAGTGCGCTCATCGCACTGGGTTCCCTCGGGCTGTTGTTCTTCCTGTTCCGGAACACCCCGGAGGTCAGCTGGCTGGGGCTTTGGGGTTCGATCGTGTCGGGCTTGCTCGCCGGGCTGCTCATTGCCAAGGGAACCGAGTACTACACGAGCTATGAGCATCCGCCGACCCGACGCATCGCTCTGCAGGCGCTCACCGGCCCCGCGACCGTCATTATCGCCGGTATCGCCGAGGGCATGAAGAGCACATGGACCGCGCTGCTTACGGTCGTGATCGGTATCCTCGCGGCGTACATCTTCGCGGGCGGGCGAGAGAACTTCCTCATGGGCCTCTACGGCGTGTCGATCGCGGCCGTCGGCATGCTCAGCACTCTGGGCATCACCCTCGCGACCGATGCGTACGGCCCCATCGCCGACAACGCCGGCGGCAACGCCGAGATGTCGGGCCAGCCGCCGCACGTGCGCGAGCGGACGGACATGCTTGACTCGCTGGGCAACACAACCGCCGCGACGGGCAAGGGGTTTGCCATCGGCTCCGCCGCATTGACCGCGCTGGCGCTTTTCGCGGCCTACATAGGCATTGTGCAGACGCAGATCACCAGCCAGGCGCGGACATTCGTTGCCAATCACACGTACTCCCCTCAGGAGCCAAAGCCGACCGCCGAGCACGCGATCTACATGGGCAGCGGCCTGTTTGCATCGGTCGTCCCGGGTGTGGGCAAGGACGGCAAGGACCATGTCGATGCGCTGATGCTCGTGGATCGCACCCAGCTTCCCGCCGACGGGGCCTTCCAGGAGATGGTGCGGCCCGGCAACATCTTCATTCTCGGAGCGGCGGAGACGAGCGAGCGTGTGAATGCCGCCGATGGCGACTTGTTCCGCCTTGCTGAGTCACGCGAGTTGACTGTTTCGACCATCATCCCGCACGGTACGCACGACCATGCCGTTGCGATTGATGTCGTCGCCACGAGCCGCGGCACAATCGCCGACGTGCTGACCTACTACGACGTCACGCTCACCAACCCGCGTGTGATCGGCGGTCTCTTCCTGGGCACTTTGCTCACCTTTCTGTTCTGCGCTCTGACCATGAGCGCGGTTGGTCGCGCGGCGTACAGCATGATGGGTGAGTGTCGGAGGCAGTTCGGCATCATGCGCGATGCCCTCCGCGGCCAGGGCATGACGGAAGACCAGATCGCCGATCCGCAGCAGTGGCCCAAGCAGATCAAGGATGCCAGCGGGAAGGAATACCCGGATTACGCGACGTGTGTCTCCATCGCAACTGCCGGTGCACAGAAGGAGATGGTCATCCCCTCGCTTCTTGCGATTTCGGTTCCCATCGGTGTTGGGCTTGTGCTCAGCGTTCCCGGTGTGATCGGGCTTCTGGCGGGCGGCCTCACCAGCGGCTTCGCCGTTGCGATCTTCATGGCCAACGCCGGCGGCGCGTGGGACAACGCCAAGAAGCTCATCGAGAGCTACGGCCGCATCTCCGCAGACAAGTTCCTGAACGATCCCGCAACCGCCGACCGCGTCCCGGTAGAACTCCACGCGACCCTCCGTTCCCGCGCGACCGAGATGGTCCGCAAGGGCCGGGGCGGCGACCCGATCTACGGCAAGGGCTCCGACGACCACAAGGCCGCGGTCGTCGGCGATACCGTGGGCGACCCGTTCAAGGACACATCGGGCCCGTCGCTGAACATCCTGATCAAGTTGATCTCGGTGGTGAGCGTCGTGTTTGCAGGGTTGACCGTCAAGTACGGCGCGATCATCGGGGCATGGATGGGGCTGAACTGACCCAAGCCCAAAGGTAGGCAAAAACAACAACCCCCGGCCCATGAGGACCGGGGGTTGTGCTTTTCAGCTTTCGGGCCAGGCCTTTTCGGGCCGACTCCGTCGAGCGGCCGCATTTAGCAGCTTGGCCCCTTCAGACAATCCTTAAGCACTGGATCACCTCCTTCCCAAAAGACCTTCCGGCCATCACGGGGTTGTCTGCCCGCTGCCGGTGCTCTTTCCCGCAGACCGTCGCCTGCGGCTCATCGCCCGAGTTGTGATCATCAACCCGGTCGTCGCGATTCCCGGTCTTCGCGTTGGTCGTGGTTCTCACGCCGCGGCGGGGCCGTTCCACGCGATCTACTTACTTCAATATCGCCCACAAATGCGGCGATGCAACATTCTTCGCACACAATCCGGGTTTGGTTCGCGCCAAAATCCGCAAAATGTTCGTTTCAGCAGTATCTACCGGGTTACCGTTTCAAGCCATCGAACTCGCCCTTGCTGGCCTGCTCATCCAGATACTTCTGGAACTCGCCGGTTTTGTAGGAAATGAAGCAGAAGGCGTGGTGGAGCGCCAACCACTCCATGTCGCCAGGGTCCTCATCGAGGTCCTTGCGCAGTCGATTCAGCTCCGCCAGAAACATCTCCGCCTTGATCGGCTTGGCCATTGGTACCTCCATCGGATCGATTATCGTTGCGAGATTCAAGCCGCCGCGCGGCGGGATTTCGCCCAGGTCCACGCCGCGGCGCAGGCAAACAGCAGTGTCAACACCAGTACCATGCTCGGGCCGGCCTGCCAGTTCAGTTCGATGCTGGCGACGAAGCCGCCAAGCAAGCCCGCCACGCCCGCCCCCACGGACAGCGCGACCACTGCCCAGAGACGGTCGCTGAGTCGAAGGGCGATGGCTCCCGGCAGGACGAGCAGTGCGGTGGCAAGGATGACGCCCGCAAGCTTCATCGCGGTGACGACCGCGAGAGCCAGAAGAATCATGAGTGTGAGTTTCATGCGTCGGGCGGGCACGCCGAACGCCGCCGCGGAATCTTCGTCAAATGCCCAGAAGAGCATGGGCCTGCGCCACCACCACACGGCGAATGTGATGGCCGCGGCAAGCGCCCAACCCGCGATCGCCTCGCGCTCCCCGGCGACGAGGATGGAGCCAAAAAGAATGGACTCCCAACTCGTCTGCGATCCGCTTGCCTGGACAAGCACTGCACCAAGGGCCATGGAGCCCACGAGGAACATGCCGATGGCGGTATCGACTGGTGTAATGCGGCGATCGGAGACGCTCGCCATTCCCAAGGCGGCGGCGATGCAGAAGGCGACAATGACGGCAAACTCCGCCGCGCCGCCGGGGATGATCCATCCCGCCGCGCCGAGCACCGCGGCGATGCCGATTCCGCCAAACGCCGAGTGGCTGACGCCCTGTCCGACGAATCCCAATCGCTTGACGACGACCAGCGGGCTGAGAACTCCGCACATGAGCACGACGCTGAGGCCGGCGATGAGCGCGGTCAGCACGATGTGCCGCATGTCGGCAAGGTCGGGATTGGTCAAAAGGGCGTATGTTTCCATGCTCAGGCCTGCCCTTCCCGCTTGGCGCTGACGCCCAGTTGAACCGGCGACGAACTGCCGGGCAGGTTGGCCGAGGCGGCCGCCGACGGATGCACATGCGGCTCGCTGCAGCATTCATCCGCGCTGTGCGCGTGCACATGCATGCCCGTTAGCGTGCCCGGAGCACCGGCGATCTCGTGGCTGAAGAGCTCCGCCAGCACTTGAGGCGTGAGGCCCTGGGGCGCGGCGTGAGCGTGCAGACGACGAGCCAGGCAGGCGACCCGGTCGCTGCCAGCGACGATCGCACGCAGATCGTGGCTGACGACAATCGTGGTCACGCCGATCTCGCGGTGAATCGTGGCGAGCAGATCCGCGAACACCCGCTGACCTGCGGCGTCGATGCCGACCATCGGCTCATCCAGCACCAGAATGCGTGCATCCGCCGCGAGGGCGCGGGCGATCATCACACGCTGCAACTGCCCCCCCGAAAGCTTCCCCGCGGGGCGATCGGCGAAGTCCTTCGCGCCCACGAGTTCGAGCATGTGCTCCACCCGGTCTCGCCTCTTGGGGTCAATGCCGCGCCAAGGCGGACATCGCCACGCCGCTCCCAGCGTGACGAGCTCTCTGGCCGACATCGGCATGCCGAGCTCGGCCTCGAGCCGCTGAGGCACATACCCGATCACCCCTGCCCGGCGCGCCTCATCGGGCGACATGCCAAGCACCCGGATCGTCCCAGTGTTGCCGCGAAGCAGCCCGAGGCAGAGCTTGAGCAGCGTGCTCTTGCCCCCGCCGTTGGGGCCGAGAATGCCCAGCCGTTCGCCGGGATTCACGCGCAAGGTGATGTTGTCGAGCACCGAGGCTTCGCGGCCGGGATAGCTGAAACTCACATTTCGGCAGTCCACAGCCGCCTCGCCGAGCGTGGCGATCGGGGGTGATGATTCCCCCGATGGACGGAGTGCGGGAGAGTGGGGGGGTAGGGGGGTGGGGGACATGCGGGCTCACGCGGCGATCAGGTTGTTCCGCCGCCGGGAGTTTACTCCGCCTTGGTGGCCTTCTGCCCAAGTCCCTGCTTCAGCGCTTCGAGGTTGGATTCCATCATTCGGAACCAGTCGCCATCGCCGAGAGGATCAAGCAGCAGCACGGGCACTTTGGTGCGCTCGGCGATACGTTTGCCCGCGGCTTGGGAAAGTTGCGGCTCGACAAACACAGCCCTGGCGCCTCGCTGGCGGATTGCCGCGATCGCGGCCTGAACAGCCTTGTTGGTTGGCTCCTGCGCGTTGAGCCCCGCGATCGCGATCGTGCTCAGCGCGTAGCGACGTGCGAGCCAGCCATAGGCATCGTGACCGACGACGAGCGTGCGGGTCTGAGCGTTGTCGGTCGCCTCGCGATACGCGGCATCAACTTCGTCGATCCTCGCGGTAAGCTGCTTGGATGCTGCGACGATGGGATGCTCGCTTACTTCGCCTGCAGGAAAGCGCTCGGCCAGGCGAGGGGCGAGATTCTCCACGAACTTCTTCACGTTACCCGGATCGAGCCACAGGTGGGGATCAGCCGCGCCGTGAATGCACTCGCCATTGGGTCCGTGGGCGTGCGCTGCGTGGTCGTTCGCGTCGAGTTGCACGTTCACGAGGTCGGCCATTGAGAGTGCGAGGCGTGCATCGTTCGGGTTGTTCTTCAGGAACTTGTCGATCTGCGGCTCAAGGCCAAGGCCAATCGTGATCACCAGATCTGCCTGAGTGATCGCCGCGAGCTTGGAGGGGGGAATCTCATAGCCATGCTCGCTCACGCCGGGAGGGATGAGCATATCGACGGTGCTGCCGCCGGGCAGGAGTGGTTGAATCAGGCCGCGCAGTGGGGCGATCGAAACCACGACCTTGAGCGGCTTGGACGCGGCCGGTGGCGCAGGCGCCTGTCGTGCGGAATCGATCGGTTGCGGGGCGGACGGCTGCTCGCCTTGGGCAACGGAAGGGTTGGGTGCAGACATGGTCGTGAGCACGAACGCACAAACCGCGGTTGCCGAGATCTTGGATATGAAAGTCATACCGAGAGTATTGCCCCGGTTCGAGCTAAATGCAACTGAGTGGCGCAAGTGAATCGGGCGAGATGTCCGGTGATGTCATGGCCCGAGAAGCTGGAGGGGCGGTGCACCAGGGCGAGAAGATCCTGGTGACCATGCGGTTCCGCTTGACGCTGCCGATTTCAGGACTTACGGTGTTCACCTGCCAAGCCTGGCCGAGTGCCCGAGTGGTCAAAGGGGACGGATTGCAAATCCGTTGCGCAAGCTTCGTGGGTTCGAATCCCACCTCGGCCTTTTCGGCAGACACAGCCCCCGCTACGGCGGGGGTTGTTTGTTTTTGTTTGGACTGCTGATCTCCAGCTACCGCTTGCCACCCAGAGGTCGCACCTGAATCTTTCGAAATCGGACCTGCATCTCTTGGGTGCGATCTCCCACGCTGTGGACCTGCAGGCCGATGTGGCCCGCCGGATCGACGGCGTCGAAAAGGTCTGCGGCGGGCGCACCATTCACCCAGGTTTGAATGCGGGGACCCTGGGCGCGTACCCGCATCTGGTTCCATTCCCCGGGTTTGAAGGCGCCGCGGGCGGCGGGGCTGTCGATCAGCGGGTAGAGCCAGCCCCTGCGACCTTCGTCATACATCCCGCCGGTGTAGTTCCGGCTGGAAGGATCAATCTCGACCTGGTAGCCGATCATTCGCCCGCTCTGATTGCCGATACCTCCATCGATGGCGCTTCGGATCTGAATGCCCGAGTTGAACTCGGGATCCACTTTGAACTCCACCAATAACTCAAAGTCTCCGAACTGTGCTTCGGAGACCAGGAAGGTATTCGCGGAGTTTGGGCGTGATGCGCCGACGATCTCGCCGCCTTCCACTCGGAACTCTGCGTTCCCGCCCCGCACGGTCCAGCCCTCCAGCGATTCGCCGTTGAAGAGGGATGTCCATGATGCGGGCTGCGCCGGCATCTGCTCCATCGGAGCGATCCAGACGTTACGGTAACGCACGGGGCCTTGGGCCGCGGAGGCGTGGTCCTGAAGGCGGAGCGCGCCGACCTGCATCGGAAGAGTTGTACGCTCGGCTCCACCCGCGGCCGACCCTGTGGGACCGTTGACCTCGACATCGTCGTGGATCAGCACGCCGTTCCAATAGGCCGTGATTCGAGCGCTCGAAGTCTTCTTGCCGTCCTGGAAGCGGGGTGCCCGGAACCAGATGTCGTACGCCTGCCAGGTGCCGGGCCCGGTGGAGGCGTTGACGGAAGCGGGCTTGACGTTGTAGATCGCGCCGGCTTCGTTCGTTTGAAGTGGCACACTGCCCGCGAGCGTTCCGAGAACCTGGATCTCGTACCGTTCCTGGAGATAGACGCCGCTGTTGCCAGCCATCTGGCCCTCTCCGCCGGGCGGCGTGTACCACTCCACGTGCAGACGACAGTCGCCAAAAGCGTTTCGGGAGATCAGGTCGCCGGACCCGTTCCCGACTTCCACGTACTCGGGCGCGGCGAGAATCTCCGACTGCGTGCGGCCATCGGTGGGACGGTCCTTGAGCTTGGGTGCAAACTCGCAGGCATTCCTCGCAGCGCGGCCGATGAGGACTGATGCATCGGCGGGGGGCGGGATGCCCACACCGACCCCAGTGATCCCAGGATCGATCGACAGGTCGCCGATTCGTGAATCCGCTGCGCGCTCGGCCGCGGGAACTTGGTTGAGCGTGTACCACGCTTCGGAAGACCAGATGACATCGCCATCGATCGACTTCGGATCCGTTCGAAGGTACACGCACGACCCCGCCCGAAGTCCAGGAATCGTGAGCCGGACAGTTCGGCCATCCTCAGACGGTGTCGCGGCGGTAACGGAAAGAGACTCTTCGCCAATCTTCGGTCCACCATACTCCTGGGTATGGATGTAGCTCCACTGCGCCGCGGCGAAGTTGGCAACATCCGTGAGCCAAGGGCGGTCGACCGGCTTGGTGAACTCGATTTGGAATCCGTCGTGCGTGGCCCGGACGGAGTGCATCTCGAATGTGAGAGATTCATTGGGCAGAAGGCGTTCCAGCCCGAAGCGGGTGTCCTCCCACGACCAGTTTCCGCTCGCGCCGATGCCGCCCGCGTAGAGCGCGCCATCCGGACCCCACGTCAGACGGTTGATCCCGCACGAAAGACCCTGGGTGAAACGGAATGCCGCACCTTGCCACACGCCGTTCACTTTCTCCAGCGCCACTCGGCGGATTCCGCCCGCGGTGATCTCCCCGACGTACATCTGCCCCGCGTGCGGACCGCGCTCGACCAGCAAAGACTGGCTGGGTGAGTTGGCCAGTTCATTCTGAGGCAGATAGATCGCCGCGGGCGCTCGCAGACGATCGCCCCAGGAACTCGCAGAGCCTCCACTGGGAAAGCGTTCCGCCAGCTTGGGCACGATATTGGTGTTGTTGTAGTGCCCGAAGTACCGTCCGGGCACGATCTCAGCCAGCTGACTCGTGGACATCCACACGCCCTGGTTGTCAGAGTAGAACATGGAACCCGCCGGTCCCCAGCCGAGCCCGTTGGGCGTGCGAGTGCCCGCTGCGATGACGTGAAACGTCGCGGATGCAATATCGACTTCGATCACGCAGCCGCGGAGTGGCCCGTTTGGACCTGCATTGGTGCCCATTCCTTCCCAAGGTGGCGGGGCCATGGCCGTGGAAAGCGCGGCGTACAGCTTGCCATTGCGGTGAAGCAGCCCGAAGGTGAACTGGTGGTAGTTCCAGCACTCCCAGCCCGAGGCGACATCGCGACGAGTTTCAAAGAACCCGTCGCCATCGATGTCTTTGAGTTCAGTGATTGCACATCGGTGAGAGACGTACAGGGCGTCTCCGACGGAGACGAGCCCGGATGGCTCATAGAGGCCATCGGCAACCGGCGTCACGGTGACCTTCGCGGGATCACCGGTCGTGACGCCGCTAAGGGCATAAAGCTTGTCGGGTACTTTGGACTCAATGTCGGGAAGGTCGGTATCAGTTCGCTGGAGCGGGCTGAACGTGCCGACGACCAGTCGGCCATCGGGCAGGAAGCACATCGCCCCGACCTTCGGAGAGAAATCCGCCGGGAGGATCGGCGTGCGGGTGTAGGAGGGGTGCACCCCTTCGACTGGTCGACCATCGCCCGGGCGTTTGTCTTCAAAGAGTCGTTTCACACCCGGCGAAGTGACCCTCGCGGCATCTGCATCGGTCAGAAGGTTCTCCGTCGGGATGAGCACAAACTCGGGTGCGCCGGGTGGCTTCCATTCCAGCTTGAGCGAGCGACGACCACCGGAGTCAAAGTGCTCTACCCGCAGCCTTCTCGCACCGGCCTCAAGGAGCACCGGCCCGCTCTCCTTTGCCGTGGCACCGTGCCGCCCGTCATGGTCAATCTCGACCTGGTGGTCGATCAACAATCGCGAGCCGTCATCGCTGGTGATCCGGAATGAGTAGCTGCCCGGCTGCACGATTTGAAGATAGCCGTGAACATGCGTCACAATCGGCGCATCAAGTTCGGGAAATGGTTGACCGTCACCAAGATTCAGCCAAGACACCACAAAGTCTGCATTGGGCGTCTGATTCTCGGCGAGTCGTGGGACTTTGCGGATGTCTCCGCTGACGTGATACACCCGGACCGTCAATCCGGGCACGCGCTCTTCATCGGGCTGCCACGCTGCGAGAGAGGCTGGCGCGGGCAGGAGGGCTGCGAGCCAACATCCGGCCGCGAGGAGAGGTATTTTCATGGGCAGACTATAACGCGAAGTGCAGTCGGGCACGATGGGCTTCAAGGCTTTCCAAAGGCTTCATCGTCGTCGAAGAGCACGCGGTGCGAGGGGGTATCTAGGTCATCAAACTGCCCTTGCCTGACGGCATAGACGAACGCCGCTAGCGCGGCACCCGCGAGCAGGAACGCCAAAGGCACGATCACGAACAGCACGCTCATGGAGTTCTCCTCGGCGGCCGGAAGGCCCCGCTACGCACGCACAGGGCGAGCACGGTCAGTGAGCTGGCGGGCATGACGATCGCGGCGATGAGCGGACTGATCAGTCCCGCGACGGAAAGCCCGGCCGCGGCGACGTTGTAGCAGAGTGAGGCCGCCAGGCACAGCTTGATGGTGCGCATCGTGCTTCGAGCACCGGTGGTCAGCTCTGCGACTGCACTCAATCCGGGGTTCGACAGATAAACGTCCGCCGCAGCGAGGCTCGCCTCGGCCCCGCCGTGCACTGCGATGCCGACGGTTGCCGCGGCCATCGCGGCGGCGTCGTTCACGCCGTCCCCCACCATGACGACCGGGCTGTGTCCCATCGCGATCGCTGCGGTGACCGCCTCCAGCTTCCCTTCAGGAGTCACTCCGCCTCGGGCATCGGATGCGGGAATCTTCAGCTCATCCGCCACCGAGCGGACCACGGTGGGATGATCCCCGGAAAGAATCTGTGTGGTCCATCCCTGTCGCTGCAGCAATCGCACCGAGTTGCCGGAGTCGCTCCGAAGCGCATCCCCTAGGCCGATGCTGGCAACGACGCGGCCATTCTCCGAAACCAGAACCGGCGTGAGGCCCGCTCGGCCAAGCGTCCTGCACCGAATGGCCGAGGTGTCGTCAATGCCGCCGATGATCGAGGCGATAAAGTCCGGGGACCCGATCGAGAGGGTCTGGCTTCCGCAGGTTCCGGTGATGCCTGCCCCAAGTTTCTGAACCGACTGCACGCATGCCTGCAGAGCAGGGGCGAACGCGTCCGCAAGTGCGCGAGCGACGGGATGGTCGGATTGTCGCTCAATCGCGCCGATGATGGGCTTGAGCTCTTCCGGGCCAGCCCATCGCACCACGGACATTCGTCCTTGCGTCAAAGTTCCCGTTTTGTCGAGGAGAATCAGGCCCGGATTGGCGAGCGACTGGATCGCCTCGCCTCCTTTGATCAAGATTCCACGACCTGCGGCGCGACCGATGGCAACGGTGAGCGCGAGCGGAGTGGCCAGACCCAGAGCACACGGGCAGGTCACGACGAGGAGCGCCGTGGCGTGACCAATGGCGAGCGAAGGATCCGACGGTTCCAGCCACAGCCAGAGGCCCAGCGTGACGGCGGCCAGCCCGAGCATGCCTGCAAGGAACCAGCCCGCGATCCGATCTGCCAGCCGGACAATGGGGGCCTTGCGGTTGAGGGAATCCTGAACGAGCGACATCAATCGGCCGACACGAGTCTGCGCCCCGGTAGCCTCGACCCGGAGCCGAATTGTGGAAGCGAGGTTTACTATCCCCGCGCAGACGGCATCACCGGTCTCGACACTGACAGGCCGCGATTCGCCCGTGAGCAGAGATTGATCCACTTGAGAGAGCCCGGCGACGATGACCCCGTCCACCGGAACCGACTCCCCGGCGCGGACTTCGACGAACTGGCCGAGGAGGACACTCTGGATGGAGACCTCGCGGGTGACTCCAGGCTGACTGGATTGGAGTCCGGCGTCATCCACGATCCGAGCAACGGTCGGTGTCAGCGAGAAGAGCATCTCCACGGCATCGAGGCTGCGGCGCTGCTGGTGATGCTGAATGAAGCGGCCCACAAGCAGCAGAAAGACGAGAACGCTGAGTGTGTCGAAGTAGATCTCTCCGGTGCCGCTGATGGTGCTGATCACGCCCCACAGGCCACCTGCTCCCAGCGCTAAGGAGATGGGGATATCAAGATGCATCGTCCCGGTGCGGATCGCGGCCCACGCCGATCGAAAGAACACCGCCCCCGGCCACACGAGAGACACCACCGAGACGAGCATGCTGCTCACGCGAAAGAGCGAAACGTACGCTGGTTCCATCCCATCAAAGAGGCCGGCATAGAGCGCAAGTCCGAGGAGCATGACATTGCTCGCGCACGCCCCCGCGACCCCCAGACGAATCAGTTGCCTGTGGTCATCCGCACGCCTCGCCCGGCGATCACTCGCATCGCGGGCGGGATGCGGCGGATAACCGAGGGAATCGAGACTTCGCGCGATCCGGGACAGCTTGACCTGTTGGTCGTCCCAGACAACGCGAACCATGCCGCGGCGGAGATCCAGGCGGGAATCCACCACTCCCGGGCAAACGCGGGGCAGCCGTTCGACCAGCCAAACACATGCGGAGCAGTGCACCCCTTCAATGAACAGCTCCACCGTCCGAAGCGGCCGGGTCGGTGATGACGGCGAGGTGGGGCTCTTCGGCGCTTCCACGGAGTCGAGATCGCCGCAGTACACTGCTTGGAACGCGGCATCGTCAAACTCTGCGAAGCGCGCGTTGGTCGATCGGACAGGGGCACGTTCATCCGAGCGCTCCAGCCGTTCACGAAGCTCGTAGTAGCGGTCAAGCCCGCAGGAGTGAATGACAGCATAAGCAGTGCGACACCCCGCACAGCAGAACTGCTGGGGATCTCCCGGTTCCAGCAAACCTGTCGGCACCGGCAAGGTGCAATGCGTGCAGGGCACGACCGTCGACCCCGCATCCGAGAAGTTTATGGATTGAGTCGAGGGTGCCTTGCGCATGCTGGTCATTCCCCCTCTTGGCAGCAGGGGGGCAGCTCGGTGCTTACCTCCAGCTTCGAGGTCTGACCGTCGACAACAACTCGAACAGCAGGTTGAGGCTTGGCAAGAGTGGGAAGAGCCATGCGACCCAAGACAGTGTACGTTCCGACGACGACCAGAAGAATGCTCGTCAGCACAGGCAACTGCGAACGTAATCGACCGGTCATCGCCTGTGCTCCGAGACCGACTCCGGCGAGGATCGGTAACGTGCCCACCCAGAAGACCGCCATCGTGGCCGCCCCGTAGAGTGGATGAGCAGTTCCCGCGGCCGTCACGGCGAAGGCGTACAGCCACCCGCACGGGAGCAGCGTTGTGAGCAGGCCAACGGTCCAGGCACGCGCGAGCGGCGGCGCATCGGCGACGGCACGATGCCCGCCCGCGACCATCGTCGTCAGCACACCCGGCAGCGGCATCCGTCGAAGCTTTACGCCCCGTGCCCGCAACAGGGCAACAAGGCCAAAGCAGATCATCAGTCCGCCCGCGAATGCCGCCGCGACGCGTTGCACGCCGACCATCGAGCCCCCAAGGTCCATCGCTGCACCGAGCATTCCCGCCGCCGCCCCCAGCAACGCGTAGGTCACGAGTCGGCCCATGTTGTAAGCGGCATTG